>CAYSPJ010000015.1:0-3728 GCA_964432875.1 uncultured Phaeodactylibacter sp. | reverse complement strand
CGCTCATCGAAATACTGATCGGCATCAGATTTTTTTGACGGCACGCGCTGTCCGTGGCTGTCAGGCTGGAAGGCCAGGAAAAAGGTCAGGAGCAGGAAGCTCAATTGAAGTGTCCTCTTCATAGGTTTTTGATTGTGTTTTTTGCAAAGATATAGCAGCCGGAGCAATCTTAGGCTTAAAACCGGCAATTACCGGGATATTTCCCAATTTTAGCGCCGCGGTCAGCAACTTATAATAATCCTTTTGAAAGCCCGATAAGTTGCTTGGCACGGGGCGTTTTAACAAAAGCTTAGTATTTGGCATAATAGCGGATAGCAGACTAAATTTGAAATATCTTTTTTCCTTCGGTATTTTACCATTAATTTCGCCCCGCATTATTTTCCCGCCAAAAAGCATCTGAAAACTCTATAATGACGGCAGAAGTGCCGCATCGGGCCGGCCTTGCGGCTGACTCTATTATCAGGCTCATAGCGATGGGGGTCATCGCGGGCTGAAATGGCTGTCTTCTGCCCACACGTTGCCTTTTCAGGCGCGTAGCCAGGCTGTGCTTCCTCAAAAAAACGGAGTGCGGATTGGAAACAGCTCATTTCCCCACCACGCTGCCCCATGGCAACAAGCCATTTGCTGACAAAACCACTAACTACTAAAAAAGCGTTGTTGATGCACAAATTATACTTGCTCCTGATATTCATGGCTTGCAGCCAGTCTTTGAGCTGGGCCCAATCGGCTTTCAGCGGGCGTGCCCTTGCTCCTCAGCAGTCTGAATTCCTGGAAGGGTCTTTCCGGGAGTACGAGCTTTTCCAAATCAATGCCGAAGCTCTGAGCCGCTATGTGAAAGATGCTGGCGAACTGGCGACCTTCAGCCTCAAGCTTGGCAATAGCCACGACTGGCTCATCGAACTAACGCCCCATGAGCTACGCGCCCCGGATTATGTGTTGTCGGTAAGCACTGAGCAAGGCACTGAATACGCCCCCCGCTCGGAAACTAAAACCTTTAAGGGGCAAGTGCTGATGCCGCCAGGGGGGCGCGTACGCCTCACCCTGGATAGTGGCTTTATCTATGGCTTTCTGGAAATCGGGCAGGAAACTTACTACATCGAGCCGGCCTGGCATCTTGCCGAGGGCTTTGTTGAAGATCAGTATGTCGTTTATAAAGCATCTGATGTCATCCCCAATCCCGACCACCGCTGTGGGGCTGATGATATCCACTCCCCGGGCGAGAACCACCGGCCGATAGAGCCCGCCCCCTCCATGGGCAGGGCGCTCATGAGCTGTTACGAAGTGGATTTGGCGCTGGCCGCAGACTTCCAGCTTTATAGTGTCTATGGCTCGGTGAGCGGAACTGAGAATTTCATGCTCGGGGTGCTCAACAACGTGCAGACCAACTTCGACGACGAGTTCAACGACCAGGTATTCTTTGTCGTGGCGGGGTTCTTCATCTCCACCTGCTCTTCCTGCGACCCCTGGTCTGCTTCTACCGATGCAGGCACTTTGCTCAATAGCTTTACTTCCTGGGGCAATGGAGGAGGGTTTGGCTTCCCTAAAGACCTCGCATCGCTATGGACCAACCGCAACCTGAATGGCGGTACCGTGGGGGTAGCCTGGCTTGGGGGACTGTGTTCCACCCTGGAGTACAACGTGCTACAGCGCTTTACGACCAATGCGGCACAACTTCGGGTACTGCAAGCCCATGAGTTTGGCCACAATTTCAACGCCGGCCACGATGCGGCAGGGGCGCCTTTCATCATGGCACCTAGCGTAAATACCAGCAATCAATGGTCAACTGCTTCGACCAACACCATTAATAATTACATCAATGCCAAAAGCACGGTTTCAGGCTGTCTCAGCGATTGCGGTGGCGGTGGGGGCACCCTGCCTCCTATCGCTGATATTAGCGCCCCACTGACTCATGCCTGCCCGGGTAGCTTTGTACCTTTCATCGATGCTTCCCAAAATAATCCTGTTTCCTGGAGCTGGAGTTTCCCGGGAGGTGTACCCTCCTCCTCTACGCAACCCAATCCGGTCGTGTTTTACCCCAACCCTGGCACCTATCCCGTTTCACTAGACGTGTCCAATGCCGGCGGCACGGATTTCACCGTGCTCCAAACGGATATCGTCATCAATACGGAGGGGCCCAAGTATTTGCTATACGAAACTTTTGAAGACGGCTTGGGCAACTGGCAGGTCATCAATCCCGACAACAATAAGAGTTGGGAAGTCAAAGAGGTTGGGGGCACGCTCTACGGCAAACGAGCGGCCTTTATGGATAACTTCAATTACAACCGCCCCGGCGAGTTGGATGCTTTGATCTCCCCAACCCTCAATCTGGCCGGCCAAACCGGGGCGGCACTGCAAATTGACTATGCTTACCGGCGCTTCAACGCCAACCGCAGCGATCAATTGAAGATTTATGTCTCGACTGATGGCGGTACAACCTTCCCTCACCTGGTTTTTGCCGGCCAGGAGTTTGGGGGCGGCAACTTTGCTACCTCACCCGACCAGACTTCGTCCTTTACGCCCTCGACGCCAGCTCATTGGTGCTATGCCGGCTCGTTTGGCCCCAGCTGCATCACCATTAGCCTGGCAGCTTTTGTCGGCCTGCCCAATGTGAAAATCCGGATTGAAAATGTCAATGACCACGGCAATGGAATGTACATCGACAACGTGCGGGTTAGTGTCGATTGTATCCCGCTGACGCCGCCGGAAGCTGATTTCTCCGCGAATGTCATCCAGGGCTGCGCTCCGCTCACCGTCAATTATATCGATTACTCAGTGGGCGAAATAGACTCCTGGTCCTGGCAATTCCCTGGAGGCGCCCCCCCGGCTTCCAATGCCATTTTCCCCACGGTCACTTATGCAACCCCCGGGGTTTACAATGCAACCCTGGTGGTCAGCAACGGGGCCGGCTCGGACACGATTACGCAAGTTGGCTACATTACCGTCAATGGGCTGCCGCAGCCAAACTTTACTTATACCGTCAATGGCTTAGCCGCCTCTTTCCAGGACCTGTCGGCCAATGCGACTAGCTGGCAATGGGACTTTGGCGATGGCAGTGCCCTGAGTTCAGCACCTAACCCTAGCCACACCTATGCTGCCGCCGGCGACTATGTCGTCACGCTAACGGCTATCAACGAGTGTGGGCAGGCTACTA
The DNA here is from genome assembly GCA_964432875.1 of uncultured Phaeodactylibacter sp. Classification (GTDB taxonomy): domain Bacteria; phylum Bacteroidota; class Bacteroidia; order Chitinophagales; family Saprospiraceae; genus JACJYE01. The sequence goes on along the minus strand of CAYSPJ010000015.1, from coordinate 577 downwards.
TTTCTCAAACTATTACGGTGGTACAGCCTATTCAAGCTTTGTTTTCTGCTGATACCCTACAGGGCTGCCCTGGCCTGGAGGTTAATTATACCGATGAGAGCATCGGTACCCCGCTGGCCTGGTACTGGCAATTCCCCGGCGGTAGCCCAGACACTTCTACCGCCCAAAACCCGACGGTTGTCTATAATCAGCCCGGGCTTTACCAAGCTATCCTGGCAGTAGACAATGGCAATGGAGCGGTCGATACGCTGGTGCAACAAAATTACATCCAAATCGGCGGCAATCCTGTTGCTGCTTTTGAGGTAGCTTATAGCCCGGGCGATACCGCCGCTACGCTTACTAATACGACGGTAAACGGCAATAGCTACTTCTGGGATTTTGGTGATGGCGATACGAGTACTTTGGTTAACCCCCTCCATACCTTCCCGGCCGATGGAGTGTATACGATTACCCTAATTGCTTACAACGCCTGCGGCAGCGATACGACTGCTCAGCAGGTGGAGATCATCACCGCCCCCACGGCAGGCTTTGGCCTGAGCGCCAGCAGCGGCTGCGCGCCCTTCACGGTACAAGTCTC
>CAYSPJ010000014.1:48334-64883 GCA_964432875.1 uncultured Phaeodactylibacter sp. | reverse complement strand
GATGCCATCCCTCCCCCCCAGCCAGCCCAGCTGGGAGGACAAATACAGCGACAATCATCCCGCCACCGACAAATACTGGCCCAACAAAGCCGCAAGCTCATACACATCCTGGAAACTATTGTACAGCGGCACTGGCGCTACGCGAATGACGCCCGCCTGCCCCGGCGCAGCATCCGGGCCGTGGAGGTGGTCTTCCCGCCAGTCGCATACCGCGCCGTTTTCGACCAGGAAATCGAAGAGCTGCTTGCCATTTTGGGGCGTGAAGATGGAGAGCTGGCAGCCGCGGGCGGCAGGCTCAGCCGGGGTGAGCAGGCGGAAGCGCCCGCCCTGGTTGTTGATGCCGTGGAGCAGAAATTCGAGGTAGCCGGTCAGGTGCTCGCTTTTGGCGCGCAGGGCGGGCATGCCCGCTTCCGCAAAGATGCCGAGGCTGGCCTGGTGGGCGGCAAAGCTGAATATCTGGGCGTTGCTCAACTGCCAGCCGGCCGCGCCAGGCATAGGCTTGAAGCCCTTGCGCATGAGGAAGCGCTCGCCCTCGTCGTGCCCCCACCAGCCCGCAAAGCGGGGCAGCTCAGGGTTGCGGCCGTGGCGCTCGTGCACGAACAGGCCGCCCGGGCCGCCGGGGCCGGCATTCAAGTACTTGTAGCTGCACCAGACGGCAAAGTCCACGCCCCAGTCGTGCAATTGCAGCGGCACGTTGCCAGCGGCGTGCGCCAAGTCGAAGCCGACATATGCCCCGACGCGGTGGGCGGCTTGGGTTATGGGAGGCAAGTCAAAAAACTGCCCGGTATAATAATTGACGCCGCCGAACAAGACCAGAGCCGTTTGCGGGCCGTGCGCTTCGATGGCTGCCACGATGTCTTCTGTATGCAAGCATTCCTCGCCAGGGCGGGGCGCTACCTCCACGATGGCATCCTCTGGCGCGAAGCCGTGCCAGCGCGCCTGGCTCTCCAGAGCATACTGATCGGAGGGGAAGGCGCTGGCTTCCATGATGATTTTGTAGCGCTGGGGGGTAGGGCGGTAAAAGCTGACCATCATCAGGTGCAGGTTGGCGGTGAGGGTGTTCATCACCACCACTTCTTCCGCTTGGGCACCGACGATCTGAGCGGCCTGGGGCTGCAGAAATTTGTGGTAGTGCATCCAGGGCTGCTCGCCGCGGAAGTGGCCTTCTACGCCGTGCTCGCGCCAGTGCTCCAATTCGGCCAGCAGCGCTTTTTCGGTGCGCTTGGGCTGCAAGCCCAGCGAATTGCCGCAGAAATACAGGCAATTCTTACCTTTGTGCTGCGGCAAATAAAACTGTTCCCGCCAAGGCTGCAAAGGATCGTTGCGGTCTTGTTCCTGGGCATAGGCGAGGGTAGCTTGGTATGGCTGGTGTGACATAGTCATTGGATTTGAGCGGTTGAAGTATCCAGCAGTCTGCTTCGGGGCAAATATCGAAACTATTTGGCAGCTTAAATAAAGACATTGTATCCTTTTAAAAAATAGCAGACATGAAAATCTTACAATTCAAGACCAACATCAACTGTGGCAACTGTATCCGCGCGGTCTCCGGTTTCCTGGATGAGGCGCCCACCGTTGAACAATGGGAGGTTGATACCAAAAACCCGGATAAAATCCTGACGGTGCAAGGGGCAGATTTGTCTTTAGATGAAGTGGTCCAGGCCGTCGAAGAAGCGGGCTTCGCTATAGAACCTTTAGCCTGAAGGCACTGACGGCAGGAGGCAGTGAATCCCTGAGATGCATTTTGGGATAATGTAAAAAAAATCACATTAAATTTTTATTTAATTTAGTTTTTTTTATCTTTGCTATCGCCAAGTAATCAATGCTGACAGAGCTGCCCTGGCAATCCTGCGAAAGGGCCTCCAAGGCACGCGTGAGGGCAGGGTACAGCGGTTCACTGCTAGGCATAGGCCCGCCAATCCATAACTTCATAAATATGCAGAAGCCGGGTAAGCAACAGCTTGCCCGGCTTCCTTCTTAACCGGCAGCGGAGAATGAAACGGTGAAGGTAGCTCCCTCTCCCGTTTTACTTTCGACTCCAAGCTGCCCGCCCATAGCTTGTACAAAGCGGTGGGTCAGATAAAGCCCTTGCCCCCAGGAGCCCTTTTGTGCAGCAGATTTGCGCAGTGGGCTTTTCGTTTTTTCAAAAAGCCGCTGCTGTTCTTCCGCCGATAGGCCTGGCCCCTGATCAGCTACCTCGATGGTAATCTTGTTTTTCAAGGCCTGCAAGCGGATTTCCACGCTACTATTTGTTGGAGAGAATTTGATCGCATTAGAAAGCAGGTTGGACAAGATGTGGCGCAGCAGGAAGGGGTCTCCAAAAACGAGTAATTTTTCCGGAGGGGAGATTAGATTCAGCTGGATGGCCTTACTGCGGGCATGGGCCTGGAATTCCTGGATTACCTGCTCCATGAGTGGGGCGGCTTCGATTATTTCCTCCACGAGGAATTCCTTCTCCAGCGTTTTATTTTCAATCTCCATAATTTTCAACCCTGCCGCATTGATCTCTTCGGTAGCCCCCTCTATCTCCAGCAGGGCTTGTTGGCGGTCATCCTCACTGAGGCCCTCATTCTGAGCAATTAAGTAGGTGTTCAATTGGATTAGAGATAGTGGCGTGCGGATATCGTGGGCGATGAGGCTAATGATGTGCTTTTTTTCATTCATCATCGATAGCAAGCGCGCATTTAGCTCACCAGCTTCCCAGTGGAGAGACTCTAGTTCTTCCTTGCGGCGACGCAGGCGGAAGTAGAAAATAGCCGTCATAGCCATCATCGTCAGCAACAGGGCCGTGCTGGAGACCAGGATGCGGTTAATCTGTCGGGTAGTAGCGTTTTTCTGTTGCAAGCTTTCGATTTCCTGCTCCTTTTGCTTGGTCTGGTAGCTGATCTCCAACTCCTGGATACGCTTGGCTTTCTGCTCGTTGAGGATGCGCTCTTTGAGCTCGGCGATGGCTTGGAAATAATACAGAGCGCTATCGTAGCGGCTGATGGCCAAGTAGAACTCGTACATTGCTTCATGCCCTTTTATTTGCAAGGACAGGATTTCTGCTTCAGCCGCCTGTTTCAAGCTTTTGCGGGCATAGGTTTCGGCCAGTGCAATGTTGCCCAGATCCAGGTACGCTTTAGCGATACTAGTGTATAAGCTAATGGGTATGCTCGATGTGTTTTTGGCTTCAGTATATGCCAGTATTTTCAGCAAAAGCTGGAGTGCTTCGCTGATCTGGCCAATGCCGAGCAAGGTGTTGCCCAGCGTCAGTTGGGCAGTGTTTTTTTTGTCCCAAAGGCCCAGTGTTTCATATAGGGCGATGGCCTGCTGAGAATAAAGCATCGAGGAATCATAGCGTTGATCCAATTGCAGCATCAAGGCCATCGACTGGTAGGTGTCGGCTAGCAAGAGGCTGTCGCCTAGCTGCCGGGCATCGTGAATGTTTTGATAATTGTAGGGATAAGCCGCCTCGGGGTTCCTCTGGTTCCAATAGACCCCCACGATATTGACCCTCGCTTTGACCTGCCGCAGCTTCCATTCTCGGGTATTAAACCTACTAGCTATATCCAGAGCTTGCTGGTGAAGCGCCAGCCCTTGATCCAGGCCCTCAGAGATGGAATGGCCAATGCCAGATAGTTGATAGCCTAGAAATTCGTATTCCGGTTTGCCTAATTTCTGGGCCAAGTGTATCAGCGCATCGCCGTAGCGGATGACCTGTGAGGGCGAATTCTCCAAATAGGCTAATCCTAATTGATGCAGGATTATAGCCCGCTCCAGGCTCTCCTCAGGGGCTGCTTCCAGGGCGTGCAGTAAACTATCGGGGGTTGCCCCAACGGCCGGATCCGACGCGATGGCAATACAAAACACTAAATTAATCAGACGCTTCAATCTGGTCAGGGTCCATTTCATGGCTCATGGGCTTTGTGGTCATGTGCTGGCATCAAGTGGCTTACCCTTATTTCCGATGAGGGGCTTCTTCTTGGATCAGCAAATGCCGGATTTTTTTGCTGAACTGCATTTTATTGCTGACCTCAAATTTCTCGTATAGCACTTTCACATAATGCCGGATCGTATTTATCGACAAGTATATTTCATCGGCGATTTCCTGATAGGAATAGCCTTCAATCAGGCGAATAGCCACCTGCTTTTCCCGCAAGCTCAGGCTTTCCACTTTATCTATCGTATCTGAATTGCCCGAAGCGGCCACTTGCTGCTGACTACCCTGCTGTAAAAAGGGGATGATATGCGCAGCAGCTTCTGGCGCGAGGTAAATCCCGCCATGATAAGTAGCTTCGATAGCTTCCAAAAGCTTGCTTAGTCCGGAGCCTTTCAGATAGAAGCCGTGCGCCCCTTTTTGCATGGCCCGCTGGATATATGCAGGGTGGTTATGCCCAGTGATGGCCAGTATCCTGGCCCCCGGGAGTAAAGCCGCCATCTTTTGCAGATGATCCAGCGTATTGATATTATCTGCCAACTCCACATCGATCAGGAGGACATCGATTTGGATTTCTTCTGACCAGGATTCAAAGAATTTGCCCAGTGAGTTCACACACAACACGCATTGTATATTGTTTTGGCTGTTCAGGAAAGCGACCATGCGCTTCAGGAGCAGCTCATCGTCTTCAATCAGGGCAATCCGTTTCATTGAATATACTTATTTGGTGATGCTCTTCCTGGTTGTCAGGACATCTTCAGAAAGCTAAATATACTTTTTTTCACCCAAAAGGCTGCCATAAACCTGGTTTTTTACATTTTTTTCACATTAACATGTAGAAAATGCCTGGAAGAAGATACCGTACCTTTGCAAGAGACGCAAAGAGCGTGCCGTCTTGGGGTCAAGCCCCCGCACTTTGCGCCTTGCTAGATTCACTCGAACCCAAGCAAGAACACAAAAACTACGAAATATTTAAGTGTTGGGAGATTTATAGCCTCTCGGGATGTCAAATCGCGAGAGGCTTTTTTTGCGGCGTCCGGCGGCCCTATCCACCACCCACTATCCCTAGATGCAATATCCTCCCCCCCGTCTGATTAATCGGGCTGACGCTCTTGCCGATGACGACGCCATCTTCAGGGCACTTGTACTCCCGGATAGTATCGCCGAAGATGTTGCGTAGGATAGCAATAGGGGCATCTTTTTGCACCAGCTCTGCCACTCCTGGCTGTACCGTGAGGATGCCGCCAGTATCGGTGTAGAGCCAGTAAGAGTCCTTGCAGATTACGGCGGGTTGGTCTGGCACTTCCACCCTCCCATCGGTCATTTTCAGGTCGTGTAATAGGTTGTGGATCCCCGTCAGGCCCGAGCGGATCAGACCCTTTTGGAAAGTATTGGGGTTGCCCACTTCCAGGGTGATGGCATGGATGCCCAATGCATCGGCGGCACCGCGCAGCGTGCCATCGGAAGGCGGGTTGTGCACGATGACCTGAGCGTTTTGCAGCATGGCCATGCGGCGGGTGATGGGGTCGCTCATATCCGCCCGGATATAGTAGGAATTGATGTGGCCAAAGCTGGCGGTATGCAAGTCGATCAGGTAGTTGAAGTTTTTAACGATCCAGTTCATCACCCGATAGGCATACACCTGGCTGACGTTGCCATTGGGCTTGCCCGGCATGATGTGGTTGAGGTCCACCCCATCTATGAAGTGCCGCCGACGGCGCAGCAGAGAGGGGATATTGACTACTGGCACGCCGACGATGGTACCGCGCAGCTCGTTGACGTTGATTTCCCGGAACAGCCGCTGGATGACGGGAATGCCGTTGAGCTCGTTTCCGTGAATTGCGGCCGTAAGGCCTACTACCGGCCCTTCCTCTACCCCCTTGGCCACCAGGATGGGCAGAAAAACTGGCAGCCCCATGCCGTCAGTCACCAGATGCAGGAGAAAACGCCTCAATTCACCCGGGGCAACTTCCTCCAGGCGCAACTCTTGTATGACTGGCGCATCTTGTTGTAAAAAAGCGATTGGGCTTTCCATATCAGGCTCACATCAAATCTTATAGTCAGAGCGCAAAAGTACGAAAAATCTGCTTCTCCACATCCCAAGAGTTATTTTGTGGCACCAGCGCCGTTGAGCGCGTATTGTGGGTAGTACTTCAGCGTGTAAACCGACTTATAGCTTGGGGGGTATTCCAGGAAAGCTCTTACCCCAGCCTGAGATTGGGCATCAAGCAGCGGAAAAAGCGGCTGTTCTACTTTGTCGATTATCGCCAGGGCATCTTTCAGCTGTTCGTCCCATTGGGGGAAGAGGCGATCAAAATCTTCTGGATGAACCCGACGGCGGCAGTTTTCATAGCGGCAGCCCAACTCCATGGCATGGGGGATGTTGAAGATGCCATATTCATCCGTGATTTCTTCGCCGGGATGGATGTCGCGAATGGCAATTTCAAAGCCGTAACCAGTGCTCATGGTGTTGCAATTACAACAATGATTAACGTATTTAGCAAAATCCCAGCTTACAATGCGAACCCCCCGCTCATCGATGTAAGAATATTTCTCGATGACTTCCTGCATCTCCGGCGAGTATTCGGCATAAGCTTCGGCGCTAATTTCTAACTCGAGGCTATCCTTGACGTAAGTGATTGTCCCCTTGGGGATGAAGCGGGTCGCAAATACGCCGTAGCCTATTTCCTCGTTAATAAAGTGGATGCGCGTGTTCGGATGTATCATATTGATGTGGTCAATTTAACGTTATAAAGACTAGCCCGGGCTAAACATGAGGGAGAGGGGGAATGCGGGCAAGTTTGCATGCTTTTAATCCGTATCCCCACACGCCGGCCGGCCAGCCTTGCTATAATCAGGTGCAAAAGAGCGTTTGAAATCTGAAGAAAATCTGAAGATAACGGGCTTTTGAATAATTTTAATTCACCGGTTGAGTTCGATGCTTTTATGCTAAATTTGTAGTTGAAACCGAAGGCAAAACATGAAAGTGTTAATCGTTGAAAATGAGCAGAGTCTATCCCAAGCCATGCTGCGCTACTTGAAAAAAGAAAGCTGCGTATGCGAATTGGCTGACACCTATGCCAAAGCCTTTCGCAAGGCAAATAATTTTGACTACGATTGCGCTATTATCAGCTTGAATTTACCCGGAGGCAATGGCATGGCCCTGGTAAGGGAGTTTCGCCGAGGGAACAAACAAGCTGGCATCATCATCATCTCCGCTCGCGCTTCAGTAGAAGAGCGGGTAAGAGGACTGGAAGAGGGTGCCGATGATTTTTTGCTAAAGCCCTTCCACCTCTCCGAACTAAACGCCAGAGTAAAAGCCGTACTGCGCCGCAAGACCGGAGAGTTTGCCCAAGCAATGGCTTTTGGCGGGCTGTCCATCAAGCTCGACGAGCATGCCGCCAGTGTAGATGGGATACCCCTGAAGCTGACCAAGAAAGAGTTTGAAATCCTCCATTTTCTGGCACGCAATAAAAACCGGGTGGTCACAAAAGAAAGCATCGCCGAGCACCTGTGGGGCGATCACATGGATGACGCCCCATCCTTTGATTTCATCTATGCCCATTTGAAAAACCTGCGCAAAAAGCTCGAAGCATACGGATATAGAGGGTGCCTAAAAACGATTTACGGCATAGGATATAAATTTGAAATAAGCTGATGGCCGAAGTAGCGCGAGGAGGCGGCTAAATTAAGGGCAAATAAACCCCAGCTTGGTTTTATTGTTTTCATGCTAAGCCGCAAGGGTCAGAGGTTAATCATAGAAAAATCAGCCATTTATTTACTATAAACATATTTCAAGGAGCGATGACAATCAAAAATCTATTCCCATTTGCGTTGATATCCCTAATGCTGCTCAGCGCTTGTACGCCAAAAACTACAGAACAAGCTGCTCAAATAGAGGCCCCTGCCCCGCCTCCCCCTCCGAAAGCAGAAGAGAAGCTCAGCCCCTGCGCAAAATTCCAGGATGCCCCCATTCCCGAAGAGGCCTCTGACAATTACGTTTTGTATCGCGATTTCCTGCGGATCAATGATTGGGAACGCTCTTTCCAGTTGTGGAAAAAAGTCTATGCCGTAGCGCCCGCTGCCGATGGCCTGCGCAATACGGTTTATTCGGACGGCATTCGCTTCTACGAATACTTCATCTCCCAAACGCAGGATTCCCTGCTCAAGGAAGCATACATCGACACCATATTTAGCATCTACGATGAGATAGACCGTTGCTACCCCCAAGGTGGCTACATTACTGGGTTGAAAGCCTTCGATTTTTACTACAAATACCCGCATCGCTCTACACCGGAAGCGACTTATGCGCTCTTTGTAGAATCTATCGAGATGGATGGCATCAATGCCCAGGACTTTGTGCTAAACCCTTTCACCGCCTTGCTCACCGACCTCTACGAGGCGGGCAAAATCAGTAAGGAGGAGGCTTTCAAACGCCAAACCACCATCCGCCAGGTCATTGACAAGGGGTTGCGGGAATGCAAAGGCAATGCCTGCGACCGCTGGAACATCATCGCCGGGTACGCCCCGGTGCGCTTGCAGTATTTTGAGACGGTGGAGGGGTTCTACCCTTGCGAGTACTACATGGAAAGATATTACCCCGAATTTCTGGAAAACCAAGAAGATTGCGATGTAGTACGCGCGGTATATAGCCGCTTGAAATGGGGAGGCTGCCCGGAATCAGACGAAAAATTCCGCGAGCTCATCCGCATTGGCAACCAAAATTGCCGCCCCGAACCAGGCCCGGCCGAGATGGCTTATATCCTGCTGAAAGAAGCCAAATACAATGAATCTATTGCGGCCTTTGAGAAAGCAATCGAAGAAGAAAGCGACTTGGCTAAAAAGGCCAACTACGCCCTGACCATCGCCAAGATTTATAACGCCCATCTGCGCAACTTCCCGCGTGCGCGCCAGTGGGCATTGCGCGCTGCCGACATCCGTGGGGGCTGGGGCGAACCGTATCTGCTCATCGGGCGGCTCTACGCCTCCAGCGGCCCGCTTTGTGGCCCCGGTACCGGCTGGGACAGCCAGGTCGTCACCTGGGTTGCTATAGACATGTGGGTAAAAGCCAAAACGGTTGACCCCAGCGCGACAGCGGAAGCCAATAAGTGGATCAACCAATACAGCCGATACATGCCCAACCGGGAAGAGGTCTTTCTGCGCAACCGCAAAGCCGGCGAGCGCTTCTTTGTCCCTTGCTGGATACAGGAGTGGACGACCATCCGTACTTCCGACTAGCGGCGGCTTTTATTCCTGCAGCTTCATCCCGTAGCACAAATCCCCTGCATCGCCCAAGCCAGGCACGATGTATGATTTGGCGGTGAGCTCCTCATCCAGGGCCCCCATCCAGACGTGAGCTTCGGGCAGGACGCGCTGGAGGTGTTCCAACCCATCGACCGAGGCCACTGCGGTGGCGAAGTGGATTTGCGCCGGGGTGCCCAATTCCATTAGCGCCTTGGCAACGGTAGCCATAGAAGCGCCAGTGGCCAACATGGCATCTGAAATAATGAGTACCGCGCCATCAACGCCAGGGCTGGACACATACTCCATGTGGATGTCGAAACTGCCATCTTTATGATGGCGGCGATAGGCAGAGACAAAGGCATTACCAGCATCATTGAAAAAGCGGAGCATCCCCTGGTGCATAGGCAGGCCCGCGCGCAGGATGGTAGCCAGTACCACTTTCTGGCTGGGTACGCTCACCTTGGCAATGCCGAGCGGCGTTTCCACTTGCTTTTCGGCGTATTCCAGCGTTTTACTGATCTCGTAGGCCAGTATTTCCCCGATGCATTCCAAATTGTGCCGGAAGCGCATGCTGTCCTGTTGGGTTTTCACGTCTCGCAATTCCGCAATGAAGCGGTTGGCTATTGAATTTTGTTCGCTTAAGTTGAATATCATAATATGTTGCCTTTCTTTAGCGGGCGTAAGATACGGCCTTTTCATATACTTCTTGCCACCCCAGCCAGCCATGATGTACAGAAAAAGAACTATTGTGCCAAAGTGTGGTAAAATCGCCTCCAGTTTCCCTTACGGCATCGGCCAAAGCACACAATTGCGCCAGGGCTGCTTCGGGGGTTAACCCCATGTATTTGCGCAAAGAAGTATCCATAGCCGCAAAGGGGTGGATGAGGAGCGGTTCGATGCGCTCCTCATCCAGCCGGTACCAGGGGAAAGGCGAAACTAGCCCAGCACGGAAACCGGCCGCATCGGCAAAGCCCATACTATAGTCGTGGCGCACGCCCACAGTCAGCAAGCGGGCGTAGGTATCCGGGAAGCGGAGCATCAGGAAATGCTGTCGGCTGTGCCGCAGGGGCTGGCCGGTAATCTGCTCGAAGCGTCGAGCTTCTTTCTCCAATTGCCCGGCTTGGGTATTAGACCTGAAAGAGGGGTGCAGACCAGCTTGCGCGGCCAGTCCGGCGAGCTGATGGAGCAGTTGTCGAAAAGCCGGCACGGTAGGTTTAATATTTTTATCATAGGGGCCCCAATCGCCCAGCAGAAAAAAGAAGGCAGGAGACAAACCGTGTTGCTGGTGGAGCCGGTGCAGATAGTCGAAGGTGAAGAAGGGGTCCTGCTGGCGGCCAGCCAATACCAATAGCCGTTCCCGCAGCGCGCCCCATTGCCCTTTCAGCAGGTCGCGCAGGCTGGCACCAGCCATCAACCAGAGCGGGCGGTAGCGGTATGCCCAGGCCATATCAATATCATAGGTGGGCAGGAAGCGGTAGGGAGTCCATTGCACATCCAGGGCGGGAAAGCGATTTTGCAGCAGGCCCGCCAGCCGCCTGGCCCACTGGTTGATTAAAGGCTGCTGCAAAAAGCCATGCCGATAGGCCAGGCTGGCTTGAGCGGGAAAGCGGCCCAAGCTATCTGCTTCAAAGGGGAGGTATTCCTCATAACGGCTGGCGAGGAAAAAAGCCAAGGCAGGTAGGTCGAAAGGCAGGGCCGCTCCTGCTAAACCTTCGCAGCGGAAAAAAGCCGGCAGCCCTTCATGCTCAATAACCGCTACCCCCTGCTGTTTGATGCCCTGTTCCCATAGCAAGGGGCCCGCTGGCAGCCATAGCTCACCCTCAGCCACCGGCCTGGGGCTATAGTTGAGCCGGGGCTGAGTTGCCCTGCGGTATACCTCCGGATCAGCCGTAAAGGCATAAGGCAGCTTCAGCGCCGAAACAAAAAGCAAGTGGAAGGCATACTCCACCCGGGGTGTAAGAGCAGGCGTGTATATGAGCAGTTCCATCTCAGCGCGGCTTCTTGTTAAAGTTTATTTGTCGTGTCATGAATACCTCATCAAAAAAGTGAATTTCATTTTGCCAGTTGCATTACTTGTGCAATTATTTTGCTAAATTGACTTTTTTTTAGACACTTATGCCCTTTTCAGGTCTGATTCCTTAAACATTTAGCGTTGCTGAACGTATCTACCATTAATAATGAGATGGTTATGAGCAAAAAAATAGTACCTACTCTGCTTTTAGCAAGCTTCCTGATGCTGCAAGCTGGCGCACAGGAAGTTTATGATACCAGGCAGAATATTTACGACGAGTCGAAGGGCATCGTTTTTGAGCGCGAATTTACGGCTGATTTGAAACTCCATACCAATGGATATGCCCTAGGCATCAATATTGGCCGCCTGAAAACCTATTACCTCACCCGTTTTGTCAACTTTGAATTTGGAGAGCTGAAGCACCCAAAGGAGTTTCGGCAAAGCTTTGACTTCCAGACCCCTGCTGCCGCGCGTACTTCCCGCGCTTTCATCTTTGGCAAGCAGAATAATTTCCTGGTGTTGCGCGCGGGCTTGGGCGAAAAGCGCTATTTTTCGGAAAAAGCCCGCCGGAAAGGCCTGGCCGTAGGCATCACTTACGAAGGTGGCCCTTCACTGGGCATACTCAAGCCCTATTATATGGAAGTGGTGCGCACCATCGAGCCGGGTAACTTCGGCGACTTCGTCATCCGCAGTGAAAAATATTCGGATGAAAATGCCAATATCTTCCTCGACATCAGCCGCATCTACGGAGCCTCGGGCTTCACCCGGGGGCTGGGTGAGCTGTCTCTCATCCCTGGTTTGCATGCTAAATTTGCCGTGCATTTCGATTGGGGCGCTTTTGACGAATTTGTCAAAGCGATTGAAGCGGGCATCATGATCGATGCCTACCTCCAGAAAGTGCCGATCATGGTGGAATCCCCTTTGCTGCAGCATACCGAAAACACCCCTGTTTTTATCAATCTTTTTATAAATTTACAGCTCGGCAAGCGCTGGTAAGGGCTAAGCGAACATCCCCTCATCCAGGGCATGCTTCAGTTGAAGATATAAGCCGCTGACATCTTCAAGCCGATTGCCCACCCGCAAACTTTATGGGCTAGCTGCTTGTTTATCCAGCACTCAACCTAACTAAGAAATGATTGAACTACCTATAGCAGAGAAACAGGAACCCAGGCAGAAAAAACCCGACTGGCTGAGGGTAAAACTGCCGATTGGGCCCAATTTCAAAAAGGTGCGTAGCCTGGTGGACGAATACAAGTTGCACACCATCTGCCAAAGCGGCAGTTGCCCCAATATGGGCGAATGCTGGGGCGCTGGCACCGCCACCTTTATGATACTGGGCAATACCTGTACCCGTTCCTGCTCTTTCTGTGCCGTCAAAACCGGCCGCCCGCCAGAATACGATGAAGACGAGCCGCGCCGCGTGGCTGAAGCCATCGACCTCATGGGCGTCAAACATGCCGTAATCACCTCTGTCAACCGCGATGAGCTCAAAGACCGGGGAGCAGAAATTTGGTATCAGACGGTGCGCGCCGTGAAAGAACGCAGCCCGCAGGTAACTATCGAAACCCTCATCCCCGACGTGCGCGCCACCTGGTCTGCCCTGGAGCGCATGATCAGCGCCGGGCAAGAAGTCGTTTCGCACAACATGGAAACCGTAGAAGAGCTCTACCGCAAGGTGCGGCCCCAAGCAAAATATCAGCGCAGCCTCGAACAGATCAAACGCACCAAGGAATATGGTAAGCGCACCAAATCCGGCATCATGGCCGGCCTGGGTGAAACCCGCGAGCAAGTCTTCAAAACCATGGATGACCTGCTGGAACATGGCTGCGACGTGCTGACTATCGGCCAATACCTGCAACCGACCAAGATGCACCTGGAAGTGGCAGAGTTTATCCATCCCGACCAGTTCGCCGAGTATAAGGAGGTTGGCCTGGCCAAGGGCTTCCTCTTTGTGGAAAGCGCGCCTTTGGTGCGTTCGTCCTACCATGCAGAGCGGCATCTGTAATCAAGGCACATTCATCCTACTTATCGTGTAATATCGCAGTATACCTGTACAGCTTGATAAAACAAATGGTGCCTTAAAACACGAGCGGCCCGCGCCAGTTTACCTGGCGCGGGCCGCTCACATTTAGCACTGCTCTCGGTCAGCTCAATCAGCGCAGCAGCAGTACATCGCCTCTGAATAACTCCGTCACCCCATCTACAAATTCCACTTCGGCCAGATAGACGTAAACTCCGCCATTCATCAGTTCTCCGCGGTGGCTGCCGTCCCAACCATAAGCCGGGTTGTTGGGCTGGAAGTCAAACAGCTCGAACATGGGTTCGCCCCAACGGTTGAAGACGTAGAAGCTTTTTACTTTCACGGCTTCAGTCCCACCAAAGATGAGGAATATGTCGTTTTGCCCATCCCCATTCGGCGAGAAGACATTCGGGATATAAACGTCGCGCTTGCGGTTGACGAAAATCGTAATCCGGTCGGAAGCGGTACAGCCGTGCTCATCCGTGGCAGTAACGGATACAGCTACTGACTCGAAGGGGCGGATGAATGGATCCGGGCAGTTTTGACAGCTCAGCTCGACCGGCGAATTCCAACTGTACATCTCCACTGGGTAGCTGGTCTGAGCGTACAACTGTATGCTGTCCCCAAGCTTGATTTCCTGATCTTCGCCCAGGTCCACAATCAGTTGTTGTGGCTGGGAAATGGTCTTTTGCCCCTGCCAGGTACAGCCGTTGGCATCTTGCACCTCTATTTCGTGTACGCCGATAGGGAGGTTGGTAAATTGCGATAAGCTGCTGAAAGGCGATCCATTGATGCTATATAGATAAGGTGCGACGCCTCCGCTGGCATTATCGACAATCACAATGCCCGCATTATCGCCAAAACAAGCCGGATCAATAGATTCCAGCTCAACGGCCAAGGGCGGAGGAGCATTTAGTACGGTGCGAGCCGAATCGGCGCAGGCATTTTGGTCGCTCACCGTCAGCGCATAGGCACCAGCTGGTAGGTTATCCAGGTCTTCGGCCCGCCCGCCAGTATTCCAGAGGTAGTTGTAGGGGGGCGTACCGCCAGTGACCGTAGTATTTATGGTGCCATCGGTTTCCTCATTACAGCTAATGTTATAATTGCTGTATTGCGACAGCAACATGGAGATATCCAGTGGTTGCGGCTCGCCAATCGTCACGGTGAAGCTGATGGGCACATTGAAGGGTGAGCCGTCAATGACGTTGATTTGGTACTGTCCGGCGGGCAGGCCCTCCACGAGCTGATCCAGGTTGTTAGTGGCCAAGGTGCCACTACCCGAAAGGCCGCTGCCGATGGCTTGCCAGGTGTACTGATAGGGTGGCGTACCGACGTTGAAGCGGAAGCGGAAGGAGCCATCTGCCAAGCCTGCACAACTGGCATTGACTGGGGTCGCAACGAATTGCAACTCGCAAGGATAAACAGAGAGGATCAGCGTCACGGTGCTATCACAGCCTGCAGCTGAAGTGAGTACCTGGGTATAAGTACCAGTTTGCGAAAAGCTATTATTGCCTACCGGGAAGCTTTCACCCTGGCAGATATCCTCTTCCAGGAAAACTTCATATACTTCATTGACGACCAAAGCCAAATTGACGATGCTGTCGCAGCCGGTCGCGGCCGAGGTCAATACATCTTGGTAGGTGCCGCTGGCGGTATAAGTAGAGTTGCCGACCGTAAAGCTCTCCCCATCGCAAATCGCTTGCGACAGGTTCGTCACGGGTATGGGGTGGACGGTCAACGCCAGGTTGACAATACTATCGCAACCCGTCACGGTCGAAGTTAATATATCTTGATAGGTGCCGCTAGCGGTGTAAGTAGAGCTGCCGACCGCAAAGCTCTCCCCATCGCAAATTTCCGGTGCCAGGTTGGTCACTGGTATGGGATAGACGGTCAAGGCCAGGTTGACGATGCTGTCGCAGCCCGTAACGGAAGAAGTGAGCACATTCTGATAGGAACCCGATGCGGTATAAGTAGAGTTGCCCACCTGATAGCTGAAGCCATCGCAGATCGCCTCCGTCAGGTTGGTGACCGGGATGGGATGGACCGTCAAGGCCAGGGTGACGGTGCTATCGCAGCCCGTCAGCACCGAAGTGAGCACGTCGGTATAGGTGCCGCTGGCGGTGTAGGCAGAGTTGCCCACGGCAAAGGTCTCGCCATCACAGATTTCGCGCGTCAGGCTAGTGGTGATCTCCTGGCGCACCGTCAGGTTGAGCGTCACGGTGCTGTCGCAGCCGGTCAGCACGGAGGTGAGCACATCGGTGTAAACCCCGCTGGCAGCATAAGTCGAGTTGCCCACCGCAAAGGTCTCGCCGAAGCAGGCCACCTGCGTGAGTTCGGTCACGATTTCTGGCCGGATGGTCAGATTCAGGTTCACGATGCTATCGCAGCCCGTGACGACGGAAGTCAGGATATCTTGATAGATGCCGCTGGCGGTATAAGTAGAGTTGCCCACGGTGTAAACCTCCCCAGCACAAAGTACCTCGGTAATATCCGTGACCGGTATGGGATAGACCGTCAAATCAAGGTTGACGATGCTGTCACAGCCCGTGACGGTCGAAGTCAGCACATCTTGATAAACGCCACTGGCAGTATAGACTGAGTTGCCGACGGTAAAGGTCTCGCCATCGCAAATCGCCGGCGACAGGTTGGTTACGGGGATGGGGTAGACGGTCAAGGCCAGGGTGACGGTGCTATCGCAGCCCGTCAGCACCGAAGTGAGCACGTCGGTATAGGTGCCGCTGGCGGTGTAGGCAGAGTTGCCCACGGCAAAGGTCTCGCCATCACAGATTTCGCGCGTCAGGCTAGTGGTGATCTCCTGGCGCACCGTCAGGTTGAGCGTCACGGTGCTGTCGCAGCCGGTCAGCACGGAGGTGAGCACATCGGTGTAAACTCCGCTGGCAGCATAAGTCGAGTTGCCCACCGCGAAGGTCTCGCCGAAGCAGACCACCTGCGTGAGTTCGGTCACGATTTCCGGCCGGATGGTCAAGTCCAGGTTCACGATGCTGTCGCAGCCCGTGACGACGGAAGTGAGGACATCTTGATAAGTGCCGCTAGCGGCATAAGTCGAGCTGCCCACGGTGAACGTTTCCCCAAAGCAGAGCACCTCCGTGAGGTTCGTCTCCGGGATAGGATGGACGGTGAGGACCAGGTTGACCAGGCTATCGCAACCATTGGAGGCGGTGAGGAGGTTTTGGTAAACCCCGGAAGCCGCATAGAAATCATTGCCGACCTGATAGGTTTCCCCATCGCAAATGGCCTCGGTCAGATTGGTTTCAAAGACCTCGTTCACGGTAAGGTTGAGGGTCACGATGCTGTCGCAGCCCGTTTCTACGGAAGTCAAAGTAGTGGTGTAAGTGCC
>CAYSPJ010000014.1:0-48234 GCA_964432875.1 uncultured Phaeodactylibacter sp. | reverse complement strand
TCACGATGCTGTCGCAGCCCGTTTCTACGGAAGTCAAAGTAGTGGTGTAAGTGCCGCCTATGCCATAGTCGATGCCGCCCATGGCAAAAGTCTCGCCATCACAGATGGTCGCATCGACCGTCTCATAGCGCCAGGCCAACACGGTGAGGCTGAGGTTGACGATGCTGTCGCAGCCGTCGGACGAGATGAAGTTGTCCGTGTAGTTCCCGCTTTGGTCGTACTGATTATTGCCGACGGTAAAGCTCTCGCCCTCACAAATGGTCTCTACCAGGTTCACTTCATAAAAGTCGGTCACATTGAGGTTGAGCGTGACAATACTGTCGCAGCCCGTAACGACTGAAGTAAGCGTATCCACATAATTGCCCGTCTGGCTATAGGAAGAGTTGCCAACATTATAGACCCCTCCCAGACAAATGCTGGCGTCGATGGTGCGGCGGCGGATGGGGTGAACGGTGAGCGCCAGGGTGACGATGCTGTCACAACCGTTGGCAGCCAACAGTATGTCGGTGTAAGTGCCCGAGCTGGTATAAACCGAGTTGCCAACCTGGAAGGATTCAAATTCGCAGATTTCTTCCGTGAGGAGGGTCTGCGGCACGTCCAGCACCGTAAGCTCCAGCGTGACGATGCTGTCGCAGCCGTTGGCGGCGACCAATACATCGGTGTAGGTGCCTGTGGCGTCGTAGGAAGAAGTGCCAACCCCGAAAGTCTCGCCGTCACAGATGCTTTCGACCAGGAGGGTGGTAGGCACATTCAGCACAGTCAGGTTGAGGGTCACGATGCTGTCGCAGCCGTTGGCAGCCACGAGGATGTCGGTATAAGTACCTGTGGCATTGTAAGCCGAAGTGCCCACCTCAAAAGTCTCGCCATCACAGATGTTTTCAGCCAGCAAGGTTGTAGGCACCTCTAGCACGGTCAGGTTGAGGGTCACGATGCTGTCGCAACCCGTTTCAACCGAAGTGAGGAGGTCTTGGAATGTCCCCGTAGAAGTATAAGTGCTGGTACCGACGCTGACGCTCTCGCCATCGCAAATCGTCTCGTTCAAAGTCGTGAAGCGGATGGGTACCACGGTCAAGTCGAGATAGAAAACGCTATCGCAGCCTTCGGCGGTGATGAAGCTATCTTCGTAGAAGCCGTCTGTGTTGTAAGTGCTGCTGCCAACCGTATAGCTTTCCCCTTCGCAGATCGAGAGTACCAAGGTATCACGCAGCACATCTTCGACGAGAAGCGTGAGGTTGACGATACTGTCACAGCCGATAGAGTTGATCAGTGAAACGGTATAGTTGCCAGGTTGGTCAAACATTGAGGTGCCAACGGTAAAGCTATTGCCCGTGCAGATCTCCCGGGTGATATTGCTGACGATGGGGCCCAATACATTGAGGTTAAGCGTCACGGTACTATCGCAGCCATTGGCAGCGGTGAAGGTGTTGATGTAGGTGCCAGTCTGGTCATAGGTATTGCTGCCCACCGTGAAGCTTTGCCCCTGGCAGACAGACTGGTTGATGGTGGTAGTGGGATTGGGCAGCACGGTGAGGTTGAGGGTCACGGTACTATCGCAGCCATCGGCAGCGGTGAGCATCACTTCATAGGTGCCTTGCATGTCAAAATCCATGCCCCCTACCGAGAAGGAAGAGCCGTCGCAAACGGATTCATTGAGCACCGTGAGGATGGCCGGCTTGACGGTGAGGTTGAGCGTCACGGTGCTGTCGCAGCCTTGTGTAGTCTGAAGCTCCACGACATAAGTCCCGCTTTGGACGAAGGTGGAATCACCCACCGAGAAAGACTCGCCGAAACAGACGCTCTCGTTGAGCGTCGTCTGCACATTGGGATGAACCGTCAATGCGAGATTGACCGTGCTATCACAACCATTGGAAGCCACAAGCAACTGCTGATAGTTGCCGGAAGCAGTATAGCTGGAACTGCCCAAGGTATAAGATTCCCCTTCGCATATCTCTGCCTGGATGTTGGTAATGATAGGGGCGAGTACCGTCAAATTGAGGTTGATGGTACTGTCGCAACCCAGGCCCAAGTACTGGGAAGGTATGACCTTGGTATAATTTCCGGAGGTAGAATAAGTCGAATTGCCTATCTGGATACTTTCACCGGGGCAAAGCACGGCAGTAAGGTTAGTAACAGGCTGATAATAAGCCAGGCTGAGTTGGAAGGAGTTCTCACAGCCACCAGGCTCGGTGTAAGTGTTTTGATAATTGCCGGGCGAAGTAAACACGAAATCGCCGATTTCGATGATAGCCCCCGGGCAGACGATGGTGTCGATGAAGACGAATTCTGGAGAGGTTATCTCTAAAAAGCCGACCACTGTACTGTCGCAGCCATATTGGTTTTGGAGCCGGATATTGAAAGACCCAGTCTGCGACAAGGGCGTATTCCCAACAAAATAGGGCCCCAGTAACTGGCAATGATAGACCAGCCCCAGGTTTTCAAAATCAGGAGGGTGGACGGTCAAGGTGAGGGTCACCGTACTATCACAGCCACCAACCCCCGAGGCGAAAGTTTTGGTATAAACCCCGCTTTGAGTTAACAGAGGAGGGCCGCCAAAGTTGTAGGCTTGCCCTTGGCAAATATCCACCTCGACAAAGGACGGAGGGATGGATGGGATGACATTCAAGGTTAGGCGCACCGGTTGAGTACAGCCATTGGGCTGAACGAAAGAGAAATCATAAATACCTGAAGCAGTAAAGGCAAAGCCTTCATAAACAAAAGGCAGGTCTTCGGTACAAACTGTTTGGTTGACAAAGAGTGTGGGCAAGGGCCCAATATTCAAAGTCATGCAGCTTTGGGTTCCATTGGGGTGGCAAGGGTTGGTAGCAGTGACGCAAAGCGTATAGGAGCCGTTGGCGGGGAAGCTGATCTCTGCCAGCTGATCATAGCTAACGACCACCCCATTCAGCGTCCAGGTATAGAGGCCGGCATTCGGCACTGGTGTTGCGCTGAAGTCGTAGGTCCCCCCCGCACAATATGGCGGTGCAACCGTTGGAATAATTTGGGGTGCAACTGTAATTGGATTGACTACCGTAGAGCCACTGGTGACGTTGACAGTAAAGTCGCAAACATCATCGTTAAAACCATCCACGACGAAGAAATAGGATGCCCCAACCGTCAGGCCGTTCATGGTAAAAACTGTCGGGACGTTAGGCGGCACTTGGTATTCGCAGTTAGAGACCAGGTTAAAAGAAGTACAATCAGTGGTGCCCCATACGCCGACTTGCAGGCCTTGACTCCCCGGAAGCGTACAACCGGAAGCGGTCATCGTCATGGTGATGTTTGGCGTGCCGGCAACGAAGCCAACCCATTGCACGTTGTGCGGGAAGATGGCCTGGCCCGGGCAGAAGTTTGGCGGTATCTGCTGGCCTCCAGATGAGTTGTTGTTATTGCTGGTGAAAGTGGTAAAATCGCACAATACACAGGCAGAAGCACAGTTGTTAGCCAGGCCAGGCGCCCCCCCAGGGCAAGGGCCCGGCGGCTGTTGTGCAGTTGCAGACAATGCATAGAGTGCAAACAGCGCGAGTAGTAGAATTCTCTTCATGGTATTTTTTGTTGCTCAATCTCTATAAAGTGATAAAAAATCGGATGTACTCTTGTGTTTTTTTGGGTATTGGTATTAGGGGGATTGTGGCTGGCTGACTGGGGGCATACCTTTGTACGCAAATAGGTCTAAGATGTTGCAGTAACATTCTTTTCCAAAATCTTTAATCAGGGGCTGCCCAGGCTTCTTGCCGGGTATGGGGATCCGTGCCGCATTTGGCATCCTGGCTGAACGAAGCATGAATAATTCAACTTCAATCATTCCAAAACACAAATATACTACTCTTTACAAAATAATAAAAACTAATTCATTTAGCCTCGATTTCGGGCTTGCTTTAGCATATTCTCAAAATTCGAAGTTTTTTTTAAAAAAAACACAAAGACTGCTGCTTTCTACAGTAAAATATTTTGACCAGCTTGGGATTATCATTCAAAATTAAATTTTAAACAATTGGATTTGAAAAAGTTTATAATTTTTGTCGTGCAAATTGCATTTCCCTGCCTCTCTACCTCTGCCTTCATCAGCTGGAAGCAGGTAAAAAAGCCTGCAATCAGGTTAATACTTCCAATGACTCCAACTCCCTTATGGAGTGGCAAAAACACTTGGCTGAGCGCCTTGAAGTTAAAAGACTGTTAAACTAAGCGAGGCCAGCGCCTGAAACCCTATTTTTGTAAGGCCACCTTTGAAATATTTCTCTCCTTGGGTGGTTATTAGAAAAGTAAACCAGTCGTTAGGGCATGAACAAGAGAGCAATTTGGGCTATAATTGGGTTGATGAGCGCAGCCGTCATCGGTGTGGTGGCTTTGCAGATGGACTTGATCCGTACGGCGGCAAAAGTCAATGAGGAGCGTTTTGAAAAGAACGTCTATGCGGCGCTAAACACGGTGGTGCGGCGGCTGGAAGCGGAGGAGAACCGGGAGGTTTTCAATCATTCCATCAATGGCTTCATGACGGCCTATTATGAAGAGCGCCAATCTAGCGGCAGCGAGAGCGCCAAATTCGACCTGAGCTTTTCAGCGGAGGATGGCGAGCCCTTGTTTTCACCCAAGCTCAGCCATAGCGCCCTGGTTGATGAACTCATGTCAGAATTTGCCAATCCCTGCACCTGTTCTCAATGCATGGCGCGCAAAGACAATACCTACCGCTCGCTAATGGTCTATTTTCAGCAAAACACCCAGGAGTTCCCCCTGGAGCAGCGCATCAAGCTCAACCATCTTCACGGCGCGCTCAAACAGGAGCTGGGCAACCGCGGAATCGATACAGAGTTTAACTACGGCGTTTTTTCCAATGAGAAGAAAAGCTTTATCATCATCGATGGCCACTATGCGGTAGAAGACCCCACGCCCAGAGACGTCCTGCCTGGCTACCGCACCATCTACAACTCCCGTTATAAAGTTGACCTCTTCCCCGAGGAGATGCCAGCCCCGGGCCTGCTCATGATCCACTTCCCGGCCCGTACCAGCTTCGTATGGCGCTCGCTCTGGCTCAACTTCCTGGGCTCTATTTTCTTTACCGCTATCATCATGTTTTCTTTTGCCTATACCATCCACGTCATCTTCCAGCAAAAGAAGCTCTCGGAAATGAAAACGGACTTCATCAATAACATGACCCATGAGTTCAAAACCCCGATCGCTACCATCTCCCTGGCCGCCGATTCCATCAATAGCCCCCTCATCGCCGGCAAGCCAGATAAGGTACAGCGCTTCGCCAACATAATAAAACAGGAAAATAAACGTATGAATAGTCAGGTGGAGAAAGTATTGCAGATGGCTCTTTTGGATAAGCGCGATTTTTCTTTGAAACTCACGGAAGTCAACCTGCATGATGTAGTCAACTCTGCGGTCGAAAATATTGGTTTGCAAGTGGAAAAGAAAGACGGCACGGCAAAGGCCGAGCTGCTGGCCGCCAACCCCTATGTAGAAGGCGACGTTACGCATGTCTCCAACATCGTTAACAACCTGTTGGATAATGCCAACAAATATTCGCCCAACAAACCGGAAATTACCGTTCATACGCGCAACGTACCCAATGGGGTGGAGGTGGCTATCACCGATAAAGGAATCGGCATGAGCAAGGAGCAACGCAAGCACATCTTCGATAAGTTCTACCGCGTTCATACCGGCAACTTGCACGACGTTAAAGGCTTCGGCCTCGGGCTCAGCTATGTAAAGGCGATGATGACCGCTCATAAAGGGCAGATTGAAGTAAAAAGCGAACTGGGCAAGGGCAGCAGTTTTATCCTGTTTTTCCCGTTTAAACAATAGCTCCAGAAACGAAAAGTATAAAGCATGACAAATAATAAAATACTCCTGGTGGAAGATGATCAGAATTTCGGCGATGTGCTGAGGTCTTATCTGGAAATGCACGACTACGACGTGACGCTTGCCACCGACGGCATGCAGGGCCTCGAAGTGTATAAAAACGACGAGTTCGACCTCTGCATCTTTGATGTGATGATGCCAAAAAAGGATGGATTTACCCTGGCACGCGAAATCCGAGAGCAAGACCAAGATATGCCCATTATCTTCCTGACTGCCAAGGCGATGAAAGATGACGTGTTGCAAGGCTTCAAAATTGGCGCTGACGATTATATCACGAAGCCCTTCAACTCGGAGGAGCTGCTTTTCCGCATCCAGGCCATACTCAAGCGCAGCTATGCCAAAACGGGCACACGTGAAGAAGCCCGCGAGTTCATCATTGGCAGATACCACTTCGACTACCCCCTGCGCATCTTGACTTATGACCGCGAGGGCGCCGATGAGGAAAAGCATAAGCTATCGCCCAAGGAAGCGCAACTGCTGCGCATGTTCGCCATTTATAAAAACGATATCCTTTCTCGTTCGGAAGCCCTCACCAAGATATGGGGCGAGGACAACTACTTCACCGCCCGCAGCATGGACGTGTTCGTCACCAAGCTGCGCAAGTATCTGAAGATGGATGAAAACATCGAAATTGTCAACATTCACGGCAATGGCTTCCAATTGCTGGTCAAAGCAGAAGAAGAAGCTTGATTTCGGCGCACACTATCCGCTAATTTATTTTTTTTGAATTTATTTAAGGCAAATTCTTGGTATGAAAACCACAATTACATATCTTTGTGGTTGAATTATACATTGACTGTGATCCCCATTTTCGGGTCATCATAAGAATAGTTTTTGGGATTATGATTTCCGGCTGGGTAGGCCTATCTTACCTGGCCTTTTTTTTTGCCCTCAGGCTTCCATTCTGGCTGGGCAAATTCTTGGGCATTTCCCTGCATCCCTGCTCAGATATCGCTTATCTTTGCCCTCAAAAATCGCCGTGTACAAACTTCTGCTGAAACCGCTCTTTTTTCTTCTTCCTCCCGAACAGGCACATCATCTGGCACTGATCTTCCTCAAATTGGCAATGGCCTTGCCCGGGGTGAACACCATCTTCCGTCGGGCATCCCTCGCGCGGCATCCTGCTCTGCGGCGCAAGTGCCTGGGATTGGTTTTTGAAAACCCTGTAGGCCTGGCTGCTGGCTTCGATAAAGATGGCAATCACTTCAAAGCGATGGCGGCACTGGGTTTTGGTTTTGTGGAAATTGGGACGGTGACACCCCGCCCGCAAGCTGGCAACCCCCTGCCGCGCTTGTTCCGATTGCCTCAAGACGAAGCGCTCATCAACCGCATGGGCTTCAACAACGAAGGGGTAGAAGCCTTGGTAGCGCGCTTGAAAGAGGGCAAGCCCCGCGGCCTCATCGTCGGCGGCAATATCGGGAAAAACAAAGACACTCCCAACGAACAGGCTGTCGAAGATTATGCCTATTGCTTCGAAGCCCTACACCCTTACGTGGACTACTTCGTGGTCAATGTAAGCTCGCCCAACACCCCCAACCTGCGTGAACTACAGGACAAAGAGCCCCTAAGCAAACTGCTGGCCCACTTGCAGTCCCTCAACCAGAAAAAACAGTGGCCTCGCCCCATCCTGCTCAAAATCGCCCCCGACTTGAGCAATCAGCAACTGGATGACATCCTGGATATCGTGCGGGCTACCCAAATTGATGGCGTAATCGCGTCCAATACGACCATTAGCCGGGAGGGCTTAAAGGAACGCCCAAGCCAAGTAGCCGCCATCGGCTCCGGCGGCCTGAGCGGCCAGCCGCTAAAACAGCGCGCGACTGAAGTAATTAGCTATTTGTACGAAAAATCCGGTGGCGAGCTATTTATTATAGGTGTAGGCGGCATCGCCAGCCCACAGGATGCGCTCGAAAAGCTGGCAGCTGGCGCCGCGCTAATCCAAATCTATACCGGTTTGATCTACGAAGGCCCCGGGTTGATCCGGCGTATCAACAAGGCCTTGGCGGCAAAAGCCGATCAGTAAACCCACCAGCAGGCGCTTGAAGGAGCACCGGCATTGCTCAAACTGTTGATATTATAAAAAAACGCTATGGCATCCTTTTTGAACAAAGGATAGCGTACCAAGCAAGGACAGAAGGCTAACCCAGCAACCCTGGCAGCCGTGCCTTTCCCTTGCCATTAATTAACCGTTTTTCAATGCCCAATCATGCTACAAGAGAAAACGCCCTCGGTATACCGGGACGCCCGGTTTTGGATGGCCCTGGCCTCCTTTCTACTCCTGGTCTTGCTGGCGGTAAAACATTACCCGCTTTCCACTATTTGACAATCTTCAGGCTGAGGTCCAGGCTACTGAACGAATGGGTGAGCGCGCCAACGGAGATGTAATCCACCCCGGTTTGAGCGATTTGCCGCACATTATGGATGTCAACCCCACCGGAGGCCTCTGTTTCAAAGCGGCCGTCTACTGCGGCAACGGCCTCTTTCAGCAGCGGCCATTCAAAGTTGTCCAACAAAATGCGGGTGACCCTGCCCGCTTCAAGCACCTCGTAAAGCTCAACCAGGTTGCGCACTTCGATGGTGACGCCGAGTTGTAAGTGCCTGGATTTTTGGTAGGCTTCCACCTTATCAATAGCTTGCCGGATACCGCCGCAGGCATCGATGTGGTTGTCTTTGATCATTATCCAGTCGTACAGCCCAAAGCGGTAATTTTCGCAGCCCCCCAGGCGCACGGCCCACTTCTCGAGGAAACGCAGCAGCGGCGTCGTTTTGCGGGTATCTAATATTTTCACCGGCAGGTCTTCCACTTCAAAATGGAAGCGGTTGCTCATCGTAGCGATACCCGACATGCGCTGCATGCAGTTGAGGGCCAAGCGCTCGCCCTTCAGCAAAGCCTGGGTGTCGCATTCCAGTTCAAAAGCCACTTGGCCTTCACTGACATCAGCGCCATCTGCGATGAAGATTTTCATCTGGGACTGTGGATCCAGGTAGTTGAAAATATGTTGGGCTACGGCTACGCCAGCCAGTACCCCGGGGTCTTTTATCAATAAGTGAGCGCGGCTCCTCGCGCCGACAGGGATGCAGGCTGCAGAGGTATGGTCTGCTTCGCCTACATCTTCTAGCAGGGCTAGCCGGGTAAATTCATCCAGGTATGCTTTGGTCTTTGCCTCATCTGCCATCATAATGGTATAGGTTGATTTAAAGGCGAAATTAAGCATTTCAACGGGATGGAGCGCGTTTTTACGGGCACATAATAAAATGTCGGCCGCCCCATAGCTAATCTCGTATCAATTGCAGCTTCATCTTGCGGATGCGGTCTTCCAGTTTTTCGCTGCTAAGGCGCTCCCGTAGGCGGCTTACGATGAGCGGGAAGGCAAAGGGCGTAGCTTTCGCTGGCTTGTGCAGCAGGATTTGCTGGCTCTGTATGCGTCGTAGAGCATCGCGCAGCCGGGCTTCTTCAAGCTGAAAACTCATTACCTCCTCGTAGGCCTGCAGCAAAAGCAGGTTGTTGGGCTCATAGTCATTGAACACTTCAAAAAAGAGCTGGGAGGAAGCTTGTAAGTGCTTGCTTTTTTTGAGCTTGCCCGGATAGCCGCGAAATACGAGCCCGGCAATCGATGCAATATCACGGAAACACCGCCGAGCCATTTCGGCGGCATTGATGCTCGCTGGAATGTCATGGCTGAGGTCATCGGCAGAAAAAAGGCTTTTTGCCCGCAATTCGTCCAGGGCAATTTCTACATCGGAAAGCAACTCAAAACCATA
The DNA here is from genome assembly GCA_964432875.1 of uncultured Phaeodactylibacter sp. Classification (GTDB taxonomy): domain Bacteria; phylum Bacteroidota; class Bacteroidia; order Chitinophagales; family Saprospiraceae; genus JACJYE01. The sequence goes on along the minus strand of CAYSPJ010000014.1, from coordinate 38,610 downwards.
GTCGTTGGCGGCGATAGAAAAGCTGATTGGCTGTTGGCTGGCGATACGCCAGGCCAGCAGAGCCCCCATGCCTTCGTGCACTTGCCGCCCCTCGAAGGGATAACACAAAAGGTGATAGCCTTCTTTGCTCTGGAAATATTCGATGAGGAAGCTACCCTCATCTGGCACGGCCGAACGGCGCTCCTGCAGCTCGATAAGCGGCGCTAATTTTTCCAGCTCAACCTCATTATATTCCCGCCGGGACAATTGCCCGATTTTATAGCGCAGGGATGCTGAGAGTTGCGAGGAGAGCGGCATCTTGCCCCCCATCCAGGCAGGTATTTTGCCCGTTTTTTTGTTGCTGCGCCTCACCTGCACGTCCATGCCTTTGATGCGCACCAGCTCCAGGCTGCGCCCGGCAAACCAAAATACCTCGCCCGGCCGGATTTGAGAGATAAACCACTCTTCTACACTGCCCAGGCGCTTGCCCCCCAGATATTTGACGTGCATACTCGAATCTCCTGCGATGACCCCGATATGTAGGCGATGCCGCATGGCGATGGCTTTGCTGGCGGCGCGGTACAGGCCGCTTTCCACGCTTATCTTCTGGTATTCGTCATAAGCCTCCAGCGCCTGCCCTCCCGATTGGAGGAAATCAAGACACCAGGCCCACTCTTGCTCGCTAATGCTGCTGAAGGCATAAGTCCCTTTGATTTCAGGATATAGCTCTTCCGGGCGAAAGCCTTCCGAAACCGCCAGGGTGAGGAGGTACTGCACCAGGACGTCGAAGGAACGGATATAGGGAATGCGACTCTCCACTGCTGCGGTACCAACTGCATAACGCAGCGCGGCTGCCTCAATCAGTTCCAAGGTATGGGAGGGCACAAAGTATATTTTACTGGCAGCACCCGGCTGGTGGCCGCTGCGCCCTGCCCGCTGGATAAAACGCGCCACCCCCTTAGGGCTGCCCACTTGGATGATGCACTCTACCGGGCGGAAGTCCACCCCCAAGTCAAGGCTGGAGGTGCAGACTACCGCTTTGAGGCGCCCCTCATGGAGGGCCGCCTCTACCCAATCGCGCAGCTCACGGCTGATAGAGCCGTGGTGCATGGCAATAGCTCCAGCCAAATTGGGAGCTGCTTCCAAGAGGTTTTGATACCATATTTCGCATTGGGCGCGGGTGTTGGTGAAAATGAGCGTGCTTTTCGCCTCTTCGATAATCGGGATAGCTTTCTCCAGCAGTTTGATCCCCAAGTGGCCCGCCCAGGGGAAGCGCTCGATTTCATCAGGGAGGATAGTATGTACTTCGATTTGCTTGTGGATATCGGCACGCACAATCTTGCCATGCCCCCCTTCCCGCGCATTACCCATCAACACCGCCAGGGCTTCTTCTATATTGCCGATAGTGGCAGAAATACCCCAAACTTTGAGGCCAGGCAGCAGCGCTTTAAAGCGGGATAGCGCCAGCTCCATCATGACGCCTCGTTTGGACCCCAGGAGCTCGTGCCACTCGTCCACAACTATCATTTTGAGGCTTTTAAAATAATCTGGATAGCCTTTACTGGCTAATAAGAGATGGAGGCTTTCTGGAGTGGTGATGAGTAGTTCAGGGGGCTTCTTGCGCTGGCGGCTACGGGCGCTAGCAGGCGTATCGCCGCTGCGCACCTCTATGCGCCATTGCAAACCTAGCCCTTCTGCCGCCAGCTGGATGGCGCTTTGAATCTCTTTGGCCAAAGCCCGGATAGGGGTGATCCAGATGGCTTGTAGCCCATTATCTGGCCTCCCCCGCTGCTGGGCATGCGCTGCTATGAATTCCAATAGGATGGGGATCGCCAGGGCGTAGGTTTTACCGCTGCCGGTAGGGGCGTTTACCAGGCCGCTCGAACCGTCCAGGCAGTGATTCCAGGCTTCTAGCTGGAAGGCGCTGGGTTGCCAGCCCCTTTGAGCAAACCAATGCCCGCCGATTTCGAGGAGCTCCGCCCGGCTCTTCATTCCAGTGGTTTTATAATCCATATCAAGGCTTCCCAGTATAGCTATGCCAATATCCTGCGATAAACAATTACCGGGCTGCCTTGTTCCAGCTCGCTTCTGCTAAACACGATATTCAGCAACATGGCCTGAGCGCTGATAAGTCCGATATCTTAAATTTTAGCCGGGTTTTTCTAATAAATTTTTAACTTCCCGCAAAATTTCAGACATTAGTACACTTTTATTGCCAAACTTAAAATAACAGCTCCTGGCATTACTGCCCCAAAAGCTTGTTTGGTCTCCAAAATACCTGATCCCCCTGGCATATTGTGGTTATTTAATAACATTTTTCCAGTTAAGCCGCCATGCAAAAAATTGCCCTATCCATTATTGGAGCGATAGCAGTATTTCCTGCTTATAATCAAGCTGTCCGTTTTTCGCCCGTAGAGGATGTGCCCTTTCACCGTATCAGCCGCGAGTTGAAGTACCCGCTCACGGGCGGTATGGAAGCGCCTCAGTTTGCTGAAATCGACCTGAATGATGATGGCCTGATGGATTTCGTCGCCTTCGACCGGGTGGGGTCAAAAGTAATGCCCTTTGAAGCTTACCCAACCCCCGAGGGTGTTCAATACCGCTATGCTCCGGTTTACGAGCCGTCTTTCCCGGTACTGTATCAGTTGTTGCAGACCACCGACTTAAATTGTGATGGCCTGGATGATTTGCTCACCATGGAACCCCTGAGCAGTGCAGCAGACGTGGCACTAAAGGCATACCTCCGTTTACCTTCCCCACCAGGGGCCTTGGCTTTTGAAGAGCGCCAGTTGCTGCTGCTCGACAGCCCCGACAATCTTTTACGCATCCACGCTTTTGACCTTCCGGCAATTGCCGATATCAATGGCGACGGCCTGCCCGATATCCTGTATATCCCCCAGGGCGGCACCCAGATTCAATATTACGAGAATGTCTCTTTAAGCCTAGGTGCTTGTGATAGCCTCGCTTTTGAACTGCGCGATGAGTGCTGGGGCAATGCCCGCTATGAATTGGACGGCAGCTTCCAGCTCCAAGCCTGCGGGCCACGCTCGATCTACGGCTGCGCCGGCTCGGCTATGCTAGCCACTGATTATGACGGAGATGGTATCAAAGACCTGCTATTCAGCGGCATTTACGGCCGGCACATCCAATTGCTGATGAATGGCGGAAACACGCAGGAAGCCGAGCTCGTTTCCCAGGAGATTGACTGGCTGCTGGACGGCGAACCGATGATGGAGTTTCCTGCCCCCTATCTTCTGGACTACAGCCAGGATGGCCAGCAAGATATGATTGTAGCCACCAACCGCATCAGCGGTGTAGGTGCAGGCTTGGATGCCACCCAGGTTTATCATTTTGCCCCTTCGGAGGAGACTGGGGGTTGGGAGTTGCTCAGCACCAATTTCTTGATTGCCGACATGGTTGACCACGGCTTCCGCAGCAGCCCCGCGGTATGGGATGCCAATGGCGACAGCTTGCCCGATATCCTGATTGCTTACAATAAACCCCACATCATCTATGGCTATATTTCCGGCCTAGCGCTTTACCTCAATGAGGGCACCCCTTCCCAGCCTGCCTTCCGCCTGGCCGACGATAATTGCGGCGGCTTTTTCAACTTTGCGCTCAAGGCCATCCACCCCACCTTCGGCGATCTGGATGGCGACGGCCGCGCTGAGATGGTGTTCGGCCTGGCCGATGGCCGCCTACGCACTTTCCAAGCCATTGCTGGCACAACGCCTCAATTCAGCCCCATGATACCCGACCCCCTGGCTGGCTTCCAGCTCAGCGGCTTTGCCAAACCTCAGTTGATCGATATTGATGGCGATGGCTTGCTGGACCTCACCTGCGGCACGCGCAATGGCATTACTACCCTTTTGACCAATACCGGCACGCTAGAAACGCCGGTTTTTACCTGGGTGACCGACACCTTGGGCGGCATCAACCCACAGGGTTATTTTCAGGAAAACAGCCCCTTTTTGCTGCCTGCTGAAGATGGCGCATTTTGGCTCTACAACGGCCAGTTTGACGGCAAGCTGAGCCTATATAAAGGCATACCTGGCCAGGCCTTTGTGCTGCAGGAAAAGGATATCTCCCCTATTGCCGTAGGCGAACGGGCCTCCATCTGTCTGGCCGACCTCGATGCCGATGGCATACCAGAACTCCTCCTCGGCAATATGCGGGGCGGCATTGAACTATTTAGAGCAGAAGCGCCTACAGCAGCATCGCTCCAGGAAAGGCAAGCGCCCCACGCGGCTTTATTGTTCCCCAACCCTAATTCAACCGGGGAGGCTTATTTGAAACTCCCGGCATTTAAAGAAGAGGCGCAGTTCTTCCTCTTTTGCCCTGCCGGGCGCTTGCTGCGCCTCCACCGCTTACTGCCAGGCCAGCCCTTATACCAGATTGGCCTCCAGGGGCTGCCAACCGGCCTCTATTTCTATTCTGTAACCACACCCGAATTTCATCTTTCTGGAAAAATTCAGCTAAACAAATAAGCGCATGAGGAAGCTTTTTACACCCGCTAGTTTTATCAGTATTATTGCTTTAAGCCTGCTAAGCTTGCTGCCTCAGCAGTTGGAGGCTTGTGATGGCTCTGGCTTTGTCTTCAACAGCATCGTCGATAATGGGGATGGCACCTACACCCTCAACATGACCATCCACATCGCCGGGGCCAACTACGCCGGGGGTATCCTCGGCGGCACCCAAGGATTCTACTTTTCCACCAACGCCCCAGGCGGCATGATCAGCGTATCGCCGCCTACGCTTACCAGCCTTAATGGGACTACGTTTACCGGTGATATCGTTGGCGGTACCGTAACTTGGGGCACGCCCGGGGCGGGCCCTTTCTTCGTAGCTGCCAATGAACCGACTCAGCTCTTTGATGTAAGCTTTGTCGTGAGCGGCTTCCCAACGATGTGGAATGGCGGCGGCATGGAAAACAATCAGTGCCCCGGTGGTGCCGGCACCAATAACCCCTCTCCTGGTTATTCGGGGATGATTTGCCTGCCGCCAGCAATCCAGGTATTGCCCCCACCTACTTTATTCTGTGAAGGAGAACCCGTGACCTTAGAGGCGACATCTACTGGGGGGGCACCCATTACCTGGTCCAATGGCCAGCAGGGACCCTCCATTACCTTTATCCCCACCACTTCTACCACCCTGACGGCAACCGCACAGAATGCCTGTGGTTCCGCCTCAGAATCCATACCCATTGTCGTCACCCCTCAACCCACCCTGGAGCCTTTGCCCCCTATTTCCATTTGCCAGGGCGAAGTTGTTTTTCTGCAAGCCAACGCCCAAAATGCAGACCTCATCGAATGGTCCAATGGCTTCGTGGGCAACCCCTTGGTTTTTGCACCCGACCAATCCGAAACGATTGTCGTCACCGCTTCTAATGTATGCAATCAGGTTTCGCAGTTGTTGTTGATTGATGTGACGCCCCAAATCATCCTCTCGGTTATACAAGGTGACCAGATTATCTGCCAGGGGCAAGTGGTGGACCTGGAAGTGTATGTGGAAAATGCGGATAATTTTTCCTGGTCCAATGGTTTTCCTTTCCCCAATCAATCGGTAAGCCCCAACCAGACGACCACCTACGTCGCCACCGCTTCGAACAATTGTTTTACCGAACAAGTAGCCATCCAGATAGAGGTCATCCCCTTGCCCACCATCGATGTGATCATGGGCAATCAGACCATCTGCCAAGGGCAAAGCGCTACCTTGAATGTCTTCACTGAAAATGATGACGACTTCTTTTGGTCTAATTCCGCTACCAACTATCAAATCAACGTAACGCCCAACGTAACGACGACCTACACCGCCATTGCCAGCAATTTTTGCGGCGCTGTAGAAGCTGACATAACTGTTCAGGTATTGGCCCCCCCCTTGCTTGCAGTGCAGCAGGGCAACCAAGCCATCTGCGCCGGGCAAAGCGCTACCCTCTCCGTCAATGTACAAGGCCAGGATGCGCTGCTGTGGTCCAACGGCAGCACCAGCTCTTCCATTACCGTCACCCCTAGCCAGAGCGAAAGTTATACGGTCACGGCATCCAATACCTGTGGACAGGTGGATACCACCTTGAATGTGGAGATACTGCCGCCCCCCAGCTTTAGCGTAGTGCAAGGCGATCAGGACATTTGCGAAGGAGAAACCGCCACCCTGTCTATTAGCCCAATGCATGCGGGGCTCATCCAATGGACAGGCGGAGGCATGGATTCCAGCATCACCGTTGCACCAACTGAAACGACGGATTATGAAGTGGCAGTGAGCAACACCTGCGGGCAAGTCGATAGCACTTTTACCGTAGAGGTAGCACCGCTGCCAAGTATTACGCTGCTGCAAGGCAGCCAGGATATCTGTGCAGGCCAGAGCGCCACGCTATCGGTGCAAGCCAGCAATGAAGACAATCTACAATGGAATACCGGCGCAACCAGTGCCACCATCACCATCAGCCCGGCACTGACGCAAACTTATACGGCAGTTGCTGCCAATGCCTGCGGGCAGGATAGCGTCTCGGCAATTGTTGCCGTAAACCCCGTTTACGATTTGGACTTGAGCCTGGAAGCTTGCCCCGGCATAACCGTCAGTTTTGCCGGAACCGACTTGGCCGCAGGCGATAACCAGGTATTTACCTTCTCTACGGCCGCAGGCTGTGATTCAATAGTCAATGTGTCCGTCATCGGGCTGCCCTCCTTTGAATCTAGCCTGGGCTTGCAAGCCTGCACGGGCAGTACGGCCAGCTATAATGGCCTGGCGCTCCTGCCCGGATCAATGCAAAGCTTTACTTTCACCGCCGCCAACGGCTGCGACTCCATTGTCAATGTGTCCGTGACAGAGGTGAGTATCATCGAGGAAAGCCTGGAGCTGAGCGCCTGCCCCGGCTCGGCAGTCGATTATAACGGCACCGAGCTTTTCCCGGGCGACAACCAAAGCTTTTCTTTTATCGGGCAAAGCGGTTGTGATTCTATCGTGCACCTTAGCGTGCTGGCCCTGCCTACTTTTGCTTCCAGCCTGGCGCTGGAGGCCTGTACGGGGTCTACGGCCGAATATGCCGGTACGCTGCTCTCCCCAGGCAACACCCAAATTTTCACCTTGACTGCCGCTAATGGCTGCGATTCACTCGTCACTGTTGCTGTTGCTGAGCTGCCACTCGCTCAATCTGATCTCGAATTGACTGCCTGTACAGGGGCTACCGTCGAATACGACGGCCAGGCCCTCAATCCGGGCGACAACCAAAGCTTCCTTTTTGCGGCGGCCAACGGCTGTGATTCTACGGTTCATGTCACTGTCATCGAACTGCCTGTTTTTGAAACTAGCTTGACGCTGGAAGCCTGCACTGGTACCACCGCCGAGTACAACGGCAATCTGCTCAATCCGGGAGAAAGCCAAAGCTTCATTTATACGGCGGCCAATGGCTGTGACTCCACCGTAAACGTGGCGGTCATGGAGCTGCCGACCTTTACCGCCGCAGTCGAGTTGGAAGCTTGTGCCGGCACCACCGCCAACTATGAAGGTACGACCCTACAGCCAGGCGATAGCCAGAGCTTCATTTATACTGCTGACAACGGTTGTGATTCCACCGTGCTGGTCTCCGTCATCGAATTGCCCATCTTTGAGTCGGCCCTGGTACTGGAAGCTTGTTCTGGCACAACGGTTGATTATAATGGCACGGCCTTAAACCCCGGCGACAGCCAGCCCTTCCTCTTTACGGCGGCAAATGGCTGCGACTCTACGGTCAACGTATCAGTGCTGGAATGGCCGACTTACGCCCAGGAGCTGAGCCTCCAGGCTTGTACCGGCTTCACTATCGACTACAACGGCACCTCCCTTGATCCGGGTACGGTGCAGAGCTTTACCTTTAATACCCAGAACGGCTGTGATTCGGTAGTCACTGTTACTGTTATCGAGGTGACCGTGCTGGAAGAGAGCCTGGAGTTTGAAGCTTGCCCTGGCACTCCCGTCAATTACAACGGCAGTACCCTCCAGCCCGGTGAGGTGCAAGCCTTCACCTTTGCCTCTCAAACTGGTTGTGATTCCATCGTGACCGTTACGGTAGTTGAGCTGCCCACTTTTACTTCCAGCCTGACCCTGGAGGCCTGTACAGGCACTACGACATCCTATGCCGGCACGGCCCTTGTTCCAGGCGACAGCCAGGCCTTCACCTTCCCTGCTGCCAATGGCTGCGATTCGATTGTGCAAGTGACGGTGATGGAGCTGTCCGTTTTCGCACAAAATCTGGAACTGGAAGCCTGCCCCGGCACCACTGTGCCCTATGCCGGCCAAGATTTGAGCCCTGGCGAGAACCAAAGCTTCACCTTTACAGCACAAAATGGCTGCGATTCGGTCGTGCAGGTAGCCGTACTAGAGTTGCCCACTTTTGAGCAATCCTTGTCGCTCCAAGCCTGTTTTGGTTCTACCATCTCCTACCACGGCACTACGCTTGCGCCTGGAGACAATCAAAGCTTTATCCTCACGGCCCAGAATGGTTGCGATTCGCTCGTCAACGTCAGCGTGGAGGGTGTAGAAATCTATGAAACGGATTTACAGCTCTCCGCATGCTCCGGCACTAGCGCGGTTTACAACGGGACCCCACTGCTAGCCGGCAGCAGCCAGGATTTTACTTTTGTCTCTCAAATCGGGTGCGATTCCATCGTCATGGTCAATGTGCTGGAGCTGCCCGTTTATCAACAAACATTACTACTGGAAACCTGCCAGGGCACTACGCTCAGCTATAATGGAGCGGTACTAGCCCCAGGCGATATACAGAGCTTCACGCTGGCCACCCAAAATGGGTGCGACTCCGTGGTCACCGTTAGTGTAATTGGCGTGGATACCATTTCCACCTTTGAAGCACGCAGCATCTGCCAGGGGGATTCCAGCTTGATTTTCGGGCGGTACGAATCCCTTGCCGGGCTTTACTTCCAAACGGGCCAGTCCTTCAACGGCTGCGACTCCACCCATCGGGTGCAGCTCAGCCTACGCCCCTTGCCCGATATTTCATTTTCGGCACAAGCCGCCTGCCCGGATGAGGACAATGGCGCTGCCAGCCTCATGGCCAGCGGCAGCAGCGCTCCTTATGCCTTTATTTGGCCCGATGGCAGTACTGCTGCCAATCGTACTGGCCTGGCCACCGGTTCTTATCTCATTACTGCTACTGATGCAACTGGATGCCGCCAAACAGCCATTGTGCAGGTGGCTGCACATAGCCTCGCCATCGAAGTGGAGGCCCAGGATATTAGCTGCTTTGGCCGGAAAGATGGCTCCATTGCCATCCGCCTGGATGGCAATGGGCTGGGGTATAGCCTCGATGGCCAAACCTTTGACGATGCCAGCTTCTTCAACCGCCTTGGACCGGGGGTGTATACCGCCTACGTAAGAGATATTTACGGCTGCACCTACGAAGAACCGGGTATCGTCATTGCCGAACCGGAGGAGCTTTTCGTCCTCTTGCCGCCAGACACTACAATCCGTTGGGGAGATTCCATCCTGATCGAAGCTTTGGCTAACCGTAGCGGGCCCGTACAATTCAATTGGCGCCCCGATTATAACATCAGCTGCTCGGCCTGTAATCCAGTGCTGGCTTTCCCCCGGGAAAGCAGCTATTACTACGTGACTGCCCGCGATGCCAACGGCTGTACCGCCCAGGAAAGGATCTTGATTTATGTTGACAAATCACGAGGGGTATATATCCCCAACATTTTCAGCCCTAATGGGGATGGCGCCAATGATATCTTCTACATCTTTGCCGACGATAGTGTGGTGGAGATAAAAACCTTCCAGATATTCAACCGTTGGGGCGAGCCAGTCTTTGAAGTTTTTGGCGCTCAGCCCAACAACCCGATTTATGGCTGGGATGGCACCTTCCGAGGGGAGCTCATGAACTCAGCCGTATTTGCATATTTTGCTGAGATTGAATTTACTAATGGTGACTTGATTATTTTCAAAGGAGATGTGACCTTGTTAAGATGAAAAAGTAATGTTTTTGGCAGGAAACTTTCTGCATTTATACTCGTAATACTTTGCATGGAGGAACAATTCATACCTGGGATTTTTAATTATTGCGACCGTTGGTGCGAACGCTGTAGTTTCAAAAACCGCTGCCGCGTATATGCCAGCGAACAGCGTCTGACAGAAGCGCAACGGGACCCCAACAACCCTGCTTTCTGGGCTTTCGTTCAAGAAAACTTCCGCAAAGTGCTCAGCCTGGTAGAAACCATGGCTGAAAAAGAGGGCATTGACATCAAAGCGCTTAGGGCAAGCGGCGAAATACCACCTGCGCAAGAACTTCCTCCCGAGCGTAAAGCGCTGGAAGCACTGGGGCATGATTATGCTTTACGCACCCTGGAGTGGCTTAAGTACAAGCGTCCGGCTTTGCTGGAAGAGGACGTCAGGTACCAGTATCAACTGGGCCTAGATATCCGGCCTTTCCGCAACCAATTGAACGATGCCCTGGATGCTATCCAATGGTACTGCACCATGATCGCCAGCAAAATCCAACGCGCGCTGAGCGGCTTCGATGAACAGGATGAATGGTATGTGGAAGACCCCTTGCAAAGCGATGCCAACGGCACGGCTAAAGTTGCCCTCATCTGTATCGAACGCAGCTTGGGTGCCTGGGAAATCACCCGTACCTGCCTGCCAGATTTTTCAGATGAAATCATCGACTTCTTTGTACTGCTGGAAAAAATCCGCCGCGGCCTTATGTCCTATTTCCCTCATGCCGACCAGTTCATCCGCCCGGGCTTTGATGAGCGGGAGGGGGGGTAAAGGGTAAAGGGTTAAGGGTAAAGGGTAAAGGGTAAAGGGTAAAGGATAAAGGGGGGGGTCAATCCCGATCGCCATAAGCAATCAGATCGGCGATTTGTTCGGCCAATTCGGGGCTGTGGATGGTAACCGTATCGCCCTCTACCGTGATTTGTTGGGTGTTGAGGTGGCTGCGGTTGAAGTAAAGATAGATTTTTTCAGCGGAGACCTTGTGGTTGTAAAACTCCCGGAGGGTCTTTTTGTCAAAGCGGAACTCCTCGTCCAACGGCAAGTCGTTTTCCTGGAGGTATTGCTGAGCCGGCTGCTCCTGGCCGTAAAATTCCTGGTCGAATTCACCGATATTGATCGTCTTCTGGGGGCTGCTCATCGCAAATTGCAGCACCTTTTCGCGAAAGCGGCTTTCCTCCATCGGCTGTCCGGTTTCGGCATCAGCCGGCAGGGGCAATTCACTGGCCATTTGCAAGAAAACAGCCGTCATTTCGCGGCTGCTCTCCGGGCGGTCCAGCCCAATCCAGTGGATGAAGTATTCCGAGATTTCCTTCTGGCTTTTGGCGTGCTTGATCAGCTCGGCACAACGGCCCTGCCCCCCGGCATATTTGTCGGCCCTAATGCGGCAAGCCATGGCCAGGCGCTCGGTATTGAGGTAGGTGATGGCATTCAGGCTAAAGGCATTACCGGGTTCATCCTTTTGAAAAACGAGCCCATCGGTATCGCGCACCAGGAAAATGCCCAGCATGCGCGTATCGAATTCTGAATAATCGGCATAAACCAGGTAGCCCCCCTTGGCACCTACCACCCCCTGAAGGGTCAGCTGCAGAGCGTTCATGGTGTCGCGGGAGAAAGCAACAAAGGCTTCTTCGCGGAATTGCTCATCCAGCAAGTGTTGAAAATAGCCGGGGAAGAGCGCATCTTCGGGCGAGCTGAGGTAGCCGTTGAGGATATCTTCTTTCTGGATAAAAGCATGGTTGAGCTTGTCTACCAGAGCTGCTGCCCGCTCCGAAGGCGCAACTACGGAAGCCGTGAGGAACAATTGAGCCTCAGCTGAGTCCGCTTCTTTCTCCAGTTCGTGGATGATGAGTTGGTGCAGTTCTATCGACATGGTCTATGCTTTGATTCGGGGGTCGAAGTTACGCTATTTTATACAATCTCAACTCACCGGCTCGAATCGGGCGGTGAAGTGCCGGAGGAAGGGCGGTTCGTAAGTAATGCGATAGCCATGAGCCCGGCCGCGTTCCTCGGCGAGTTCGCGGAAAGTTTCCACCACATAATCAATATGGCTTTGGGTATAGACCCGGCGCGGGATAGCAAGGCGCACCAATTCCATGGGCGCGGGGATGAGCTTGCCCGCCTCGGTGTATTTCCCAAACATGACCGATCCGATTTCACAGCCCCGGATGCCGGCCTTGAGATAGAGCTCACAGGCCAGCGCCTGGCCAGGGAATTCTTCTACCGGGATATGCGGGTAAAAAGCTTTGGCATCGATGTAAATAGCGTGGCCGCCCGGAGGCCAGATGAGCGGTATGCCCATGTCTTTGAGGTGCTCGCCCAGATAGGCGGTGCTCTTGATGCGATAGTTCAGGTAATCGGCATCAAAGACCTCTTCCAGCCCGATGGCGATGGCCTCCATATCGCGGCCCGATAAGCCGCCATAGGTGGAATAGCCTTCGGTGATGATGAGCACCGTGCGGCACTGCACCGCCAGATCGAGGTCCTTCAGGGCTAGGAAGCCGCCCATATTGACCAGACCATCCTTTTTGGCGCTCATGATGCAGCCGTCGGTCAGGGCAAACATCTCCTGCGCGATTTCCCGATAGGTTTTATGGCTGTAGCCCGGCTCACGGTGTTTAATAAAATAGGCATTTTCAGCGATGCGACAGGCATCCAGGATGAAGAGGATGTCGTGAGCCTGGCATATTTCGGCCACCGCACGGGCATTGGCCATACTGGCCGGCTGCCCGCCGCCGCTATTGTTGGTGACGGTGAGGATGACCGCACCGATATTTGGCGCGCCATACTCGGCGATAAGGGCCTCCAACTGCTGGGTGTCGAGGTTGCCTTTAAAAGGGTGATACTCATCGGGATGACGAGCTTCGGCAATGGGGATATCAATGGCGGTAGCCTGCGAAAATTCGATATTGGCCCGAGTGGTATCAAAGTGGGTGTTGCTGATGAAGACCTTGCCCGGCCCGCCCAGCCGGGAGTAGAGCAAGTGCTCGGCCGCGCGCCCCTGGTGGGTGGGCAGGATGTAAGGGCAGCCCGTGAGGTCTTTAATGGCAGCCTCCATGCGCAGCCAGCTGCGGGCGCCGGCGTAGCTCTCATCGCCCCGCATGATGCCCGCCCACTGTTCGGCGCTCATGGCCGAAGTGCCGCTATCCGTCAGCAAATCGATGATGACCTCATCGGAATGGAGCAGGAAGAGGTTGTAGTGAGCATGGTGAAGGAAAGCGCGGCGCTCCTCATCCGATGCCAGGCGGATTTGTTCCACTACTTTGATACGGAAAGGCTCGATGGTGATTTTCTGGTGCATGGTTTGAATTTGGTTGAGCGATGAAAGCTTTCAAGCGGGGGAAATTATAAAAGCCTGCCGTCTTTAGTGATGAATTTTATCACCCCTTTGAGGAATTAGCGCTATTTTGAGGGAAAATTGCCAGGGTATGGCAAAACATTCAGACCTTTGCGGTATAAAGAAGTCATGAAAATACTCCCCAAGCAGAGCGTCGCCTTCTTCTTTAGCGATATAGAAGGCTCCACCAAGCTCATCACACAGTTGGGCGAGAGCTACCCCTATCTGGTAGAAAAATACCACCAAACGATACGCAGCGCGCTGGATAAACTGCACGGCACGGAAGTAGATACGGCAGGGGATGGCTTTTTTGCGGTATTCCCCACCGCTTCTCTGGCTATCAATGCAGCAGTAATGGCGCAGTGGGCATTTCACTCCCAGCCCTGGGCACGGAAGGTGGGCCTACGCGTACGCATTGGTATCCATGCCGGTGAAGCAGTAGCTACGCCCAATGGCTATATCGGGTTGGAAGTGCACCGGGCTTCCCGGGTATGCAGTGCCGCTCACGGCGGGCAGGTGCTGCTTTCTCAGGCTTCTATTCAGCACATCAAGAAAGGGCTTGGAGAAGGCAGCCTCACGATCCAAGACTTGGGCGAGTTTATCCTGCGCGGCTTCGAACAGCCCGAACGCCTCTACCAATTAGTAATACCTGGCATCCCCTCTGATTTCCCGACACCGCGCACCGAAACCCCAGCGCCCAGCGTGGCGGTATTGCCTTTTGCCAACCTCAGCGGAAAGCCCGAACAAGATTACTTCGGCGACGGCATGGCCGAAGAAATCATCATCGCCTTGAATAAAGTGCCGGGACTGATGGTGGTGGCTCGCTCGGCTTCCTTCTCTCTGCGCGGCCAGCAAGATATCCGGGAGGTGGGTAGGCAGTTGAACGCCAGGGCCATCCTGGCGGGGTCTATCACTAAATTCAACGGCCAAATCAGGGTGAAGGCCGAACTAGTGGACGGCGAAACGGGCTATAACCTCTGGGCCGGGAAATTTGACCGCGAGCTCTCCGACCTCTTTTCCGTACAGGACGAAATAGCCGAGAACATCGCCGCTGCGTTGAAAATCAAACTCATTGCCAAACGCGTCCGCGGCGTCAAAAGCCGCCATTCCAGCGACTTACAAGCCTACGACCGCTACCTGCAAGGGCGGCAGTTCTTTTACCAGTTTAGCCCGCAGAGCATTGAAAAAGCGCTGCTTTTATTCCAGGAGGCGATCCAACAAGACGACAGCTACGCCCTGGCTTATTGCGGGCTGGCTAATTGCTACGCATACCTTTATATGTATAAGGCCAAGCGCGAAGCTTACCTCCTTGCTGCTGGCAAAGCTAGCCGTACGGCCATTGAACTAGACCCCATCCTATCGGAAGCTTACGTTGCCTACGGCCATGCCTTGTCGCTGGAAAACCGCTATGAAGAAGCCGAAGAGGCTTTTGACCGTGCCTTGGAGCTCGATGCCAAGCTCTTTGAGGCCCGCTATCTCTTCGGCCGGCTCTACTACGCCCAAGGCAAGCTGGAGCAAGCGGCTTATTGGTTTGAAGAGGCCAACCGAGCCCGTCCAGAGGATTATCAATCCCTGCTGTTGGCAGGCCATGTTTACGCTGGTTTGGGTAAAACGGAGAAAGCCCGCGCCGCTCAACGCCGGGGGGTAGAAGTTGCCGAGAGCAGCCTGCTGCTCAATCCGCACGACTTGCGCGCACTCTACCTCGGCGCCAATGGCCTGGTAGCCTTGGGCGATAAAGAACGTGGATTGGAATGGCTCAGCCGCGCCCTGGAAATCGAACCGGATGACCCTATGCTCCTCTACAATGCTGGCTGCGTTTACGCCATGATCGGCATGCCCGACGAAGCTCTTGATTGCCTCGAACACGCCTATATTGCTGGCATCACTCAATCTGGCTGGTACGCCAATGATAATAACCTGGATAGCTTGCGGGATCACCCCAGGTTTATAGCCTTGCTCAAAAAAATGTCCTGATACCGCCCGCTCCTTTTTTGCCCTACCCATCTCACCCCTTTAACCTTTAACCCTTAACCTTTAACCCTTACCCTTTAACCCTTACCCTTTAACCTTGACCTCCCCTTCCACCCTATCGCGCAGTCGTTGTAGCGCTTGGTGCGCCTCACTGAGGTTCCTGACGTGGTCTTTCACCAGGATGAGGTGTTTGTTAGACTGTTTCAAGCTCAAGCCCAGCTTGTGCCCTTGATTGGCGATAAGCTGCAGAATGTCGTTAAACAAAGCGGTCTCAAAGAAGGGTGATTGAGGATTTTCCACGAAGTAACAGCGCAGCTTGCTATTCTTGAGGATGACGCGTTCCAGGCCCAGCGCCTTACAGACCCAACGTAGGCGCAGCCCCTCGAATAATTCTCGCACCTGAGGGGGGATTTTGCCGAAGCGGTCGCGCAGGCGGGCTTCGAAGCTAGTCAAATCATCTTCCGTATCGATGCCGTCCAGCTCGGTATAAAGGCTAAGGCGCTCCTGGATGTTGCTGATGTACTCATCCGGGATGAGCATCTCGGCATCGGTATCGATCTGGACATCGCGCACATACTGTGGGTTTTTCTCCAGCTCTTCCTGAAACAGGTCCTTAAACTCTGAGGACTTCAATTCGTGGATAGCCTCTTCCAGTATTTTCTGGTAGGTTTCATAGCCGATGTCGGCGATAAAACCGCTCTGCTCCCCTCCCAACAGGTTGCCTGCCCCGCGTATATCCAGGTCGCGCATGGCGATGTTGAAGCCGCTGCCCAGCTCGGAAAACTCTTCCAATGTTTTCAGCCGTTTGCGGGCATCGGCAGTAAGGGCTGACATCGGCGGGCTGAAGAGGTAACAGAAGGCTTTCTGGTTGGAGCGCCCCACCCGCCCCCGCAACTGGTGCAGGTCGCTCATCCCAAATTGGTGAGCATTGTTGATGAGTATAGTATTGGCATTGGGGATGTCGAGCCCCGTTTCGATGATGTTGGTGCAGACTAGCACATCGTAGCGGCCGTCGATGAATTCAATCAAGGTCTTCTCCAGTTGGTCGGCTTCCAACTGGCCGTGGGCGCTGGCTACTTCCACATCGGGGCACATACGGCGCACCATGGCGGTCACATCTGGCAGGCTTTTCACTCGGTTGTGCACAAAAAAGACCTGGCCGCCCCGGTTGACTTCATAGTAAATCGCCTCCTTGATCAGCTCTTCGCTGAAGATGCGCACCTCGGTATGGATAGGCTGCCGGTTGGGCGGCGGCGTACGGATGATGGAGAGGTCGCGCGCGGCCATGAGCGAGAACTGCAGGGTGCGCGGTATGGGGGTAGCCGTGAGGGTAAGCGTATCTACGTTGACCTTGATATTACGCAGTTTCTCCTTAGCCGCCACGCCAAACTTTTGCTCTTCGTCAATCACGAGCAAGCCCAGGTCTTTAAAGCCCGCCTTCTGGTTGAGCAAAGCGTGGGTGCCGATGACCAAATCGAGCTTGCCTTCCTTCAGGCGTTTGAAAACCTCGTTGCGCTGGGCAGTGGTGCGGAAGCGGTTGATGTAGTCCACGCTGGCACCAAACTCCTCCAGGCGCTCCT
Source organism: uncultured Phaeodactylibacter sp. (assembly GCA_964432875.1). Taxonomy (GTDB): domain Bacteria; phylum Bacteroidota; class Bacteroidia; order Chitinophagales; family Saprospiraceae; genus JACJYE01. The sequence goes on along the minus strand of CAYSPJ010000014.1, from coordinate 21,762 downwards.
TGAAAGTGCGGTAATGCTGCAGGGCGAGGATGGTGGTAGGCACCAGCACGGCCACTTGCTTGCCGCCCATGATGGCTTTGAAGGCGGCCCGGATGGCAACTTCAGTTTTGCCAAAGCCCACATCTCCACAAATGAGGCGGTCCATGGGGTGCTGCTTCATCATATCCTCCTTGACGTCGTTGGTGGCCTTGAGCTGGTCGGGGGTGTCTTCATAGATGAAGGAGGCTTCCAGTTCGTTTTGCATGTAACCATCAATCGGGAAAGCAAAGCCCGGCGAAGCTTTGCGCTTGGCATAGAGCTTAATCAACTCGCCGGCGATGTCCTTGACCTTCTTTTTGGTGCGGGCCTTGAGGTTTTTCCAGGCTTCCGAGCCCAGCTTGTCCAATTGAGGCGCGGTGCCCTCCTTGCCCACGTATTTGGAGATTTTGTGGAGGGAGTTGATACTGACGTAGAGGATGTCGTTATTTTTATAAATCAAGCGCACCGACTCCTGGATGTGCCCGTTGATATTGATTTTCTCCAGGCCAGAATACCGCCCCACGCCGTGATCGATATGGGTGACAAAATCGCCGGCCTGCAACTCCCGTATCATGCGCAGGGATAGAGCCTGGCTCTGGGTAAAACCCTGCCGGAGTTTGTAGCGGTGGAAGCGCTGGAAAATCTGGTGGTCGGTGTAGCAAGCCACCTTCAGCTCGCGATCCACAAAGCCCTGGCTGATGGCACTGGGGATGGGGTGGAATTGCACCTGGGCCCCCAGGTCTTCAAAGATGGCATAGAAGCGCTCAACTTGCTTGGGGTTTTCGGCAAAGAGATAATTATCGAGGCGGCGTTGGGTGTTTTCGTGGAAGTTGTCGATCAACAGATTGAACTGCTTATTAAAGCTAGGTTGAGGCAGGGAATCGTAAAGGATTTTTTGCTGGAATACCAGGGGCTGTGCCTGGCTGGAAAGGCAAACGATGGAAAAGGGCTCGATTGCTTCCATAATTTCGTTGGGCCGGATGAAAGAACGCCCCTGAAGGGCCTCCTTGATGTCTTCCTCTTCCCGGAAGCGCAGGGATTGGGCGAAGGCTTCCGCTTTTTCAAAACAGAGCGCCAGCTTGTCCAGCAATACCTGGAAATCCTTGACCCAAATGACGGTATTGGCGGGCAGGATGCCCAAGAGGGAAACCTTCTGCTCCTGGCTGAACTGGGTATTGATATTGGGGATGATCGTCACCCGGCCGATGTTCTGCACGGAGAGCTGGGTGGTGGGGTTGAAGGTGCGTACACTCTCCACCTCTTCGTCAAACAATTCGATGCGATAGGGGTAATCGTTGCCATAGGAAAACACGTCGACGATGCCGCCGCGCACCGCAAACTGGCCTGGTTCGTACACGAAATCTTCCCGGGAAAAACCATATTCAACCAGGATTTCAATCATAAAATCTACATCCAGCTGCTCTCCTTTGACGATGCTGATCTGCTGTTGATTGAGGACTTCCGGGGCGACGACCTTCTCAAAGAGGGCTTCCGGATAAGAGGCCAGTATTTCTCCAGAGGTGCCGCTGTTAAAGATTTTATTGATCGCTTCGGTACGCAGCAGCCCGTTATTGCTATTGAGCTCCTCGAAATCCATGGGGCGCTTGAAGGAATCTGGGAAAAAGCGGATGGGTTTCTTATCGAGCAGTTGTGCCAGGTCATTTTGCAGGTAGGCGGCTTCATCCTTGTCGTTGGCGATAAAAAGGTGGTTGCGCGGTGCCGACAGGTAGGTACCTGCCAGGACAAAAGCATCCTGCGCGCCGGTTATCCCCTGCAATTGCAGCCGGGCGGGCTCTTCCGAGACCAATGCCTGAACGATGCGCTGAGTGCGCTCGTCTTCGCGGTACAGCTCCAGGAGCCGCTCAAGGTTTTTATTCACGTCAACAAAGATAACTTGTAGGATTGAGGGAATGCCTGAAAAACAGCTCAGCGTTGAATAGGTTTTCCGACCTGGCCAAAAAAGCTACGGTGATCAAGCTCACAGAAGCTGGCCGTGAAAAAAGCTTATCTTTGCCCCTAAAATCCAACCAATGAAACAGTTGCTATTACTGCTTTTGCTTTTCAGTGCCGGGCTGGCCTCCTGCCAGCAAAGCGCCGGGCGCGACCTGCCGATGAACGCTACAGCTACTGCGCCACCCGCAAAGGTCAATAAAGTGCTGCCACTTGATGCCTACCAGGCCAAGATGGCAGAACTGCCCGAGCTTCAATTGCTCGATGTGCGCACACCACAAGAATTTACCGCCGGACACATCCCCGGGGCCATCAACTACAATTTCTACGACGCCGATTTTGCCGAGCAACTCCAAAAGCTCGACAAAAATCGCCCGGTAATGCTCTATTGCCGTTCGGGTGCCCGCAGCGCCAAGGCCTCCAAACAAATGGAAGAGCTAGGCTTCAACGAGATATATGACCTCGGCGGAGGCTACCTGATCTGGCCCAAATAGCGCAATGAAGTAAGGGGGTATGGTTTCATGCTAAGTGAAGCGCCTCATTGCGTAGAATCGCCATATCAACCAATGACAAGTTATTAATCGCCTGCTTTCATCTTTTCGGCATTCTCCTCCATCTGAAGGGCTTCGATGATGGGGCCGAGTTGCCCTTGCATCACCTGCTCGAGATTAAAGTTTTTGTTGTCGCCTTCCAGCCGGTGGTCGGTCACACGGTTTTGGGGATAGTTGTAGGTGCGGATTTTGCCGGAGCGGTCGCCGGTGCCGACCAGGGAGCGGCGCTTAGTCGCTTGCTCGTTTTCGTGCTGTTCGCGCTTCATATCGGCAATTTTGACGTAGAGGCGCTGCATGGCGATTTCCCGGTTTTTAATCTGCGAGCGGCCATCCTGGCTTTCCGATACGATACCAGTAGGCAAGTGAGTGATGCGGATGGCTGATTCGGTCTTGTTGACGTGCTGCCCGCCCGCACCGCTAGAGCGGTAGGTGTCGATTTTGAGGTCGGCCCTGTTGATATCTACATCTTCCATTTCGAGCTTGGGCATCACCGCTACGGTGGCGGCAGAGGTATGCACCCTGCCCTGAGATTCCGTTTTAGGGATGCGCTGCACCCGGTGGGCCCCCGACTCAAACTTGAGCTTGCCATAGACCTCATCTCCCGATATTTCCAACACGAGTTTATTGTAGCCGCCTACCGTCCCTTCGTTGATGGAGATGGCCTCTACGGTCCAGCCTTGATCGTCGAAGTAACGAGAGTACATACGATAGAGGTCACCCGCAAAGAGGCTAGCTTCGTCCCCCCCGGTGCCGGAGCGTATTTCAAAGATGACATCCTTGGTATCTTCCATGTCTTTGGGGATGAGCATCATCCGGAGCTGCTCTTCCAGCTCCGCTTCGCGGGGCTCGAGCTCGTCTAGTTCAAGGCGAGCCATTTCGCGCATCTCGGGGTCCTCCTCGCGCAGCATCTCCCTGGCGGTTTTAATGTTGCTCAGCAAGTCCAGGTATTCATTGAAGGTATCGATGACTGGCTTGAGGCTTTTGTATTCTTTGCTTATCTTGGTAAAGCGGCTCATGTCAGTCATGAGTTCGGGGTCGCCCATTTTTTCTTCCAGATAGGCGTACCTTTCTTTTATCGCTTGCAGCTTTTCTAACATGTCTTTATTGAGTTGAAAGTGGAAAAAAGGAGTAGGGTCTCGAAGGGCATAATGCCGCGAGTGAAGGGAAAGTCAAGGTCGCTACATGAAGTAGTGTGGCAAAATATATTGAACAACCATTTCCACGATGTTTTTTTATTGCGCTGCAAAATTAGCACAATTCATGCAGAGGAGAAACAAGCGGATGAAAATTATAGTTCAGAATGATCGCACTACTGCTCAATTTCCTTTACTTTCGCACTTATGGCATTATTACTGCTCATCGAAACAGCAACAGACCTCTGCTCTATCGGCATCAGCGATGGCCTGGAACTGCTCAGCCTGCAGCAGGCCCCGGAGGGCTACCAGCATGCCGGACAAATAACGCTGCTCATTGAGCGCGGCCTTCAAGAAGCAGGGCTGACCCTCGCCGACATAGAGGGGCTGGCGTTGAGTAGCGGCCCGGGTTCCTACACTTCCCTGCGCGTGGGTGCTGCTACCGCCAAGGGCATCTGCTATGCGCTCGACAAGCCGCTGGTGGCCGTAGATACGCTGCAATCCCTGGCGCTGGCCGCTCTGCGGCAAGAGCGAGAGGAAGCTCTTTACTTCCCAATGATCGACGCCCGCCGGATGGAAGTTTACACCGCTGGCTTCGATGCGGCCAACGAGTGCATCTCGCCCCCTCAGGCTATGGTGGTAGAACCCGATTCGTTTTCCGCCTATTTGCAGGCTGGCCAAACCATCGTCCTCGCTGGCAATGGGGCGGCAAAGTGCCAGGGCAGCCTGCCCAACGAAGGCATCATATATACCTCCATCTTCTGTTCGGCAGCTCATCTACTACCCTTGGCGCTGCCTGCCTTTGAAGCGGGGCGTTTTGCTGATCCGGCATATTACAGCCCTTTTTATCTCAAGCCGCCAAATATCACGGTGCCGAAGAAATTGTTGTAGGCAGGAGGGCCTATTTTTTTTTATTTATCCAGTCGCACATTTTATATATGTGAATATTTTTATAATTTTGTATCTTTACAGCCTTGTCTATCTAGTTTTCAGAGGGCCTTAAAATTTGGCACGGTATTTGGCTTAAGGTTATTTGAAAATTAGTTAATGTAAAACATCAAAAGATTATGAGAAAACAAAAGAATGAGACGCTAATCTTGAACCAAGGGCAAGAGGACATTAAACTGGACTATGCCGAGCTTAGGAAGGCAGTACTGGTACTCCGGGCCGTCAACCACAAACTCCGCCAGCGGGTTATCGACCTGCTGGAAGAAAACGACAGCCTGACCGTAACAGATATCTACATCAAGCTTCGCCTTGAACAGTCGGTGGCTTCACAGCATCTGGCCATCCTGCGCCGGGCAGGGGTAGTAGAAACCTCGCGGCAGGGCAAATTCATCCATTATTCGCTCAACCGAGATCGCCTGGAACAGATTTCCCGGCTCGTGGATGACCTTACCCTTTAAGGGACATAAAACGGTTACAAGTAAAAAAATGCCATGAGCCCCCGCGGCCCAGGGCATTTTTTTTGCCTTCTTTGACAAATCATGTGGGCAAGAAGCAGGCTTTTGCCTGCCCATCACACACACAAACCACCGAAAAACCTTTATATGTTAGATGCCCCAGGCAAAAACTGCCCTCCTTTTACCCTGCACAGGCCTTACCCATTTGATCTGCTATCACGGTGAAGCTTGAAATTAGAGAACTCTTAAATTTGTCATAAAAGGCTACATTCTTTTGTAAACAATAAAAAAAAATCCGATATTTGCACAAGCATAATTCATTGTAGAGCCAGACAAACATTATTTTAAAAACAAACTTCTATGAGAAAAACAAAAGTCAGTATCAACACCGAGAAGCTACATGCTTCTTCAGAGCTGCTCCGGGCAGTGGCTCACCCACTCCGCATGAAAATCCTGGAGTTTATCGACCACAACGAAGAGATTAACGTCAACAAGATTTACAACACGCTGAAACTGGAGCAGTCCATCACCTCGCAGCACCTGCGCATCCTGCGCCAAGCTGGCTTGGTGAAGACGCACCGCGATGGCAAATACATCCACTATAGCGTCAACTATGATACGTTGAGCGCTACAGTGGGGGCTATAGACACTTTCCTGCAAGAAGATCCGAATTGAATGTAGAAGGATTCAGGAGAAGCAAAAGGGGGATAGCGCGCTTCGGCGCCTTATCCCCTTTTTATTTTTTATTTATTCCTGCTTATGCTAGCGGATGGGGGTTTCATTTTCGCCAGCTTCGCCTCCTGATGGCTTATCTTCAATAGAGAAACTTTGAGTAGCCCCCCCCTCGGGCGCTATCTCTAACTCAGGCCCAGTCATTTCCTGCTGCTCATGTTCAGCGGTATTGTTGATAGCCTCAGCTTCTTGCTCCAGCAGGTGTTGGTTGGCGAAAAAGCTGCGTTGGAAGAGGAGGATATTGAGCACACCAATGGAAATAGCCATATCGGCGATATTGAAAACTGGCTTAAAGAAAAGGAAGGGCTCCCCCCCCCAAAAGGGCAGCCATTCGGGGAAATACCCACTGAACATGGGGAAATAGAGCATGTCTACGACTTTACCATGCAAGAAGGAAGCATAACCTCCTTCAGGGGGGAATAGGGTAGCCAGAGTGCCGTGATAGGGGGAAGAGTCAGAGAATATCATGCCGTAGAAAGCGCTGTCGATAATATTGCCCAAAGCGCCGGCCAGGATGAGCGCGAAGCTCAGCAGCAGGCCCGTAGAAGCCTTGGCTTGCAGGAGGTGGCGCAAATAATAGGCCAGGAAAGCAACCGCCAGGATGCGGAAGAGGCTAAGGGCTAGCTTGCCGTACTCCCCTCCCAGGTTGATGCCAAAAGCCATGCCGTTGTTCTCTACAAAATGGATGAGCGCCCAATTCAGGCCTAGGATGCTGAATTCCTCTCCATAAGACATGTTGGTCTTTACCCATATCTTCAGGGCCTGGTCAAGGGCAAGCACCAGGAAAATGAGCGCTAATACGAGATGTGATTTTTTCAATGCAAAAAATTTACAAGGTCTCTCAAAATCGTTTAATGCTTGAGCGGCTTTGTTTGGCTTCGATGCTTAGCGTGGCGTGAGGCACGGCACGCAGGCGCTCTTTCGCGATGAGGTCGCCTGTTTCGCGGCAGATCCCATAAGATTTATTACGGATGCGCACCAGGGCGTTTTCCAGATGCTGGATGAGTTTGCGCTGCCGGCCGGCCATATCGCTGAGGCGCTCGCCTTCAGCAGTGCCGATGCCATCATCCAGCCCCTTTATTTTATTATCAGAGTTGTCGGCCATTTCCGACATCTGCTCAAGGTAAAACCGAAGCTGTTCTTTGGCTTTGGCGAGCTTTTGTTCGATGAGCATCCTGAATTCAACTAACTCTTCGTCACTGTATCTGGTTTTTTCAGCTTTCTGATTCATGCAAACCTTGATTTTTTTAGTTGGATGAAACCTTGCGCTCACTTGACCCCTGGCCTATTCCCAAAGCGCTGGCGGCTTTTTTCGGGCGCAAAAATAAGCATAAGTTTTTGTAAAAACAATGCAATGATATTTTGCCGCGCCATCATACAAGTATATATTACAATACTGGAGCTAAAATAGTTATGATTTTGTGCCCTGCCGGGCAGCCTGGGTGAGGCAATCGATAGCCGTTTTCAAGCTGATGAACATCGCTTCACGGCCTTCCACGCTTACCAGCGCCTCTTCCTCCCCTTCATCTTCGACCAGGGCATCTTCGGCGAAAGCCAGCAAATCCTCCTGAGCATAGCCTTCAAAGCAGAGGCCCGCTTTCTGGTGGAAGCCTTGGCCTGCAGCTCCCTGAAACAGTTCCCAATTGAGCTCCTCAGCCTGGCTGACTTGCTCTTCGCTAATTGGGGAAAGCGGCTCTCCATTGATGCGGCAAGCTTCCCAAATAATGAGCAGTAGATACAAGAGGTATTCTTTCTCCTTTTGGGTAAAGGCTTGAAAGTCTTCGGTAAAGAAGTATGACAACAAGACCGGCTGTTGCGCCCGCAGGGCATCAATAGCTTGTTCGTAGGCCGATTCGGAGGCATTGAGCCGTTCTGCGGCTTGTTCGATGAGTGTTTCACTAATGAAGCGCATGAGCTGAAAGTTGAATTTGAGCCAAAGCTCAGTTTAGCAAGGTGCCAGCAGGCGTTTGGGGCCCCTGGCAAATTCCAGACGAGCTCCAAAATAAAAGAAACAACGCTATCGCAAACAGGGTTTTAGAACCCAGCAAAATCTAGTTCTTGAGCTGGTGGCACCTGGAGAGAGACAAAGCGCTGCGCTAGCAAGGCAGAAACTGGCCGCAGTACCTTCCCGTCCCATTCGCCAAACAATTTCAAAGGCTGCCCGCTGCTTAGCCCTAACAGTTTCCAGGCGGCATCGCCATCGGCAGCAGCCAGCGGCAGCATGTGTTGCTCCTGGTCCACTACCCAGAAAGTGCCGCCTTGGTGCAGCGGCACGACCTGGGCCAGCAGGCAGGGGAAGATGGCAAGCCAGGGATTGGCAGCCAAGGCCTGGGCATAAGCCTGGGCAAAATCGCTCAGCGTAAGGTAGCCGGCCGCAGCATGGAAGGCATAATTGTAAGGTACTGCCTTGCGTATCAAGGCGCGCAACGGGTAGGCGCCTGGATAGAAGATGGCTTCACCTCGGATGGCGCTGCCGCTTGCCCAATTGATTTCATAGCCTTGCCGGCCCCAGCTAAAATCCAGCACCAGCGCCAGGCGCTGGCTCTGTTCGCCCAGCAGCCAGGTGCGGCGGTATTTCAACTTGTCCTCCTCGCTCTCTCCCTCCACCTGCCCGATCACCAGCCAGGTATCGGCCAGGCCTTTTAGCAGCAGGAGCTCCTCCTTTTTCCGGCTTACCCCCGCCTGGTTGAATATTTCTTCCTGCAGCGGTTCTGGCAGCTCCGGCCATTGCTTGAAGCTTTGCACCAACAAGTAAAGGCTGGCCAGTTCGCCGAGCAAGAGGCTATGCCATTGGTCGGCACCCACTATTGCTTTGAACCCCCTGATGCGGCGAGCCAAGCCGCCGAGCTTGGCATCGGTCATGCGCACGGCAAAGTTTTCCCAGAAGGCATCGGGCTGGCTTTCTGCGCTAGCAAGGCCTTGCCGCAACAAATCGAGCAGCCACTGTTCCAAGTCTTCCACGCCTTGTTGCATCAGCGCAAGCCGTTGGCCAAACCTGGCGGTGCGCGCAGCCTCTTTTTGAGCTTTCTCATCGGCAGAGAGGGCCGTCACGGCAGGCCTTTGACTCAGCATCTCCGGAACCCAGGGTGGCGGGCTTTCGCTCAACGCGATCGATGGTTTGCTAGTTTTAACGAAGTGCAGTAGCAGGGCCAGGACATGGCGGCATGGATGGCTGCTAGCGGCGCATTCACAGCGAAAGGCATCGCCGCTCAGGCTGGCCGCTACCCGATACACCCGCTCGCCGCTGGTTTTACACAGGCCCCAGAGCAACCCGCCGTTAGATGCTAACTCCGCCCAGTGCCGGGTATGAGCCAGCGCTTTAGCCTTCCCCAACGTAAGGCTGTTGGGGGCCAGCTCAGCAATTTTGTAGTGGGTCCATTCCAAGATTCATTCCAGACTTTTGAAGGGGGGAGTGATTAGCCTTCTTCCTCTTCTACTTCGAGTATGCCTAAGGCCATCATGGCTTTCTCTGAGGCGGTCTGCTCCGCGCTTTTCTTGTTGAAATCATCGGCCGTAGCCAGGCGCTGCCCGTTGACCATGACAGCTACCTTGAAGCGGTCGCGCTTCTCAAATTTGTAGCGGGCCAGCAATTTGTAGCTAATTGTCTGGCCGTTTTTCTGGCACCACTCCAGCAGCTGGCTCTTGTAATTATCATCGAAGCTTTCCAGTTCGTGTACATCCACGTAGCCGCGCAGGATTTTGTTGACGATGAAATCCTTGGTGCCGACGTAGCCTTTTTCCAGGTAAACCGCACCCACCAGCGCTTCCACTGCATTGCCAAGCATCGAGCGGCTCAGACGGGTAGGGTTGTATTCTGAAAGGAGCACATCCAGGCCCATTTTATCGCCAATCTTGTTGAGCGAGTTGCGCTTGACGATTTTCGAGCGCATTTTGGTGAGGAAGCCCTCGTCACTATTGGGGTATTTCTTAAAAAGGTATTCAGCTACGATAGTGCCCAGCACGGCATCGCCCAGGAATTCCAGGCGCTCATTATTTTGGATAGCATAAGCTTTCTCTGAAGAGGTGGACTTATGAGAGAAGGCTAGTTTGAAGATAGCAAGGTTGGCTGGCGTAAAGCCGGTGAGTTGCTTCAGGCGCTTGGCAAATTCTTTGTCTTTGGACAAGAATCGGTTATAAAATCTGAATAGTAACCGCAGCAAAATGTAATGAATTAAGTGAACGCAGCATTTGATATTATCTATCCTTCAAATTTCTTGATGACCAAAGAAGAGTTGTGGCCGCCAAAGCCAAAGGTGTTGCTCAATATGGCCCGCACTTTTCGCTCCTGCGCCTGGTTGAATGTAAAGTTGAGCTTGACATCCAGCTCCGGGTCATCGGTAAAGTGGTTGATGGTAGGCGGTACAAAGCTATGGACGATGGACAGTATGCCGGCAATAGCTTCCACCGCGCCGGCAGCGCCCAGAAGATGGCCAGTCATGGATTTGGTAGAGCTAATGTTGAGCCGGTAGGCGTCTTCGCCAAAGACTTGCTGGATGGCCTTTACCTCGGCGATATCACCCAGCGGAGTGGACGTGCCATGCACGTTGATATAGTCAATATCGGCAGGTTCCAGACCGGCATCGCGCAGGGCAATCCTCATCACGTTGCGAGCCCCAAAGCCTTCGGGGTGAGGGGCAGTGATGTGGTAGGCATCGGCAGTAGCACCAGCACCTACTATTTCGGCGTAGATGGTCGCGCCGCGCTTTTTGGCATGTTCGAGTTCTTCCAACACTAGTGCGCCGCCGCCTTCACCGAGTACGAAGCCATCACGGTCGAGATCGAAGGGGCGGGAAGCCGTTTTGTAATCGTCATTGCGGGTAGAAAGCGCTTTCATGGCATTGAAGCCGCCCACGCCGGTTTTGGAAACGACGGCTTCGGAGCCGCCAGTTATAACGACGTCGTTGCGCCCCAGGCGCACGTAGTCAAATGCTGTGCCGATGGCGTGCGAAGCGGAAGCACAAGCCGAAACTGTGGCGAAGTTGGCGCCTCTGAAGCCATATTTGATTGAAATCAGCCCCGGCGCGATATCGGGTATCATCTTAGGGATGAGGAAAGGGTTGTAGCGGGGTACGCCATTGCCCAGGATGAAGGCTTCTACTTCCTGCTCCAGAGAGACCAGCCCACCGATACCCGAACCCCAGATGACGCCAGCCCGGTCGAGATCCAGCTGAGCGGGGTCTAGCCCGGAATCCTCCATGGCTTCGGCGGCACATACTTCGGCATAGGCCGCGAAAGTATCCATGCGGCGCAGCTCCCGACGGTCAATAAATTCTTCCAGATTGGCATCCTTGACTTCGCAGGCAAACTGAGTCTTAAATTGAGAAGCGTCAAAATGGGTAATGAGGTTGGCCCCGCTAAGGCCATTCTGCAGGCCATCCAGATAAGCCTTGATATTATTGCCGATAGGAGTGATGGCGCCAAGCCCGGTTACAACAACCCTTTTCATACTACTTCCTAGATTTTATTTCTCTCGTGGCGGCGGTGCGAAACTAAGCTTAGGGCGAAAGCAAAGCGCCACTTCAACAAAAAACTGCAGCCGTGCTTTTGGAAAAGCCAGGCTATGGCAGTTGGTGTTTCGATTTGCTTTTTCAGTTTAGGGGGGATAGCTTGCCTATAAACCACAAATTAGAGGCTTGCGCCTCTAATTTGTGGAAGGAAGCTGCCGCAGTGGCAGATCCGGTTTCTAGGCCTTTATCTGCGATTCCAGGTATTCGACTGCCTGGCCAACCGTTTGGATGTTTTCGGCTTGCTCATCAGGGATAGAGATATCGAATTCCTTTTCAAACTCCATAATCAGCTCAACCGTATCCAGGGAGTCAGCGCCCAAATCATTGGTGAAGCTGGCTTCTGCGGTTACTTCTGATTCATCAACACCGAGCTTGTCAATGATGATTTTACTTACTCTTTCTGCAATGCTAGACATGGTAAATTCTCTTTAGTTGGTTTACAATTGCCCTGCAAAGAAACAGAGAACTCAACTGATAACCAAAGTTTTTAAAAAAAACTTTATCCTTCCCGCTTGTTTGATAATTTTGCAGATAACTGTACTTTTACGCTATAATTATTGTACTTTATACACTTAGTGTGGCAGAAACCTTGGTTTTCCAAGGCGTCAGACGCCGACAGCCCCAAAAGGGGGGCACGCTAAAACCCTGGAAAAAGCTTTTGAGATACCTTGGTATCTGTTGAAGCCGCGGGGCAAAACTTGATAAATCACCGAATTATGAAGATCGCAAAACGCCAGAATACTAAAATCGTAGCAACGGTGGGGCCAGCCTGTAGTTCTTATGCTCAGCTGCTCGAGCTAGCCAGGACCGGAGTCAGCGTATTCCGCCTCAACTTTTCCCATGGCACCCACCAAGACCACCTCGATGTGATCAACCACGTCACCTACATCAACGAGAAGTATAACACCCACGTCAGCTTGCTGGCCGATTTACAGGGGCCTAAGCTGCGCGTCGGCAAGATCAAGGGCGACGCGCTGGAGCTGCAGGAAGGCGATGTCATCACTCTGGTCAATGAGCCTTGTGAAGGCGACATAGAGCAGATTTACATGAGTTACGAGCAGTTTGCGCGGGATGTAAAGGTTGGAGAGCGCGTCCTGGTAGACGATGGCAAACTCGAATTCGAAGTACTGGAGACCAACCATCAGGATACGGTGCGGCTAAAAACCCTCTTTGGCGGCAAGCTCTCCTCTAATAAAGGGGTCAACTTGCCAAACACCAAAATATCTCTGCCCTGCCTGACGGAAAAGGACCTGGCCGATCTGGAATTCATACTCACCCAACCCATCAACTGGATTGCCTTGTCTTTTGTCCGCTCGCCCAAAGACATCAAAGACCTGCGCGAGCGCATCGATGCCAAGAACCACCCGGCCAAGATCATTGCCAAGATTGAGAAACCGGAAGCGGTAGACCGGATCGACAAAATCATCCAGCAAGCCAATGGCATTATGGTGGCGCGGGGCGACCTGGGCATCGAGGTGCCCATGGAAAGGCTGCCGCTTATCCAGAAGGATATTATCGCAAAGTGCATACAATGGGCGCGCCCGGTTATTGTCGCTACCCAAATGATGGATAGCATGATCACCAACCCCAGCCCCACCAGGGCAGAAATCACCGATGTGGCTAATGCCGTGCTGGACGGGGCCGATGCCCTGATGCTCAGCGGAGAAACATCGGTGGGCAAACACCCGGTGAAGGTCATCGAAACGATGAACAAAATCATCCTGGAGGCCGAAACCCATTTCCACTTCAACGGCCGCCGGCCGGTACCCAATCCCAAATCTGGCACTTTCCTTTCAGACGTGGTTTGTTTCAATGCCGGTAGGACGGCTGAAGAGCTAGGCGCCAAAGCCATCTTTGGCATGACCAGCTCGGGATATACGGCATTTAAGGTGTCGAGCTACCGCCCCAATGCAGAGATTTATATCTTCTCCGACCGCATGCACATGCTCTCTACGCTCAGCCTGGTCTGGGGGGTGCGCTGTTTTTACTACGACCGCTTTACTACCACCGATGAAACCATCAACGACGTCACGGAAATGGTCAAAAATGAAGGTTTGATCCAGGCGGGTGATATCGTGATCAATACAGGCAGCATGCCCCTACACCGCCGCTTCCGCACCAATATGCTCAAAGTGACGGTTATTGAATAAATAATAATCTACCGCACAATGCCTCTGACTGTATGCCCTTCGTACAGGATTTAAGGAGGCATGGGCCCCGTCGGCATGCCGACGGGGTTTGTTTATTGCTGCTGGCAGCCGGCTTTTTCGCCTTCCCGGGAGAGAGGCCCCTAAAATCAGCCAACTCGTTTTTTGAGGCCTCCCAAGCCGTCAATTTCCTATCTTTGCAGCTGCAGGGTTCAAGGCTAAGGCTTTGGGCCTTTAAAAGCAGACCTGTCCAATGAAAATAATCATCCCGATGGCGGGGCGCGGATCACGGCTGCGCCCCCATACCCTGACCACGCCCAAGCCATTGCTACCGATAGCGGGCAAGGCCATTGTGCGGCGAATCGTAGAAGACTTGGCCGCTGGCTTAGACGAAAAAGTTGATGAAGTGGCCTTCATCATCGGCGACTTCGGCAAGGAAGTCGAAGAGCAGTTGCAGCAGATTGCTCAAGGGGTCGGTGCCCGCTGCGCCATCTACTACCAGGAACAGCCGCTGGGGCCGGGCCATGCTGTGCTCTGCGCTGCCCCCAGCCTCGATGGCCACTGTCTGGTGGCCTTTGCTGATACCCTTTTCAAAGCGGACTTCAACTTCGACACCAATGAAGATGGGGTTATCTGGGTATCGAAAGTGGAGAACCCCTCCTCCTTTGGCGTAGTGAAAGTCGATGCCGCTAATATAATCACTGATTTTGTGGAAAAACCCACTGTCTTCGTCTCCGACCTGGCCATCGTGGGTATATACTACTTCCGCGAAGGTGAACAGCTGCGGCAGATGTTGCAGCATATTGTCCAGTATGAGATCCGAGATAAGGGCGAGTACCAATTGACCACTGCCCTGGCCATGTTACGGGAAGAAGGGCTGCGCTTCCGATCGGCACCTATAGAAGAATGGCTCGATTGCGGCAACAAGGACAACGTGCTGGCTACCAGCCGCCGCATGCTCGAAATCAAACAGGACAGCGAGATGATGATCGCGCCTGACATCAAGCTGGATAACGCCGCCGTCGTGCCGCCCTGTTTTATTGGCGCCGGTGCCGTCATCCGCAACAGTGTGGTGGGCCCGTATGTTTCTATTGGCAACAATTCATTGGTAGAACATTCCGTTATTAGCAATAGCATTATTCAAAACAACGCCAAAGTACGCCGGGCTAACCTGCACAACTCGATGCTGGGCAATGAAGTGGATTACCAGGGCGAGAAATCGGAAATCAGCCTCGGCGACTACTCAGAGTACAAGCTGAGTTTTCTCAAATAGACATAATGAATACGAGCAAGCAGATCACACTACTTTTACTACTCACCCTGGGAGGGCTTATGCCTTCTATCGCGCAGATTCAAATCAAAGAAGACCAGGTAAAATTGGAGGAAATGCTGGTGGATGCCAGCCGGGAAAAGCTGATGGGCAACTATACCAAAGCGGCCGAGCTGTTGCAGGAAATCCTTAAAAAGGACAAACGTAACGATGCGGTTGCTTATGAGCTGGCCCGGGTTTACGAAGCGATGGGCGATGAGGAAAAAGCCGTCGGTTCAATCAAGAACGCTATTGCCTGGGCTCCTGATAACCCCTGGTATTACCAATTCCAGGCCGACCTTTATCAAAAAAACAACCTCAACAAGGAAGCGGCTGAAGCCTGCCGCCAGATGAGCAGGCTATCTCCCAACGATCCGAACAACTACTTGCGCTGGGCTTATTTCCTGGTGCTGGCTAATGACCTCAACGGAGCGCTCAATGCCTATGATGAAGTGGAAAAGAAATTCGGCCTTAGCGAGGAAGTCATCCGGCGCAAACATTCTCTTTATGTGGGGATGGGCGATAATAAAAAGGCCGCCCGCGAGCTGGAGCGCCTCATCGAGGCTTTCCCCAGGGAGGTTGAGTACCACCATCTCCTGGCCAGCTTCTACGAACAAATCGGCAACAAGGACAAAGCTCGCGAAGTATATACCAATATATTAAAGGTGGACCCCGCCGACGCTAAAGCACAGCTCGCCCTGGCGGGCAGCGCCTCTGATGCCTCCGATGAAATCCTGTACCTGAAATCGCTGGAAGCTGTTTTCCGACAGCCAGCCGTCCATATCGACCTCAAAATCGGCAAGCTCATGCCATTTATTCATCGGGTAGCTGATACTGGCGAGCGCACACTGGCCGATGCTGCCCTGCAGCTCACCGCCATCCTCCAGGAAGTGCACCCCGATGACCCCAAGGGCTATTCTGCCGCTGGTGATTTGCTCTACTATTCCGGCCGCCGCCTCGACGCCTTGCGGCTCTACAAAAAGACTCTTGAGCTGGACGATACGGTCTTCCTCGTCTGGGAGCAAGTGCTGCACATCTACTCCGATGAGCAAGACTTCCCGCTCTTGCTGGATTTCAGCGAGCGCACCATGGACTACTTCCCCAACCAGGCCATTGCTTACTATATGTATGGAATGGCCGCCAACGAACTGGGGAAAAACCAGGATGCTTCCTCAGCGCTGCAACAAGCCCTGCTGATCGCAGCCAGTAATGCCCCCTTGAAACTAGACATCTACGGTCGCCTCGGCTTGGTTTATGACGCACTTGGCCAGCCTGAGCGCTCTGCCCAAGCATTTGAAGCAGCTCTAGCCCTCAACCCCGAAGCCCCGGGCGTGTTGAGCAACTATGCTTACACGCTGGCAGAACGGGGCATCAACCTGGAAAAAGCCCTCGAGATGGCTGCCAAAGCCAGCAACCTCATCCCCAACCAGGCCAATTTTCTGGATGTGCATGGCAGGGTGCTCTTTCACCTGAAACGCTACAATGATGCCCGCCAGCAGCTTGAACTCGCGCTACAGCATGGCGGCAGCGCCAACCCCAAAATCCTCGAACATTACGGGGATGTGCTCTTCCAGCTCAATGAAACGGCCCAGGCTTTAGAGTACTGGGAAAAAGCCCGGGAGTTGGGCAGCCGTTCTGAAGCGCTGGAACAAAAAATTTCTAGCGGGAAGATGTAAGGGCCTCTTTTTATGTGAATTGATTTTTTCAATACCGTTAGCTTGGTGCAAACAGGGGAAAAACTAGCCTTATCAATGAAAAAATTTAGCAAATTTTCAACCGTATTGTTTCTTTTGGCTGGCCTATCGCTATTCAGTAGCTGCTCTGCAACGCGCAAGGTAGGGAAGGTTGACAAGGGGGAGGCCACCCCCGATTATCTGCTGAGCCAACTGACGCTCAACCGGCTGCAACCGGAGTGGTTTGAAGGCAAAGCCCGCATCGACTATAGCGACGAATCGCAGTCCGTCTCGGCAATGGCTACCATCCAGATGAAACGGGATAGTATCGTGTGGATGAGCGTGCGCAAGCTTGGATTCGAACTGGCGCGTGTAATGGTCACCCGCGATTCCGTCTATGTGCTAGACCGCATCAATAGCGAATATACAGTCGAACCCCTGGATTATCTGGCCAAATCTTACAGCCTGCCGGCGGGGCTGCCGCAACTCCAGGATTTTATCCTGGGCAATGCCATCCTTCTGGAAGCAGCCGGCTTCCAATCTTCTGCGGTGGGCCAATCTTTCCATTTGTCCAATCGCAGCACCGCAGTAGAGAGTGATTATTTGATAGCAGCGGCGGGCTTTTCGCTCCAGCGCATGGCCTTTAATGATACCCGCAATGAGCAAAAAATAACCGTCGTATTGGAAGATTTCAAACAATTGGCGGGCAATAAGAATTTTTCGTACCTTCGTAATGTTGAATTGGATGGCCGCTACTCGGGTAAAGCCCAGGTGAGCCTGAAGTTTTCCACTATAGAAATAGATATCCCAAAGGACATAAGGTTTGAGATACCCAAACGATATACCCGCGCTAAATAAAGCCAGAGCCTCTTGCCAAGTCGCCCTAGTGCTGGCTTGTCTGCTTCTGGCAGCCCCCCTGACCGGGCAAAACCGCAAGGAATTGGAATCCAGACGCCAACAATTGATGCTGGAAATCCGCCAGACTGAAAGCCAATTGAAGGAGACTAAAAAAAATAAGGCCGCCACACTGGATCAGTACCTTGCACTTCAGAACCAAATCCGCAAGCGCCAGCAGCTCGTCAATACTCTGCGCCGGGAAATCGACTACGCTAACGCCGGCATGCAGCGCTCCAGAGAGGTGTTGGCAGCCTTGTCAGTGGATGTAGAGCGGCTTAAAACAGAATATGCCCACATCATCCGCACGGCCTACCGGCACAAAATCAGCAACAGCTTTTTGATTTTTATCTTCTCAGCAGATAGCTTCAACAACGCTTTCCGCCGTTGGCAATACATCCGGCAGTACGACCGCTACCGCCGCAAACAGGCCCGCCTGATTATGGAGACACAGGAGGCGCTGACCCAAAAAAACCTACAACTCGAACATCGCAAAAAGGAAAAAGAGCAATTGCTTGCCGCACAGGAGCAACAGCAGCAATTACTCAGCCGGGAATTAGGGGACAAAAACCTCATCCTGAAAGCCCTCAATACCAACGAGAGCAAATTGGCTAAAGACCTCGATGCCCAACAGAAAGCCCACGAAACCCTTAATAACGCGATCGAGGGTATCATCCGCGAGGAGATTGCGCGGGCAAAGCGGGAAGCCCGCTCGGCTAATGCCCCGGCCAGCACCGCCCCGGCAGAGAGCCTGCCGTTGTCTAACGACTTTCAAAACAACCGCGGCCGCCTACCTTGGCCGGTAAACGGCGGCTTTATCACCAGGCAATTTGGCAAGCAGCCTCACCCTACTGTGCCAAGTATCCAAATTGCTAATAATGGCATCGATATCCGGGTGGAAGAAGGGGCTCAGGTATTCGCCGTTTTTGAGGGCAGGGTGGCTGGCGTCCAGTTTATCCCTGGCTATAAAAACACCATTATTATACAACATGGCAACTACTACACCGTTTACTCCAACTTGGAAGAGGTCTATGTAGAACGCGATGATCAAGTGGAAAGACAAAAACTGCTCGGCAAACTAGGGACCGACAAACCAGAAGTGCATTTCGAGGTCTGGCTCGAAAAAAAACGCCTTAATCCGATAGATTGGGTAGCCCGCCGCTAAATGACTGCAGCAAAGCCCGGATCGGAAAAACGAAAAAGTCAATATAAGAAACTATGGGGAAAGATTGGAATGTAGGCGAAAAGGATAAAAAAGGCATCAAACAGGAAGCAGAATACGCCGTCCTCGTTGGCTTGGTGCATCAACTGCAAACGGAAGAGGAGGTTCAGGAATACCTCGACGAGCTGGAATTCCTCGCCCTGACTGCTGGCGCTTACAGCAAAAAGCGCTACATCCAGAAATTGCCCCACCCCGACTCCCGCACCTTTATCGGCAAGGGCAAGCTGGAAGAAATCCAAGCTTATGTCGAGGCCAATGAAGAGATCAGTATGGTCATCTTTGACGACGACCTTACCGGCAAGCAGGTCAATATCCTGGAAGAGGCCCTCAAGGTGAAAATCATTGACCGCAGTACACTCATCCTGGACATCTTCGCCAGCCGGGCACAAACGGCACAAGCGAAAACCCAGGTGGAGCTAGCCCAGATGCAGTACCTCCTGCCCAGGCTGCGCGGCCTATGGACCCACCTGGAACGCCAGCGGGGCGGCATCGGCATGAGGGGCCCCGGCGAAAAGGAAATCGAAACGGACCGCCGCATCGTGCGCGATAAAATCAGCTTGCTCAAGAAAAAGCTGGAGAAAATCGACCAGCAAAATACGACCCAGCGCAAGCAACGCGGAGAGCTGATCCGCGTTGCCTTGGTGGGTTATACCAACGTCGGCAAGTCCACCCTGATGAACCTGTTGAGCAAATCGGAGGTCTTTGCCGAAGATAAACTCTTTGCCACCCTGGATACCACCGTGCGCAAAGTCGTCTTCGACCGTATGCCCTTCCTCCTGTCCGATACCGTGGGTTTCATCCGCAAACTGCCGCACCACCTCATCGAGAGCTTTAAATCTACCTTGGACGAGGTGCGCGAAAGCGATATCCTGCTGCATGTAGTGGACATCGCCCACCCCCAACACGAGGCCCAGATCCGCACGGTCAATCAAACCCTGAAGGAACTGGAAGCCCTCGACAAGCCCACGCTACTGGTTTTCAATAAAATCGACCTCTACCGAGAACTCAACTATGACGACTACCTCGAAGAGGATGCGAAGCTGGAAATCGAGGAGGGCCTTAAAGGCAGCTTGCGGCACACCTTTGAGACCGAACTGGTGTTTATCTCTGCCCGCTCCAGAGAGAACATCGAAGGCTTGCGCGCCCGGCTATCGCAAATGGTCAAAGAGCAATACGTAATCCGTTACCCGCACCAGGTCAAGCAATGGTAGGGTAAAACCATAAACGAACAACGAATATGAAAGGGATACTGGAAAAATATGCCGAGCTACTGGTCCACTATTGCCTGGAAATCAAGGAAGGCGACCAGTTTTACATCCGCAGCACTACCCTGGCCGAGCCTTTGGTAAGGGAAGTTTACCGCTCTGCGCTACGCGCCGGGGCCAGGGTGGAAATCGGGCTGGACATCCGCGAGCAGGGCCGCATCCTGATGGCCGAAGGCCAGGAGGCCCAACTGCGCTACGAGCCGCCGATGTTTAAAAAAGCGATGGAGGAGTTCGATGCCTATCTCCTGATCCGCGCCCCCTTCAACCTGCGCGAAGAACAGGGCAGCGACCCGGAAAAAATGAAAATCCGCCAGGATGGGCTCAAGGGCATCAACCAGGCCTATTTCGAGCGCACGGCTACCCGCGAGCTCAAACGCAACCTCTGCCAGTACCCCACTCAAGCTGCGGCTCAAGAAGCGGGCATGTCGCTGGAAGAATACGAGCAATTTGTTTATGGCGCTTGCAAGCTATTTGACGAAGACCCCGTGGAAAGCTGGGGGAAAGTGCGCCAGTGGCAGCAGCAGATCGTCGACTTGCTGGCCACCAAAGATGAAATCCACTATAAAGGCGATGGGGTCGATATCCGCTACCGCACTAAAGGGCGCACCTGGATCAATTCCGACGGCCGCACCAATATGCCCTCCGGCGAAGTCTATACCTCTCCGCTCGAAGACTCCGTCAATGGCGTCATCCGTTTTTCCTACCCGGCCATCTATATGGGCCGCGAGGTGGAAGAAGCCACCCTCTATGTCAAAGATGGCTATATTGAAAAATGGGAGGCCCGCCGCGGCAAGGATTTCCTCGACCAAATCTTCCAAATGGAAGGCACCCGCCGTTTTGGAGAGGCCGCAATTGGAACAAACTACAATATTAGCCGTTTAACCAAAAACATACTGTTCGACGAGAAAATCGGCGGTACCGTCCACCTGGCAATCGGGCAGTCTTATTTGCAGGCCGGCGGGAAAAACCAGTCGCCGGTACACTGGGATATGATTACCGACATGACCAATGGAGGCCAGATTTTCGCCGATGGCGAGAAAATTTATGAAAACGGGCGATTTTTGTTTGTGGATTAGGGCTGATGTGCCTAAATTGCGTGGTTTATAGCCGTTATGCCCCCAAAATCGGTGAAAAATATCTAAACGAGCATTAGCGAAACTACATTGTAATAAAACAGGAACTGAAGAAAACTCATTTTTAAACCAACTCTTAATCTCCTTAAACCGTGAACAATAGTATAGCATTTTTGGAATTGAAGTATGGCAATATTTATGGCGGCTACCCCAATTTCTATGCAATCAGCGAAATCTGCTTGCTGGTCTTTGAACAAGGGTCCAACAAAATATTCATCGAAACCTGGCTCAACGATGCGAACATCGATATCGTTAATGTCTTTTCCAGGGTCAATGAATTGGGCCATACCGTCGGCCGCGCCAAAGAAGTCATGAACCTGCGCACCATGCGCCGCAAGCCTTTCGACGAAGAATTTAGGATGGACGACCGCCAATTGCAGTTTGCCTTTAAGCAACTGCGGCCCAGTAAAATGTCCATCCGGAACTTCTTGCTCAAAAACCTGCGTAAATACCGCTTCCGCGATATCATCACCTTCGATGGCCGCCGCGATGTGTTCCTCTGCGAACGCGCCGGCGTCAACCTCGAGCGATACAATATCGTTGACCTGCAAAAGGAACTGAACAAGGAGACGGATTATCTCTTCTCTTTGAATAAGCTCTCTGTTGTTGTCAACTTTGAACATGACCGCAGCTACCTGCGCACCAACAACCTGGAGTACTGGCTGCACCCCATCGCCGACCGCCAAATCGTGCCTAAATCTGCTGCTTATGATGCTGCTCGCCTCATGATGGTACACAATGAGTACCGCGAGTATCACGATGACTTCATGATCAAGGCTGCGCTGGTGCTGAATAAGATACAGAATACGAAGACGTAATTGGGGG
>CAYSPJ010000013.1:36172-64935 GCA_964432875.1 uncultured Phaeodactylibacter sp. | reverse complement strand
ACAATTGCGCGCCCATGCCCAGGCTGTCGCCCGCTAAGTTGGTCCACACGATGCACTCCGCCGCCGGGGAATCCGCCGTCAGGCAGACTTCCTGCGCTTCGCAGATCGTCGTCTCGGAGGGGGTGATGTTTATTTTCGTCCCGTCGTCGATGGCGGTGACTTCCACCGTGGCAGTCGCCGTGGCGCAGCCGTTGTCGGCGGTGACGGTATAAACCGTGGTGCCGGCTACGGTGGGCGTCACGCAGAATTCTGCGCCGGTGCCCACGATATTGCCTGCCGCGTCTGACCAGGTGATCTCCGCGCCCGGCGATGCCGGGTTTAAGACCGCCGTCAGGCAGGCTTCCTCGCCCACGCAGAGCTTGGCGGGGCTGGGACTGATGGTGATGATAAAATCCTCTTCAGCAAGATTGATAAAGGCGGTATCTGCCTCCACACAATCCAGTCCGGGGATGCTGGCGATATAGACGCTTTGCCCCAGCAGAGGTTCGACGCACAACTGCGGCCCAGCGCCCAGGCTATCACCAGCCAGGTTGGTCCACACGATGCACTCCGCCGCCGGCCCGTCAGCTATCAGGCAAATCTCTTGCTCTTCGCATCCAAAGGTTTCAGGGGGCGAGATGCTGATTTTAGTCGCGGCGATTGCCGTAATAGTAGCGGTAGCACTGAATGGCGCACAGCCGTTGTTGACTGTAGCGATGTATTGCTGGACGCCAGCGGCGGGGTTGACGCAGAGCTGCGCGCCACTCCCCAGCAAATTCCCATCGAGATCAGTCCAGACAATAGCTGGTGCCAACTCGGCAGGGACGACTTGCGCCAGGATGCATATCTCTTCGCCTTCACATACTTTGTCGATCTCAGGCACTAAAAGTATAGCCGGGGCAGCGAGCACATTAATGGTAGTAGAATCTGAAGCAGTATTGCAGGGCCCCACGATCGTGGCGGTGTAGGTGTTGGCACCAACCAAGGGCGGAGTGACGACAACGGAAAGGCCGCTGCCAATGCTATCGCCATTGACATCATACCAAACCACCAAATCAGCTAAAGCAGCATCGGGCGACAAACTAGCGTCGAGTTGTACGGGTTCGCCTTCACAAACCATGGTGTCTTGAGGCGAAACGCTAATACCTACGACCGTCCCACCAGTCAAATCTACTGTTGCGATGAGCGGTTCACAGTTATTCCCATCCGTGACTTTTACGGTATAAGTACCCGCTGCGAGGGAATTGGGGTTGGCGACAGCCTGTCCGCTTTCGTTGGTGATGAGTACCGTGTAAGGCGGCGTACCACCGGTGATGCTAGCTACTCGTATATAACCCGTTGAAGCACCGCCGGGCTCGCAATCCGCGGATTCTTTATTGATGATGACTTGTAAGGGGGGCGGGGCGGCTACCGTAAGGGGGAATTCGCAAATGCAATTATCGGTGGTGCTTAGCCGCTTGATTTTATATCCTCCATAAGGGACCGCTACAATCACGGCTTGATTGCCCGGCACCGTTGCGATAACCCAGGTAGAATTATCCTGACGGATTTGGAAATATTCGCTGGCGCTGCCGCTGCCGTTGAAGACCAGGAGCCCTTCCCCATCGGGGCAGTCAGCATCAATGGCGGCCCAGCCGTTGACCGAAGGTGGACAGGGGTTATTTACCGAAATCGTAGCCTGTTCTTCACACGAGGCAGCATCGATGACTGTAACCGTATATAAGCCGCCCGGCAGGCCGCTAAAAGTGAAGGTGCTGTTGGAAGTCGTTTCAAAAATTTCTTGCCCTAAGGTGATGTTATAGGGTGGAAAACCGCCGTTGATGTTTACGGTAATCGTGCCATCCGACTGGCCGCAGGCACTGGGCCCCTGAGCGGAAAGGCTGATATCAAAAAAGCCGCTATTGTCCCGGGGGATGTCCAATTGCTTAATGGTGCGACAGCCGTTGGCATCGGTAATAGTGAAGCTATAGCCACCGGCGGGAAGCCCACCAATTTGAACCGTCCCCAAATTGTTGGCTGTTTGGCTGCCCCCGCTCCAACTGATGGCGAAAGGAGGGGTGCCACTGGAGATAGTCAACTTAGCAGTGCCATCCTCGGTGATGCAATTAGCCCCTTTGGCGGTGGCGTTGAACTGAGGCCCTCCATTTTCACTGACGGGTATGCGCACTTGGATATCGCAGTTGCGGAAGTCGCCATTGCCGGATTGAACGACCTCGATGAAGACGGTGTAAAGGCCAGCCGGCAAGTTTTCAGCGACATTGGTGTTGCTTACTCCGCCGCTCCAGACATAATTGAAAACAGTCCCAGCCGGATAACCGATGGGGACGACCGTGATTTTGCCATCGCTTTGGCCGCAGGTGGCGTTCACGACGACCCAATTGGTCTGAAAATCAGGGCAAATCAAATCGCAGGAGTGCGTAGCGAAAACCGGGCGAAGGGTATCGGCGCTCAATAGGGCCCATTGCCAGGGTATTTCCGATGGGTTTTGCTGTTTTTGCCAACGGCAACTGACCTGCTCCTCCCATTGGTAGTGATTGGCACTCCATAATGAAGACGGCACACTAAGAAACATAGCCAGGACAAAGGCCTGTAAAACTATCGGCATATTAGAATTCTTTATCATTGTCCAGGGATTTGAAGATTCGATTCAGATGAGGTTGAGCCGGGGGGAGGGTTAAAGTTGAGGTTAGCACCTTTTACTCTCAGCTCTACACGACGGTCGAGCATAGCCGGCAAGCTGTAAATACCCCCTTCATCCCGGTCGGGGTTCATCTTGGGGTTAGGGAAAATGGTGGCAGCAGCAGAGGCACCCACCGGCTTTGGCGCTAGCCGGAGGCGGCCCTGCCGGATGTGCTCTTTGAGTACGCCTCCATTGAATTGTTCCATGGAAAGCCGAATACACATAATCCGGCGGTTGGCTAAAGAGTCATTGTACTCCATATTGCCCCGGATGCTACAAAAGCCCTGAACTTCCATTTCAAAATCCCGCCCGGTAGAGAGGTAATCTTCCAGGAAAGCGCACAGGGCATTGAGGTTATCCAGCCCTCCTCTCAATTCGGTATCAAATATGGTGTTGACCTGACGCCTCACGCCAAAAGTATCCACCACGGTCACCAGGGAATTGCCGACCTCCCTAACCTGGATAGTGTCTTTGCCCACCTTCAGGAATTGTTCATTGCCAATGGAGAACATCCGGGATCTGACCTCCCGGTCGATAGCGATGCTTTCCGGGCGGAGATTATAGACGATGTATTCCTCCTTTTTAGCATAATAAGGGTCGAAAGTCTCTTCAAAAGAGAGCTTAGTCAGCGGCCAATATCTTTTTTCGCGATTGGTCAGCGAAGGGCGGTCCCTTTCTGGCTTATCATTATCGAAATAAAAGATAATCAGCGTATCCAACTCGCCAAAATTTACGATTTTCAAGGGCAATATGATCGTATCCACACAAGCTGCCAAGTTGATGTCCGCAAAAGTCAGGACGGTATCCACTGGCTTATAAATCTGAAAATCAGCTTTAGCGTACAAGAACAAGGGCTCCCAGGGGCTCACCTGATAAGATTTAGGGAGCTGCCCTGGCATTGGCTGCTCGCCGTTGAACAGGATATTCAGCTTCTCGCCCGAGAAAGTGAGATGCGGCATCTCCTCATCATAGGCGGTAAAGAATAAATCGATATAATCAGGATCAAGCTCTACGGTCCAATAAACCATATCCTGACCGCGGTAGCGATGGTCGAGGGATATCGTATCTGCAGCCTGACGGTAACCCAGCATGAGCACCTCAATGCGATAGCGGTGGTAGCGCTTGACGCTGTCCAGAGGCACCTTCAGGTTGGAGTTTTCGCCAGGGGTAAGGTCGTAAACATTAATTTCTGCTTGGGCGGTGAGGTCTTTACCGCAGCCCAGGACGGTGGGTTCCAACTGCATGTAAATATCGATGGGGTGGCCATAGATGTCCTGGCAGCAAGCATCGAGCGAGTCGATAAAACGAGTGGACTCGGGGCGGTCAGAGGAAAAATAAGCTTGGCTGCCCTCGGGGGAAAGGAAGTAGTACTGATCGTTGTAGCCGCTATTGTAAGGCAAGCCCAGATTGTCAGGGGCACTCCAAGCGCTGCCGTCGAAATAACTCATAAAGATATCGTAGAGGCCGAAGGAGGGCTCACGGTCGGAGCTGAAGAACAACTGTGCGGACAGCTCGTGGTAAAAAGGCGTAGCATCATTCGAGGGGCTGTTGATCTCCGCGAGGTTTTCCGGCTCGCCAAGGCTGCCATCGGGCCGGAGCTCGGAGCGCCAGAGGTCGAGGCCGCCTTGGGTGCCAGGCCGGTCGGAGGCAAAGAGCAGCCACTCCTTGTCGCCCATGCGAGCAATACCGGGCTGCTGAGAAGTATATTTGGTGCTATCTACATTAATGGTCAAGCGCTCCGGCTGGCCCCAAGAGCCGTCTCCTTTGTCCACACGGCGATACAGCGTACAGAAAATGCTATCCTTTTCCTGATAGCAACGAGAAAAGAACATCCAGTTGCCGTCTCCTGAAAAGGAAGTGTGGGCGGTATGGAAATGATCTTCGTTGAATATCCCTTCTTCAGGGAGTAGCTGCACTGAAGCCTCCGCCAAGCCGCTCGCGGGGGTGCCAAGGAAATCAGCCCGGTGCAGTTTGGAATAGGTGCGCGACTGTTTGGCCAGCTTTTCCCGTTTGCCATAGTACTTGATGGAAGAGAAATAAAGGCTATTACCGCGGAGCACGGGTGCCAGGTCGGAAAATTCGGAGTTGATCTTGCTACTCAAACGGTAGATGGTATCGGAAGGTACCAGCCCATCATTTTCAATAGCAAAGGTACAGCTCTCAATCCCCTTGATGGCGGCCCGGCGGAAAGCATCCCGCTCTGAAGAGCTGGCATCCAATTTGGAAAACACCCCATCGCCGAGGAAGAGCTGATACAATTGGCGGGCAGTATCCAGCCTCGCCACATTGAGCACATTATAGTTCAAGCTGATGGAGTCCTTGGCTCTGCTTTGCTTGATTTGCGCCAACCTAAAAACCGAACGGGCATAGAGATCGGGCGCTTTCTCCGGTGCTTCCTCTAACAGGCGGGTGTACATCGAATCCGCGGCCTGCAGATAATTGAAGCGGCGGGCAGCTTCGGCATACTTATACTTTATATATAAGGTGTCTTCTTTAAGCTTGGTAGACCTGGCATATTGGAGCACTGTTTCATAGCAACGGAAAGCAACATAATAATCTTTGGTTTTGAAAGACTCCTCGCCCACGCTCAAGACCTTTTCCAACGACTGGCCCAAAGCCCCGGTGGAAGATACAACGGCTACCAGTAAGGCTAATAGTAATGTTCTCATATTCATAACTTTTACAATAAGGGGCAGAAGTAATTACGGATACATACCCTGCCAAGGACATACCGTACGCTCAGCTCCCAACCGCCCTGGCGGCCAGTGGCTACGTTAAAATCTGAAATATTGACGTCGTAGGATATCGTCCCAAAAACCGGGCCGACCTGGACTTCAAATGCGGGGATGAAAGCATCGCCAAAGTCCTGGTTGAAGCGATAGCCGAGGCTGGCAGCGATAGACACCTGTTTGCCGGGCGTCTTGTCGAAATAAGCCCGTCCGCCCAGGCCTGCGAGCCACTCCTGATACGGCCCTTGAAACTGGAAATTGGTATGGAGGAAAACGTCAAAAGTATTATCTATCTGGAGGTTCCCCAACAGATAGGGGCTGATGCGAAGGAATAAATCGGCTTCTTCCTCATCGTCGAATGCCTGATTGGGGCGGTTGACGTGGAAAAGCCCAACGCCCACATCCAAGGAAGAACGCTTGCTGAGGTCATTGACGATTTCGCAAGTGCTGAAATCCTGCAGGCGGAAATTCAAGCCAGTGCCCAGGTCGAAGAAACTATTGCGGTTGGAGGGGAAATCGACACCATGGGGCAGGCCAGGATCTCCTTCACTGGTATTGCGGTTGTATTGGCTGTTGAACAACAAACTCTGCAGGTTGAAGCCCCGGTTGCTGGCGCCAGCCTGGAAGCCAGCCGAGAGGAAAGCCTTGGGGTGCAACCGCAGGGTGTAGGATAGGTTCAGGTTGCCGTTTACCAGATAAAGCCTCGACAGGCCAGCCTGGTCGTAGTTGAAGGCAGCGCCCAGCGCGAGAAATCCGTTGCGGTTTGGATCCCGATTGGCCACCTTGAAGTCCGCTGAAGCAGCGAAAGTCAAGAACTCGACCGGCACCGTGTTCCATTGCGAGCGGTAGTGGCCGCTGAAACGAGCTTGACCCCTGAAGATGCCCGTCAGTGCCGGGTTCAGGTTCGTTGGCGCATGGCTAAATTGGGAAAAGTGGATGTCTTGTGCTTGTAATGAAACAGGCACCACCCACACAGCCAGTAGTAAGCAGAGGTATAGTATTCTTCTCAAAATCAATAGATTTTGGTAAAAGTTATGAATTCGCTTCAAGTTGCTATTAACACAATAAGGGGGGAATCGCAAGATTCGGTACGGTAGATAGTTGGATGTTTGTGCTGCTAGTATGTTTGTAAACTGTCGCAAGATACAGAAAAAAAATACTTGCAGGTTTATTTTTCTTTATAAATGCTCCAAAAATCAATGCTTTTGACCAAGGCTTGCTTCTTTGGCCGTAAAATGATCAACCGTAGTCATTGCCCGGAAGCTATTAAGCTCCCCCTTAGCTTGGAGCAAACACAAGGCACCATAAACTGGTATACGGAAGCGTCAGGCTAAGGTTTCAAAAAAAAAAGCAATTATTTTAAAAATATATTTATCACTTCATCAAAGAATTTGCCTACCTTGCAGAAGCTTAATGCAGCAGCGGGCTTTTTTTGCTGATCGCTGATTTTTTTCCCAAATAGCGCAACAAAATCTGCGCGCCGCCGTATAAGCTGTTGTATTATCCATTTTATGTTTGACGTTTGTACCCGAACCAAGCCAATTTTGAAAACAAGACCGCAATCGTGAATTTTTTTTCAGAAAAGCTTGCTTTATGAATAAAAGGTTCATATATTGCACCCGTATTTGACAATATATCCCGTTTTAAAGTTTTAAGAGAGTTTCCCAAAACTCTCGCCCATTATCCCTTTTATTGTAATCTTCGTTTGACACCTTCTTTTTGACAAGATGGTGTCACATTACAGGCTTTTCCCATCCTGAGCTTGGCCTCATCTGGTCAAAAAGAACTCTCGTATTTCAGTTTTTACCAACTTCGAAAATTCTAAAAGCGTGAAAAGAGTTCTTTTAACCTTCGTAATCACCCTAGTGCTATTTCAGCTAGATGCAAAAACCATCTACGTGAAAGCAGGCAGCAACGGCAATGGCGCCTCTTGGGACAATGCTCTCAACAGCGTACAAGATGCCCTTCAGCGCGCTAAAGCAGGCGATCAAATCTGGGTTGCTACCGGCACTTACTACACGACCAACGACAACGACCGCAACCGTGCTTTTGTCATCAATGATGGCATCGCGCTCTACGGCGGCTTTGCAGGCTTTGAGTCTTCTCTCAACCAGCGCGTACTTGCCAACAACCCCACCTTCCTCAGCGGCGAAATTGGCACGGCATCCCGCAATGATAATGCCTTCACCGTAATCTATACGGAGAACGTAAGCGCCAATACCATCGTCGATGGCTTCATCATCACCGGCGGCATGGCAGATGGCTCTGATGAAGCCCGCTTCCTGGAAATCGGCGGTGCTGGCTGGTACAATCTCGCTACCAACGGCCGCAGCAGCAGCCCGACCATCCGCAACAGCACTTTTACCAACAACCAGGCACGTGAAGGCGCAGCGTTGTTTAATAAGACCATCAACAACGGCATCTGCCAACCGCAGATCGTTGACTGCAAGTTCATCACCAATAAAGCTGGCTTCGAAGGCGGTGCAATCCTCAACTACAGCGAAAGCGGCAACTGCAGCCCAAAAATCGTGAATTGCACGTTCACTTCCAATGAAGCTTCTTACGGCGCAGGCATATACAATAAGGCGCAGAGCGGTAAAGCTTCTCCTTATATCCAGAACTGCCTGTTCAACCACAATATCGCTTATATCCGCGATGGCGGCGTACACAATGCCCGCTCAACTGGTGCAGCAGATGCCATCCTTGTCGGCTGCCGCCTGGAGCACAACAAAGCCGGCGTAGGCGCTGAAGCCGCCCAGGTCCGCCACAACAACAACCAGATGGATGCCATTTCGACCTTTGAATCCTCTGGCTACAAATAAACGATCTCTATTTTCACGCTTTTTCAAAAGGGCGCTTTCCAGGGAAAGCGCCCTTTTGTTTTTACCTTATCTTTGCATCGTTTTGGTAAAAAACAAAACCTTAAAGACATGAATAAGCCTTTCTTGTACTTCATGGTGCTGTCGATATTGCATATTGCCTGTAAAACGATAGAGCAAGCACCACCTCCCGAGCTCATGTCCGTTGTAGAGGAAGTGCGCCAAGCCTACGCTCCCGATAAGCGGGTGGCGCTATTCGACATCAGCCTGGAACGAGCCCATGGCCAGTGGCGGCTGGCCGGTGAGACAAACCTGCCCGAGGCACGCCAAGAACTGGAGGCGCGCCTAAAAGCTACGGGTATTAAAGCCCAGCAAGATATCAATCTCCTGCCAGATAGCAGCCTGCAAGGTAAAATCTACGCGTTAGTCAACCTCTCGGCGAGCAACATCCGCTCCGAGCCTAAGCATGCTGCCGAGTTGGCTACCCAGGCCATGCTCGGCACGCCGCTGCGGGTGTATAAAGCCCATGGCAGTTGGTACCTGGTACAAAGCCCAGATGGCTACCTAGGCTGGCTCGATGAGGGCGGCCTTACCTTGATGAGCGCGCCAGAATTACAGGCATGGCAACAGGCTGAAAAAGTAGTTTACCTGCCGGATATGGGGCTAGCCCGTGCCCAACCTAGCCCCGATGCCCTGCCTGTTTCCGATCTGCTGGCGGGGAATATCCTCAAACTTACTGGCTCGCAAAGTGGCTTTGCCCAGGTACAATACCCCGATGGCCGCACGGCTTATATCCCTCAGGCCGACCTGATGGCGTACTCCGCCTGGCTGGCTTCCCGCCAGCCTACCGCAGAAAACATCATCGAGTCTGCCTTTTCCTTTATGGGGCGGCCCTACCTTTGGGGCGGCACCTCCGGCAAAGGCGTAGACTGCAGCGGCTTCACCAAAATGGCTTTTTACCTCAATGGCTTGCAGCTGCCACGCGATGCCTCCCAGCAAGTGCATGTAGGGCAAGCCGTGGAAACGGATACGACCTTGGTCAATCTGCTCCCGGGCGACTTGCTCTTCTTTGGCCGCAAAGCCAACACGGAACAAAGCGAGCGGATTACCCACGTCGGTATCTACCTCGGCGATGGGAAGATGATCCACGCTTCCGGCGCCGTCACCGTGGAGAGCCTGCGCCGGGGTGAGCCAGATTTCAGCGAGTACCGCCTGCAGAGCTTCGTCCGCGCCCGGCGCATGCTCAGCGGCATTGGGAAAAACGGGGTACTGCCTATCGCTGAAGTGCCGCTTTACAATCAAACGCTGAAATAACACCAGTATGAAAAAGCTCATCAGCCTGTTGTTTATTTGGGGGGCTAGCCTGCTTTGGCTCTCCGCCCAAACCCCCTATCAGGATATCAATGCTGAAATCCAGGTGGGCAATTTCAAGCAAGCACAACAACTGATCCAGCAGCGCATCGCCAGCGGCCAATTGGCTGATACTGCCGTTTACAACCTCCAACTCCAGGCGGCCTTGCTGGATCGCATCAAATTAGACTTCAATCGGGATGAGGTCTACGTACGCAAAACCCTGAAGCCTTACTACCCCGAGCTGAGCGACGAACAACTCCGCAGCTGGGAGCGCTCTGGCCAGCTGGAGATGCGCATCATCGAAGGAGAAAGGCGCTACTTCCGCAATGCCGTGTGGAACTTGTTCCGCGTCGATGCGCAAGCCAAAGCACGGCGGCAAGAGGTGGATGGCCCCGCCGAAGACGGCTTGGCAGGCTTCCTCAAAGGCTATTTGCCCGAAGCTGCCGCTGCAATTGCCGCAGCCCCAGCGGCCACTGCCCGGCCCCGGCAGATTAAAATCACCTATAGCCTGCGCGTGAAGCCCGATGCAGTGCCGGCAGGAGAAATCATTCGGGCATGGCTCCCCTACCCTCGCTCCAGCCGCGAAAGGCTGGGGCCAGTACAGTTCCTGGAGGCCAGCGAGCCGTTTTACATCATCTCGCCCCTCCAATATCCGCACAGCTCTATATACATGGAGAAACCGGCCCGGCAAGGGGAATGGACCGCCTTCCAGGTTCAGGCCAGTTATACCGCCTACGATGAATTTCGGCCGTGGCGGGAGTGGCCCGTACAGCCCTATGACACCGCCAGCGCTTTGTTTCAACACTTCACCGCCGAGCGGGCGCAACATATCCGGTTTACACCCCAACTCCGCTCATTGTCAGCAGAAATCATCGGCGAGGAACAAAACCCATTGCAAAAGGCGTGGCTAATCTATCGCTGGATCGGCGAGAACATCCCCTGGGCCAGCGCCCTGGAGTATTCCACCATGCCGGACATCCCCGGATACTGCATCCAAAACCGCCGGGGCGACTGCGGGATGAAGAGCCTGCTCTTCATCGCCTTGTGCCGCTACAACGGCATACCCGCCAAATGGCAGAGCGGTTGGTTCCTCTACCCTGGCCACCTCAACTTGCACGACTGGGCAGAAATCTATATCGAAAGCCTGGGCTGGGTGCCGATAGACCCAGACTTCAACCTCCAGGAAATCGAAGGGCATCAAGCCGCCCAGGAGTTTTTCTTCGGAGGGGCTGATGCCTACCGCCTTATCGTCAATGATGATTTTTCCGGCCAATTTTTCCCTGCTAAAATCCACCCCCGCAGCGAGACGATCGACTTCCAGCGCGGCGAAGCCGAATGGCGCGGCGGCAATTTGTATTTTGACCAGTGGAGCTACAAGATGGAGGTAGAATACCTGGACTGACTGCGGCCTGCTCAGGCAGGCTACAATCTAAACTTATTGCGCCTTGCGGCGTTCCCTTTTTGTTTTCAACCTTATCGCACCCAAATGGCTTCACTCGACAAGAATAAGATTGACTTTTACCTTCTTGGCAGGGTCTTGGGGCTGGCCCGACCTCACCGCAGCATCTTTGCCCTGGCGGTTATCCTGACCGTGGTGCTGGCGCCTTTGGCGACGCTGCGCCCCTATCTGGTACAAAAAATAGTGGATGACTACATCTTCGTCAGCGATATCGAGGGGATGAGCCGGATAATCCTCATCCTGTTTGGAGCGCTCTTCCTGGAAGCCAGCCTGCGCTATGTATTCATCTATTCTACCAGCTGGCTGGGGCAATCCGTTATCCGAGACCTGCGGGTAAGGGTCTTCCGCCATATCACCAGCTTAAAGCTGGGCTACTTCGACCGCACGCCCATCGGGACCTCTACTACCCGCACCATCAATGATATCGAGGCCATCAATACCGTTTTTTCACAAGGTTCGATTACGATTATCGCCGACTTGATCATGCTGGTCACGGTATTAGGCGTAATGTTTCTCACTAGTTGGAAGCTGACCCTCATCTGCTTGGCGACGATGCCCTTCCTCATTATTGCCAGCTACATCTTCAAGGAAAAGGTTAAGATATCTTTTCAGCGGGTACGCACGGAGATATCGCACATGAACGCCTTCCTTCAGGAACGCATCACGGGCATGCGCATCGTGCAGATTTTCAATGCCGAAGCGCAGGAGATGGATAAGTTCAAAAAAATCAACCGCAAATACACCCAGGCCAACCTGGATTCTATCCTCTACTACGCCGTTTTCTTCCCCGTGGTTGAAATCATCGCTGCGGCATCGCTGGGCCTTATGGTCTGGTGGGGCGCCCAGGATGCCCTGCGCGCCGGAGGCGTGACCCTGGGTGCGCTGGTGGCTTTCCCCATCTACCTGGACATGTTGTTCCGCCCCATCCGCACGGTGGCCAACAATTTCAATACCCTCCAAATGGGACTGGTGGCTTCCGAACGGGTATTCGGCGTTTTGGATCAGGCGACCCAGATTGAAAACAGCGGCACATTCCAGCCGGAGAAGCTGCAAGGCAGCGTGGAATTCGAGCACGTTTGGTTTGCATATCAAGCTAAGGACTACGTACTCAAAGACATCAGCTTTCAAATCAAGCCCGGCGAAACCCTGGCGCTCATCGGCAGTACTGGATCTGGCAAGACGACTATTGTCAATATCCTCAACCGCTTTTATGAAATCCAGCAAGGCAGCATCAAAATTGATGGCGTCGATATCCACGAATACGAGCTGGAAGCTTTGCGCAAACGGGTTGCTATAGTCTTGCAAGATGTTTTCCTGTTCTCCGGTTCCGTCCTTGAAAACATCACCCTGCGGGACGATCGCTTCACGCGCGAGGAGGTTATCAAAGCTGCTACGATGATTGGAGCGCACGAATTTATCGAAAAGCTCCCCGGCGGTTATGACTACCAGGTGATGGAACGGGGTGCCACTTTGTCTATGGGCCAACGACAGTTGATCTCCTTCGTCCGCGCTTTGATTTTTGACCCTGATATCCTGATCCTCGACGAGGCCACCTCCTCCATTGACCCGGAGACGGAGTCGGTCATCCAATACGCCATTGAGAAGCTAATCGCCCGGCGTACTTCCATCATCATCGCCCACCGCCTGTCCACCATCCGCCATGCTGACAACATCCTGGTGATGAGCCATGGCGAAGCTAAGGAGTTTGGGCCGCATGAAGAGCTCATCCGCATCGAAGATGGGCTGTATCGCCATCTGTACGAAATGCAGTTTTTGCAGGTGGAGGGAGAGGGGTAAGCTGGCCCCACTAAATGTTTGCCCGCATTTAGCGGGAGGTCACTTCGTTCCCCGTGCGGGGCACGCTACTAAGGCTCGACTCAGTGGGGGCGGGCCGCTTCTGAGGCCTAAATTCACTGCCCGACCTCCCGGATCAAGAAGAAGCCATCATCGCCCTGTTTTTGGTAGAGCGGCATCAGGACGCGGCCATCTTCCCGGGCGCGGATAGGGCCGTGGCGGTCATAGGCCAGTATCTCTCCTTTTTTGACGGGCTGAAAGTTATCGTAGTTGGGCAGCATGCGAAAACCATCGGAAGGGGTGATGGTATGACAGAGGATGAGTTCCAGCACCTTGGGTAAATCTTTGGAGTATTCGATCAAGATAGCGTCGTGGCGGTTTTCCACATCTTCGCCCCGAACGCAGCCAATGGTTCGCAGGCAATTGATAACCGCAGCGATAGCACGATTGATGGACAGCTTATCGTCGTGCTGCCCGGATTCGAAGCAGATACCGACCGTTGGGCAATTAAAATTTTCCGGGGTGAAATAGTGCAAGGTAGTGCCCTGGATGCCCCTCAACATGCCCTTGACGACTGGGGCGTGCAGTTCCACTGCGATTTTGATGCTCTCGGGCTCATCCGTAGTGATGGAGAAAATGCCACCAAAAGCAGTAGTCGTATGCAGATCGAGCAGCACGATTTTAGGAGGCTGGTATTCCTTGATTTCCGCTTCAATAATAGCGAGGAGTTCTTTGAGCTCCAGTTCTTCCGACAAGAGCCCCGCTTCCGGGCTAGCTTTGATACGCTGGACGAGCTGCGGCGTCCATAGGCGGTTGAGGTCTTTGTCGATGAAGCGCTCTTTCCGCCGCAGGGCCCGCAAGTTGCCGCGCAAGCCGAGCATACGCCCTTTGAAGGAAAAAGCCGGGTTGCTTTCCGGTTCGATTTCGAGGAGGTTAAATAGGATTTCCAATGCCTCGATGCCAGCCGGTTCGTTGCCGTGCATGCCGGCCAGGCAAATCAACAGCGGGCCTTTTTCTTGCCCGGTATATTTCCCGATAAGGCGTTCTGTGTACATAATATCGGCCACTTTCAGATTAGAGCTTGTTCTTGTTCAATCAAAATGTCAATTCGCATTTCACTTTTCTCCAGTATCGAGCCACTGCCAAAGGTAACGGCAAGCGTAGGTACGAAAAGGCTGCCAAGGCACTGCTATATCCTGCATGCGCGACTGGAGCGCTTTGCCTTTTTCCGGCAAGCCATACAGCTTTCCCATCGCCTGCTGTATGCCTAAATCATCAACAGGGAAAACATTGGGGCGGTTCAGGGTAAACATCAGGATCATTTCTACCGTCCAGCGGCCTACGCCCTTGATTTTCGTGAGATGTTGAATGAGCGCTTCATCCTCCCAATCATCCCAGTTTTGCTGCTCCAGATGCCCTTCCATAAAGAAGCGGGCGATATTTTGCAGATAGCCCAGTTTTTGCCGCGACAAGCCGACGCCGCGCAAGACCGGTTCATCCAAGCGGAGCAATTGTTCGGCATGAGGGTAACCATCGCCAAACAGAGCGATGAAACGCCCATGGATAGTCGCAGCGGCTTTGCCCGATAGTTGTTGGTAAATGACGGCTCGCAACAAACTCGGGTATAAGCTGCCCGCTGCCTCAAGCGCAGGTAAAGCCCCGACAGCCGAAATAACTACTGCCATCCGTTCATCCTTGCATAGATGTTCGATTGCCTGGAATGTTTCCATCCGGTAAATATAAGGAAATTACGATAGGTCTGGGAATATAGTGGAAGGCTTTTCAAGCTCCTAGTGGAGGCGGCCAGAAGGGGCGATCAGGCAACTGCGGGGGATGGTTTCTGGGGGAAGCGCAGCTCCAGGTATTGGGCCTGGAACCCAAGTTTTTGATAAAGCTGGAGGGCGGGGTGGTCCGGTTCTACGTGCATAGCCACATCGCCATCGGCATAGTGGAGGGCTTTCTGCAAGAGGCACTTGACCAGTGCTTCTTCTTGCTCCAGGGCTTTGTCTAAGGCCACGAAGACGAAAATATGTTTAGGGCTATATCCTTCCATGCCCGTGCGGTTGGCCACGATGACGCCGGCGAGTTGGTCCTCTTTTCTGGCGGCCAGCACGAAGCCGCCAAAAGATGGTTTTAGCTTCAGGGCGTATTCAACTGCCTCCAGCACATTTTGCCGGTTGACATTACTACTTTGGCCGCACAAAAAATGTACGACTTTTATCTTCTCCTGCTGGGAGATACCCGAGAAGGCGTCGTAAAGCGTAAGTTGGT
This sequence comes from uncultured Phaeodactylibacter sp., assembly GCA_964432875.1. Lineage (GTDB taxonomy): Bacteria > Bacteroidota > Bacteroidia > Chitinophagales > Saprospiraceae > JACJYE01. The sequence continues at coordinate 49,851 of CAYSPJ010000013.1, read as the reverse complement.
ATGGCATAGCGCTCTGTTTTTAGGCCATCTTAATCAAAGCGTATAAAATTAAAGCTTTTCCAGATAATGCCAAATGTTTTGGCTTTATTTTTTCATTAAACTTGCTGATAATCAGTTTTAAAAGCAATAAACAACTTTTTAGCCGCTCTTTTCGGCTTGCTGCATGACCGCGCGATAAACCCAGGGCACACTTTGAAGTTGATGCCTTGCTCCTCCTGTTAATGGATGCTGCTCCAGGCAGAATAGCTGCCTATCCAGGTCAAAAAAATGCAATTTAGCTGAAAATAGCGAAAGCAAGAGGGCTTTCGCCCCAGCTTACCTGCAGATTAAGCTTAAATTGGCCGGAAAAAAGCATGAAAAATATTCTATTGGCTGCACTATTATTTTTGCCGCTCCTGTCCTGGAAAAACCACGATAGTGAAGCCTGGAAACAAAAAGTTGATGCTACTCTGCTGGAAAAAACCGCTGGTGGCGGCCAAGCGAGCTTTCTCATCTTGCTACGAGCACAAGCCGATGTGAGCGGTAGCCGCCAGCTCCGCACCAAGGAGGAGAAAGGGCAGTATGTCTTCGCCCGCCTGCAGGAAACTGCCCGCCAGTCCCAGCCGCCGGTCATTGCGCTGCTGCAGCGGGAAAAGGCGCCCTACCGGGCTTTTTACGTCGTCAACATGGTTCAGGCTAAGGGTGGGCAGGCCCTCATCCGCCGCCTGGCGGAACTGGAGGCCGTGGCACAAATCCAAGACAACCCTAGCATCAAACTGGACGAGCCCCTACCTGGCGAAACGCAGGCCATCGGGCTGCGTGAGGGCCTGGAATGGGGCGTCGAGCGCATCAAGGCCAATCAAGTTTGGGCCATGGGCTATACCGGCCAGAGCGTCGTCATCGGCGGCCAAGACACAGGGTTTGAATGGGAGCACCCCGCGATCAAAAACCGTTACCGCGGCTGGGATGGTAGTAGCGCCGACCACCACTACAACTGGCACGATGCCATCCATGAAATCAGCCCCCTGCACAACGACTCCGTCATCAGCCCTAGCCTGAACCCCTGCGGGCTGGATAGCCCCATACCTTGTGACGACCACAACCACGGCACCCACACCATGGGCACTATGGTAGGCGATGAGAGCGATCTGGGCACCAAAATCGGCGTCGCGCCGGGCGCGCGCTGGATTGCATGCCGCAACATGGAGCGCGGCTACGGCTCTCCGGCAACTTATACGGAATGCTTTGAATGGTTTCTGGCCCCTACCGACCTGAGTGGCGCCAACCCCGACCCCGGCATGGCCCCCCACGTCATCAATAATTCCTGGAGCTGCCCCATGATGGAAGGCTGCAACCCGTCGAACTTTGCATTGATGCAGATGGCCGTTGACAACCTCAAGGCAGCGGGCGTAGTCGTGGTCGTTTCCGCGGGCAATGGCGGCAGCAACTGCTCGACGGTCAATACGCCAGCGGCCATTTTCGAAAACAGCTTTTCGGTTGGCGCTACCCGGCAAACCGACACCATCGCCAACTTTAGCAGCCGCGGCCCCGTACTGGTTGATGGCAGCGACCGGCTCAAGCCCAATGTGGCTGCGCCAGGCGTAGGGGTGCGTTCAGCGATCCGCAATGGAGGGTTTGCCAACTTTTCGGGTACTAGCATGGCCGGGCCGCATGTAGCCGGGCTAGTCGCGCTGGTCATCTCTGCCAACCCCGCCCTGTCCGGCCAAGTGGAGCTGATTGAGGATATCATCGAGCAGACGGCGCTGCCGATGCTCAGCCCTCAGGATTGCGGCGCTTTCTCTGGCCTGGAAGTGCCCAACGCCGCCTATGGCTTTGGCCGGGTGGATGCCCTGGCCGCCGTCGAGGCAGCCCTGGCCATCAGTGATGTCGGCAGCCAGGCTGAAGCGGGCACCCGCGTCAGCGTATTCCCCTCCCCGGCAAAAACGCAGGTGACCTTCATTGCCGAGGGGCTGGAACAGGCTGCACGCCTGCAAATATTTTCCATTTCTGGCCAGCTGCTTTACCAATCTGATTGGCCGACAGGCCAAAATTCGGAAAACATCCACTTGGGAGCTTGGCCCAGGGGAGTTTATGCCTATCGCCTTACCGCGGGTAAGCATACTTGGTCGGGCAAGTGGGTGAAACAATAAGCAGACCGGTTCAGCGGGGACTTTGAGCGGGTGTTGATGCTAACTCGCCGCTGCGCTGAGCTGGCAGTTGCACACCTCAAAGCAATCTCCTATCTTCACGCCTTTGACGCACCAACCAAATCAAAGCCATGCTGAAGATTGACATGCACACCCACATCATCCCGGAGCGCTTGCCGCGCTTTGCTGAGAAGTTTGGCTATGGAGATTTCATCCACCTGGAGCACCACCAGCCCGGGCGCGCCAAGATGATGAAGGGCAACGAATTTTTCCGGGAAATTTGCTCCAACTGCTGGGACCCACAGGAACGCATCGAGGAGTATGCTCTGCACCATACCCAGGTGCAGGTTGTTTGCACCATACCAGTGCTATTTTCCTACTGGGCCAAACCGGCTGATGGGCTTGAGTTAGCCCGCTTCCTCAACGATGATATCGCCGCGCTCGTCCAGAGCCACCCGCGCCATTACATCGGCCTGGGCACCCTGCCCATGCAGGATGCCCGGCTGGCCATCAGCGAGCTGGAGCGCTGTAAGGAAATCGGGCTCGTGGGCATACAAATCGGCTCCAATATCAACGACAGGAACCTGAACGAGCCGGGGTTTTTCCCCATCTTTGAAGCCTGCCAAGAGCTTGGCATGGCCCTCTTTGTACATCCCTGGGAGATGATGGGCTTCAACTCCATGCGCAAGTACTGGTTGCCCTGGCTGGTGGGCATGCCGGCGGAAACATCGCGAGCCATTTGTTCGATGATTTTCGGCGGCGTCTTAGAGCGCCTGCCTGATTTGCGGGTTTGCTTTGCCCACGCCGGCGGCTCATTTTTTCCCACCATCGGCCGCATCGAGCATGGCTTCAACTGCCGCCCCGATCTGGTGGCCGAGGATAACCCGATCAATCCCAGGAGCTACCTCGGCAAATTCTGGGTGGACTGTATCACGCATGATGCACGCATGCTGGAGTACGTATTGGAAACGGCCGGAGAAAACCGTGTGTGCCTGGGCTCTGATTACCCCTTCCCGCTGGGCGATTTAGAAATCGGCGCTTTCATCCAGGAGATGGGGCTGCCGCCGGACACTGTCGGAAAAATTTTCGCCGACAATACGCTGGACTGGCTGCAGTTGGATAAAGCGCTATTCCTTCCTGCTGGCAGGTTTTGACAATTAATGAGGGGCGGATTATTGTCGTCTTTGCCAACTTTCGGGAAGTCCGAATTGATGACCCCCACCCTGGGTTGGGTGATGGCAATCCCGTTATAGCCGTCTCCGACACCTTTCGGGAAGTCCGAAACTTCCCGAAAGTGTGTGGGTGTTTTTCACCTCCCAAATGATTGTACAAGAGCGTCCAGCCTGTGCCACAGCCATTTCCAGCCCCGAAGAAAGCCCCCCGGCGGCCCCTTTTACCAACAAAGGAAAAGCCAGTGCGAGGTATCTCCTCCGCACTGGCTTTTAGCCGGAATCGCCGATAAGCAGCCATCCGGCAGCGAAAAGCAGCTTATTGCTTGTAGCGCACTTTCACTGTTTCATTGATGCCGCAGCCGACGGTCACGCTCTGACCTTCCTGGATGCCGCGCATGAACCCCTGCTCACGATCGGGCATAGCATCGCGATATTGAGCTAAACGGCGGTTGGCGTCCTCTGCGGTTTCCGAGTCAATCGAGCGGGCTAAACTGTATTTGTCCATTGCCGCCAGGACAGCCAGACGAGAATTCCAATCGTCGCAGCTACGGCCCATACGGGCGTAGGCGTCGCCGATGATAATATAAGGGCGGCCCCAGCCCGACTTTAAAGCAGCGGCCTGGCGGGCAGCGGAAACAGCCGCACTCTCCTGGTTGAGCCGGTATAGGCGGATCGAGGCGATGCTGTAATAAACCTGCGCCTTGGACTCCGCGTCATCGGTTTGCTGCAGGCACTCCTCATAACGAGACAAAGCACGAGAGTAGCTGCCTTCCTGCTGTAGTTGAGAAGCATCGTAGCAAGGGTTTTGCTGGCGGCGCACCACCTCCAAAGAGTCGTTAATCGATTTGGCGAGGAGTTCGTACTTATCCCGCAGCTCAACCATGACGACATCAGTAGAATCGCAACCTTGCTGGCGGAGCTTCACATAGGTATATTGTACGATTTTGAGGTCATTGGGGTTGGCCTGGTATTCCGGCAGGAGCTTATTTTTAAAATAATCACAGTCGAACACCTTGTCTTCGATGGAGCTGAAATGGCTGGCCATGCGAAGCTTCATGTCTTGATAATAGGCCCCGAAACGCTCGTTGTTCTCAATATTGTAGTCAACGACTTCTTGCATTTTGGAAAACAATTCCTGCGTTTCGGCTTGAGTTACTAACTGGTTGGTGAAATAGTAAACCAGGATTAGGGAGAGCGGCTCCATAATCAGGTATTCCGTATCATTGCCCCCTTTGTTCAGGGCATCTTTCAATACCTTAAAGGTCTCCTCCCGGTAGCCGTATTCCGGCATGTAGAACATATCGAAGCCTTTGCGCCCCAGGAGAAAGGGTTCATTCTGGTAGCAACGGATTTGTTCATCATAGAGGCGGAGTATAAAATCAGCCAATTCTTTTTTCTCCGCTTCATCAGTGCTCAGGTTGTATTTAGCCTTCAGCAAGTCACGGCCATCCGTGTAGTGGGAGGGGCGCTGCCCGTCAGCGGCGGGAGCGATACTATAGGCTCTTTTCCAGTTGTCAAAAGCCAGTTTGAATTCCTCACTACCCAGCTTTTGCAGGTCAGCGACTTCTTTGCCCCTGACAACGCCGCGATAGAGTACGTGGGCATTTTCAGCTTCCTCCTTCTGGGGAGAGTTGTTCCATGTGTCACACTGGGCGCTCGCTGCGGCGGCAAACCAGCCAATGAGCGCCGAAACAAGGAGCGAGATGCGTAGTCCTTTCATGATCAGTTAAATTTTCGTTTGAAAAACCAAGTATTATCATTAAGCGTAAATCCCAACGTCATTTTGACGTAATTTTCTTGCAAAGTATCGGCCAGGCCGAAGCGGCCGGCTTCCAGCGCCAGATTAATGAACGAAATCCGCTGCCGCGTCATGACGATCGGGAAGCCTATCCCAGCGGTCAGGCCGAATTCCTCGAGCTGAACCCCATTGATACTGCGCGGGTCCATGCCGTAAAATGCGCCAAATCGATAGCGGGCACGCTGGAAATAGTTATTGTAAGACAGGTAGTTAGGGATAATTTCCATGCCTACGCTCGCGCGCCAGGTATTGAGTAGCGGGGCTTCGGGTTTGGATTCATTGAAGTATTGTTCCCAGGATTGGAGTTCGATTTCGGCACCCAATTTCAGCTTGTTAATCTTTTCATAAATAATGCCCACAGCCAAAGCGGCGGGCAGAGCACCCTTTTGTTCTACGATCGTTCCGTCCAGTATCGTATCCTGGCTTTGGTACTGGAAGTTGTAGCGCTCGGCAAAACGGCTGGACTTGGTATTGAACCCACTACTGGAATTGCCATGCGCACCGATGATGATCCGTTGCCCGATGGCCTTATTCACTCCGCTGGCGTCAGCTTTTTTGAAATCGTAGGTGTATTGCAGCCCAAAACGCCAGAAGAAGCCGTTGACGTTTAGCTTATCGAGAAATTCAGATATGTAGGCCCCCTGCAAGCTATCAAATTCTACCCGGCGGTTGTTGGACAGTTGCCCAAAGAGGTAGCCAAAGGTAAAACCACCGGACAGCCCTTTGTAGCTGGCGGCGTTGTTCCAGGTGAGGCGATAGGTACCACCACTGCCCTTCAGATAGTTGGTGGTCAGGCCCAAGCCAGGTTGTTCGGATGGCACTTCCACATTATAGCCTACTTCCGTAAAGGGTTGCAGGGCAAAAGCCATGCCGAAGCGCCAGGGCGAATTGCGTAGGTCCAGGGCTTCGTTGATGGGGTTGATCAAGGGAAAGCCCAGAGCCAGATATTTGAGGTTGCCACTCCAAATGCCTTCGGAAGCTTCCTGGGATTTGAGGCTAGTGTAGCGAGCATCTAGGCCCACTTCAAAGGCAGTCGCCTGCAAGCTAGCCAGCGAAGCCGGGTTGAGGATATTCAGGTGGTAGGGGTCGTGAAAGGCAGCACTCATGCCCGCCATGCCCGCCGGCGCCGCGTAATATTGCTCGACGCGGTTACCCAGCCCATAACGGGAATAAGGGGAATTGATCTTTGGGTTGATGGCCGTAGCCTGCGCCCATAACACTAACGCGCTGAGCCCAAAGCCCACAGTTAAAACCAATCTACTCCAAACGCTTGACATTATGATTTAAAATTTGATTTAGCCCCAGGAGGACTAAATTTTGATGCACAAATATCTGGCTTTTCATGTTTTTTGCAAAAAAATCTGCGTCTCCCCCCGTAAAAAGCACCCGAATGTCTCCAAATTGGCCCTGGCAATAGCGGATGAAGCCTTCAATTTCAAGCAAAGCCCCCAATTGCGCGCCGTTGCGCAGGGCTTCTTCGGTACTGCGGCCCACCCATTCTAGTACTTCGCCGCGCGGCACCAGAGGCAGCCGGGCGGTAAAGGTATGCATTGCTTTTAAACGCAGGCCTATGCCCGGGGCGATATTTCCTCCCAGGAAGGCACCATCCTGCCGCAGGAAGTCATAAGTGATGCAAGTACCGGCATCGACTACCAGGCAATGCTGACCGGGCCAGAGGGCATAAGCGCCCACAATGGCAGCCAGGCGGTCTTTCCCCAGTGTTTCAGGTGTTTGGTAGAGGTTGCGTATTGGCAAGGGCGTGGCAGCATCCAATTCCAAAACATAGCAATGACGTTCTAATTCCTGACGGATCAGGTGGTTTAAACCGCTTGCCACAGTAGATAAGATGATATTTTTAACCTGATGGTTGGTTGCTATCTCCAATAAATAATCCTGCGGCCCATTTTCAAAGGCCTGCTCATACTCCAGCTCCCCGTTTTGGAAAACGCCGATTTTAGTGCGGGTATTGCCGATATCAATGGCTAGGTTCATCCTCAGGGCTTAGTGCTTGAAATGCCGAGTGCCGGTTGTGACCATCGCCATCCCATGGGCATCGCAATAATCGATACTATCCTGATCTTTGATGGATCCGCCGGGTTGGATGACGGCGGTGATGCCTGCTTGGTGAGCGATTTCCACACAGTCGGGAAAGGGGAAGAACGCATCGGAGGCCATCACAGCACCCTGTAAGCTAAAGCCGAAGGCCTGCGCTTTGAGGATGGCTTGCTTGAGCGCATCCACCCGCGAGGTCTGGCCGCAGCCCATGGCGATGAGCTGCTGCCCCCTGGCCAGCACGATGGTATTGGACTTGAGGTGCTTGGCGCAGATGTTGGCGAAGCGCAAATCCTCTATTTCTTCCTGGCTCGGCACCTTTTGGGTGACGGTTTTCATATCCTGAGCCGTTTCGATTTTCAGGTCGGCATCTTGTTCGATAACGCCGTTGAGCAAGCTTTTAAAGCTGCGCGGATTGGCATGCCAGCCTTTGATGCGCAGCAGGATACGCTTTTTCTGGCTGCTGAGCAATTCCAGCGCATCGGCCTCGAAATCGGGCGCGATGAGCACCTCATAAAACAGCTGCTTGATCTCTTGAGCCGTAGCCAGGTCAATCGGCCGATTGGCAATGAGGATGCCACCAAAAGCAGAGACATTATCGGCCGCCAGCGCCGCTTGCCAGGCTTCCAGCAAGGTCGGCCGGGTAGCTATGCCACAAGAATTGGTGTGCTTCAGTATAGCAAATGTAGGTGCTGCTCCCTTAAACTCCCGCATCAGGCCCACTGCCGCGTCGATATCGACCAGGTTGTTGTAAGAGAGCTCCTTGCCGCCGATGAGGTCGAACATGCGCTCCAGCTGGCCGTGGAAAACGGCTTGCTGGTGCGGGTTTTCGCCGTAGCGCAGCCCTTGTGAATGCAGGATGCTATGCTTGAATGCCACGGCCGTTTCCTGCCCCAGGCTGAAATATTGGAAAATGGCGGTATCATAATGGGAAGAGACTAGAAAAGCGCGGCGCGCCAGCTCTTTGCGCTCGGCCAGGCTGGTCATGCCATCTTTCTCCCGCAGTAGCTGCAACAACAGGCCGTACTCTGATTTAGAGGGTACCACGGCCACATCATTGAAATTCTTGGCCGCCGCACGGATCAGGGAGATGCCCCCGATATCGATCTTCTCAATGATGGCAGCTTCGTCTTCGGTGCTGGCCACGGTCTCTTCGAAGGGGTAAAGGTCCACGATGACCAAGTCGATTTCCGGGATATCGTACTGCTGCAATTGCTGCTGGTGGCCCGCCTCGCGCCGCGCCAGGATGCCGCCGAATACTTTGGGGTGCAAGGTCTTCACCCGCCCATCCAGTATCGATGGGTAGGAAGTGAGGTTTTCTACTGCTTCCACTTCTGCGCCCAGGCTTTCCAGGAAGCTTTGCGTCCCGCCGGTGGAATAAATCTTGACCCCGAGGCGCTGTAATTCACGCACGATGGGCTCCAGGCCGTCTTTGTGATAAACGGAAATAAGAGCAGAGCGGATTTTCTTGTCGGACATGAAGCTGTGTTTGGTTTGGATTGTCATTGGAAAAGGCGCTGAAAAAGGATAGCGCTGCCGGGCAATGGCCCCCTAAATCCAGAACCTTTTCAAAAAGATGCGCAAAGGTAAGCATTTGACCAGGAAAAGGCAAGAGAGAAAAGGGACAGATTTTCAGGAGGCATTCAGAAAACTGACAATACTGAATATTTGGTTCGCATCGCGCCAACATCCAGCCTATTTTTGGGGCTTAAAATGTAGCTCCAAAAAACAACTACTCATATACTTCAGGCTATGAAAACTTTTGTTGCGCCCGGCAAACAAGTCTCTTTTTTTCGGCTCGCACTGCCCTACGGGCAGGCGAGCCGATTTTTTTCTTCGGGCTTGCAACTCATCAGTATGACTACGCCACTTTTTACTTCCCGCTTCACTTCGTTCAGACGGGATGTCGATTCGCTCTATCCCGCTCTCGCTTCGCTCGTCCGGGACGCCAGCGTTTTCCTTCCCGCTTCACTTCGTTCAGACGGGATGTCGCTTCGCTCCATTTTCCTTTTTACTTTTTACTTTTTACTTTTTCCTTTCTTAACAAAGCCTCCTCCCATTTCTTAAACGATCAAGTTATGAAAAAACTCCTCCTATTGTTAGCGCTTTGCCTGTTTTCGGCAACGGTATTCACCCAAGCTCTACTGGAAGGCAAAATCAATGATGCCAACACTGGCGAAGCGATTATTTTCGCCAGCGTAGCGCTATATCAAGATAGCCTATTAGTGACCGGCACGGAAACAGACTTCGACGGGCACTACCGCTTCTGGCCGCTAGCACCCGGCAGCTATGACCTGGAAATCAGTTACGTCGGCTACACCCGCCGACGCTTCGCGGGCGTGCGGGTGCTTGCCGACAAAGCCAACCGGCAGGACATCGCCCTGGAGTCGGCGGGCGTGATGCTGGAAGCGGTTTATGTCGTGGAGTATAAAGTGCCATTGATCACCCAGGATAATACGACTTGTGGCTACACCGTACGTAGTGAAAGGCGCAAAACAAACAGAAAAAAACAGAAGCCGTCGGCCGGCCAGCCTCCCTCCCCTCTCGCCCAACAGAGCCCGGAGCCGAGAAAGAAGGGCTTGCGGCAAAGCGCAGTTGCCGGAAAAGCCGATACCCATGGCGAGTCATACGCGCCGATTGCCGAAAACCCCTTTGTGCTGGCCAGCCAATCTGCCTTTTCGACTTTCTCGATCGACGTGGACCGGGCTGCCTACAGCAACGTGCGCCGCTTTCTGGAGCAGGATCAGTTCCCGCCAGTTGACGCCGTACGCACCGAGGAGCTGATCAACTATTTCGACTACGATTACCCGCAGCCGGAGGGAGAGCATCCGCTAGCTGCCTATATCAGCCTGGCTGAATGCCCCTGGCAGCCCGGCCACTGGCTTTTACAGATCGGGCTCAAGGGCCAGGATATCCGGCTGAAAGACGCCCCAGCCAGCCACCTGGTCTTTCTCATCGATGTGTCCGGATCGATGGGAGGGTACAACCGGCTACCGCTGGTGAAACAAGCGCTGTCATTACTCGTCGAGCAACTGCGGCCACAAGACCGGATTTCAATCGTCACCTATGCCGGCAGCTTTACCGTGCTGTTGGAAGCTGCCCCCGGCGATAAAAAGGCGCAAATCCGCACGGTCATTGATAGCCTCTCCGCCGGCGGCGGCACGGCTGGAGGGCCAGCCCTGCAACGCGCCTACGAGCTGGCCAGTTCGTATTTCCTGCCCGAAGGCAACAACCGCATCATCCTGGCTACCGATGGCGATTTCAACATCGGCATCAGCAGCCCCCAAGAGCTGGAAGCGTTTATCACGGAAAAACGCCAAACGGGCATTTACCTCAGCGTGTTGGGTTTTGGCATGGGCAATTACAAAGACGACCGCCTGGAACGGCTCGCCAATAAAGGCAATGGCAACTACGCCTACATCGACAAGCTGGAAGAAGCCGAAAAGCTCTTCCTGGCAGAAGGCAGCGGCACCCTGTTCACCATCGCTGAAGACGTGAAGCTGCAAGTGGAATTCGACCCCACCCAAGTGGAATCCTACCGCCTCATCGGCTACGAAAACCGCCTGCTGGAGCAGGAAGACTTTGAAGACGACACCAAAGATGCCGGCGAGCTTGGTGCCGGACATACCGTGACCGCTCTGTATGAACTGAAGCCCTCTGCGAGCCAGACGGTGCCCGAGGCACCTCCGGCGGTCATCCATGTGCGCTATAAACGCCCGCGGGAAAGCCAAAGCTACTACTTCCAGCACCCGAGCGGCACCGCAATCGATGCCTTCGGGCAGGCCCCGGAGCCACTCCGTTTCGCAGCAGCAGTAGCCGGCTTCTGCCTGTTGCTGCGCGACTCCGCCAACCGCGGCGCCTGCACCTATGGCCTGGTGCTCCAAATGGCCGAAAACGCGCGGCAAGACGATCTGGAAGGGCATCGCGAAGCCTTTCTGGAGCTAGTCAAAAAAGCTCAATCCCTCCACTCGACAGCAGCTAAAAACGGAATGCCATGAAAAAACAGTACTGTTTCTTCGCCGCTATACTTTGGGCACTGGCGCTAGCGGCCCAGCCCCGCCTCGATAGCGCGCCCAATCTCGAACCGGTGGTCGTGACTGGTTATAAAACGCCCCTCGTCCAAACCGATTACTGCGGCCAGGGGGCTGTAATGACTCAGCTGGCCTCCAACCGGCCACCGGCCACCGCCGAGCGCCTGTGCCGGGCCAATCTTGCTAGCTTATCCGTGTCGTGGTGGAGCGACCTTGAAAACTGGCCTGGCTGGTGCCAATCCTTGCAGCGCGATTTCCAGGCCGAACGCGAAAAATGGCCGCTTCTCCCGCACCAGCGCTACCGCCTGCAATTGAGCGGCCAGCAGGGCCAGCCCGTGCGCCACGCCCGCGCTGCGCTCATCGGCATGGACGGCAGTGTACTGTGGCGGGCCGTTGCGGATGCTCATGGGCAGGCCGAGCTCTGGAGCAGCTCATCCCAGCCGCCGCGTGCAATCCGCGTGGAATACCAGGGACAGAGCTATGAATACCCGCATCCTCAGCCTTTTGAGCACGGGAAAAACGCGCTATCGCTGCCCGTCGGCTGTCAACCAGCACAAGGTATTGACCTGGTGGCGCTGATCGACGCCACGCAGTCGATGCAGGATGAATTCATGACCATCCTCCTGGCCTTGGAGCAAGCCGATGCAGCCTTGCGGCAAACCCTGCCCGGCTACCGCAGCGGCATTACTTTATTCCGCGATTATAGCGAGCGCTACCTGACCCGCTCAGCGCCGCTCGGCCCGGGATCGCCCTTTGCCGCCAAGGACTTCCTCTGGCAGGCGGTGGGCGGTGGCGGCGAGGCCGAACCGCTCGATACAGCCTTGATGGCAGCTTTGCAGGGACATGACTGGCGCCCTGAAGCCGATGCCCGCATCCTCCTGTTGTTTACTGACGCGCAGCCCGCTGAGGCCGTTGGCGCATTGCCGCGCCTGGATCAGGCCCTACGTTTGGCGGCGGCCAAAGGCATCACCGTGATCCCGGTAGCCTGCGGCGGGCTAGGGCATGAGGGTGAGTTCTTGCTGCGCAGCCTGGCCATCGCGACCAATGGCTGCTATGCCTATCTTACGGGTGGCACTGAGACTGTGCTGCACCGCCACCCCATTATCGTTGGCAATCCTATGCACCAAGCGCTCGGCGATTGGTTGCTAGAGCTGCCGTCATTGCTCACCCCGCTGCCGCCATGCACTGAGGTCGTAGATGCAAACAGCCTATCCGGCACAGCGCTTCCCCTCCACTGTTACCCCAACCCGGCCACAACCGAATTGTGGCTCGAACTGCCTGCCCCTACTCGCCTGCTTTCAGCCTATAACGAAGCTGGCCAGCTGGTTTTCCAACAGTCTGACCTAGCTGCCGGTGCTTGCCACGTGGATGTGAGTGCTTGGGCACCGGGAGGGTATTGGCTGGAATGGCAAGGGGAAGGCGCCCAGCGAATGGCCGCCAAGGTTATGGTGATACGATAGCATGGCGCTGGTGAGCGAAAAGGGCCTTCTTTTCGCTCACCAGCGCCATATCTAAATCAAAAACCGCCTTTGAAGTGTTATGGAGAGAAAACCAGATTATTTCATTTGCTTCAAAGCACCACACATGCAAAAAACCATTTATTCGCTGCTGCTCTCTCTCCTGAGCATCGCCATCTGGGCACAGCCGGGCAGCGCACAATATGCCCCAAGTACTGATGAGAATTCGCTGCTCTGGGAAATTACGGGCAAAGGCTTGGCCCAGCCCTCCTTCCTTTTTGGCACCATCCACTTGATTGGTAAGGAAGATTTTTTCCTCAGCGATCTGACCAAACAATCCTTCGAGCAGTCGCAGCGGGTCGTCTTCGAAATCAACATGGAAGAAATGGCCGATTTCACCAAGCTAATGCCCCTGCTCATGAAATCTTTCATGGGTGGCAACGTGACGCTGAAAGACCTGCTCAGTACAGACGACTATGCCTTAGTCAAGGCCCACTTTGAGTCTATCGGGCTGCCAATGATGTTCCTCGACCGCATCAAGCCGATGTTTTTGTCAGTGCTGGGCGGCGATCAGGATATGTTTTCGATGAGCGGCGATGGCGCTCAGATGACCTCCTATGAAATGGAGCTCATGACCATGGCCCAAGCGCGCCAAATGGCCATCGGCGGGCTGGAGACCGCAGAATTCCAGATGAGTATGTTCGACAGCATCCCATATCAAGAACAGGCGCAGATGCTGCTGGAGTCTATCAAATCTGAAGGGGGTAGCGATGGGCAATTTGAACACATGGTCGAGTTGTATAAAAACCAAGACTTACAGGGCATGCAGGCTCTGATGGACGATGAAGCTGGCGGCATTGGCAGCTATGGCGATTTGCTATTGGTCGGCCGCAACCGCAACTGGATCCCCATTATGTCAAAAATGATGGTGGAGCAGCCGACCTTCTTTGCTGTAGGCGCTGGCCACTTGGGCGGCGATCAGGGCGTGGTGGCGCTGCTGCGCGAACAAGGCTATACGGTGAAGCCGCTGCGCTAATTCGTGT
>CAYSPJ010000013.1:22357-36072 GCA_964432875.1 uncultured Phaeodactylibacter sp. | reverse complement strand
TGAGGTAGCAATATTCAGGAATTTCACCGGGAGCGAACGGGGCGCTTTGTTCCCACAATTATCTCAGCACTATGCACTACAAAACTATCACCATCTGGATTTTCACCTTGTTGATGCTGGTCATCTTCTTGCTCATCCTTTATCCCACTACTTTCCTGATTTGGGCCGGCGTGGCGGGCTTGCCGCTGCTGCTCCTGGTGCAGGCCATCGCCGTGCTGCGCGCTGATGATGAGAGCCAGCATACTTTTAGCGACGATAAGTGGTACGAGGATAGGTGATGAGGTGGTAATCGCGTTTTCCGAGGCAAAGCCGGAGGGCAGGACAGGCAGCTTCACCACAACAAGCTGATTTGATAAAAATCACTGTTCGTTTTGATGATTATCACCTAAAGCCACCTAAGCAAAGGTTATTTTTGGCAATAGTGAAAAATCATTATCGCAAACAATGCCTATGATAACCTCCCTGATCCCTGCGAATATGAAGCATCCACCAAAGGCTATCCAGCCCTACCAGATACGCCAGGCGATAGTGGCGCTCGAGTTGGGCCCAACGGATGACAAAATCCTGGAATACCTGGATTTTTTAACCCACCACATCCCAACGGGCGCCCTTTCTTTTATGCATGTAATGCCAAGGATCGACCAGTTCAATACCATACTGGAACATGAAGCTGAATCCTTTATCAGCAATTATGAACTGGATCATGAGGCCATTATGCAAATGCGGCGTGAGATAAAGGCTCAGATGAAAAAAGGGAGCGCCGTACATATCGAATTTGACATCAAGGAGGGCGACCCGCTGGAAGAGCTGTTGTTTAATGTAGCCGATAGTGGTGCCGACCTGGCGGTCATCGGCCAGCGTAGCGGTGTGAGCCAGCATGGGATCCTGGCTAAAAACCTGGTGCGCAAAACCACTTGCGATGCACTGATCATCCCCGACCGGTCCAAGGCGGAGATCCGCCATATCCTGGTGCCGGTTGATTTTTCTCAAAACTCTGTCCAGGCTTTGCACAAAGCCTTGGCTATTAAAGCAGAATTAGCCAATGGAGCTGCCATCACCTGCCTGAATGTCTACAACGCTCCAAACCTGAGCGTTTACAAATTGAACAAGACCAGAGAGCAGTTCATCGAAATCCTGGAGGAATCTCAGCTGGAAGCATTCCGGGCTTTCCTGCATACCTACACCCCAGAGGAATACAAGGATGTGATTGGTATGGAACTAGTATGCCGGGAAAAGCCCGGGATTGCACAACACATCCTAGGTTTTGCCCGCGAACGCGAGGTGAGCCTGATTGTCATGGGTGCCAAAGGGCACTCCAAAGTTGATTTGTTGCTAATGGGCAGCATTACGGAAAAACTCCTGGCACTCAATGAGGAAATACCCACATTAGTTGTGAAATAAGCCCATCTGCATAAGCTACAGGGTGCGCTGAAAAGATATAAATCCAGGAAATACGGTTTCAATTCTATCATCATAGCTTGGTGAATTTTTTTCTATTTAGTGAGGTTAGTTTTTCAGAAGGCCGTCGAAAACTTTTTTTTGGCGGCCCTTTTATAGGGGCGGAAATTTAGCCAAAAGAGAAAGCGGGCCGGAGAGTCAGCATTGATAAAAGTCACTACCCGGGGCTGACGCTTGTCAGCAAAGAACGGTTGGCGAGCAAGTATTTTTGAAGCGAAGCAGAAAGTGCCATTTAGCGAGGGCAAAAGCTTTCATTATTAACCACCGCAGGCAAATTGATGCCGGGAAAAGCCAAAAGCCATGACCATTTCTGATGATAAGACGCTGCGAGATATCCAGAAGGAATTCAATGCTTTCTTTCCATACCTGAAAATTGAATTCTACAAAGGGGAACATGAGCAGGGCGAGGGTTCTCCTATCGAAGACCGCCTTGACCCCAACCGCAAGCTGGGTGCCGTGCGCAAAATCCATAGCTTGGAAAACCTAACGATCAAAGACGATATTCGGGTCAGTGATTTTGAGCAGATGTTCCTCAGCAAATACGGCCTGAACGTCCAGGTCTTCCGCAAATCTGGCAACTTGTGGATACAAACAACCTCTACCGACTATTGGACGCTGGCTGAGCAAAACCGCAAAGGGGGGGCTTCCGAATTGCATTACAAAGAAAAACATAGCCAATGATGACGGATACATTATCGGTAGCAGAGGTGATGAGCAGAAACGTCTTGTTTGCCCACCTCGACCACAGTTTCACGGAATTGTGCCGGCTTTTCTTCGAGCTGAACATCCACCATCTCCCCGTCATTGACGAGGAGGGGCAACTAATCGGCATCGTGAGCGCCAATGACGTGCTGAAGGCTTACGGCAGAAGGCTTACGGAGCTCCGACAAAGCGATGAAGCTAGCCTGAACAAAGAATTCACTATCGAAAGCATCATGACGCCCAACCCGTTCAGCGCCAGGCCGGATACCTCTTTGAAAAAAGCAGCCGAACTGCTTACGACGAACCACATTCAGTCGCTGCCCATAGTAGATGACGGCCGGGTGGTCGGCATCATCACTAGCCGCGACTTGGTGCGCCATCTGGCAGAAGTGGGGTAGCAATACCCTGCCAGGCTCTACGCTTAATAAGTAAATTGGCTTTTGCGACTAGGACGAGGGGCGATCATCCTTGCGATGGTTGCCCTTTTTCATGATGAAAATTAAAGCGGTAACCCACTATGAAAAGCATCCTGATCCCTACTGATTTCTCGGCCTGCGCCAACCAAGCTGCCGAGGCTGCTGCCAAGCTTGCACAGCGCATGGAAGCCAGTTTGCACATCCTGACCTGTATCAATATCCCACCAGGCTGGCATGAGCTAAGCCCGCAGGAAAAAAGCAAGCTGCCCGAAGCTCAGCAAAGTATTTACAATGCCGAAATACTGCTCAACGACCTGCGCCGGAAGTATAGCAGCCTGGATGTATCTACGGCATATAGCGGCAATAAGGTAGCCCGGGAAGTAGCTCTTTACACCCACAAACATGGCATCGATCTCATCGTGATGGGGTCTCACGGCACCAGTGGTAAAAATGAGTACTTTATCGGCTCCAACACTCAGAAGGTCGTGCGCGAAGTGCACTGCCCGGTACTGGTGGTTAAGGAGCCACTGGAAAGCGTCAACTTCGACCGGGTGGTCTTCGCCTCCAACTTCCATGAGGATGAGATCCAGCCCTTCCTGCACTTCAAGGAGTTTGTCAAGCCTTTTGTGCCAGAGATACATCTGGTCGAGATACATACTTCTTCGCTGTTCGATCCCCCCTATATCCTCAGCCAGGAATCAATGGACCGGTTCCGCTCCTTGTGCGTCCCTTTCCACTGTAAACTCCACATCCACCGGAACTTTAGCATCGAACGTGGCATCCGCGCTTTTGCCCAGGAGATCGGCGCCAACCTCATCGGCATCTCCAACCGCCAACGCCACCCGCTCAAACGCATGTTTGTTGGCAGTAATGTGGAAGCGCTGGTCAACCACTCTCATATCCCCGTGCTCAGTATTGACTATGATGGCAAGGAAAAAACCTTAAGCGGCATGCCGCCGGTGCCTTGAAGCGGACATGTGCATGCAATCGCCCGGAGGGCATCCTGGACCTATGTAGTGAGTAACGGGATGACATCCCAAGCAGCTCAAAAAGCCTGCAGCTCTACCAGTTTTCGATATTCACCTGCCTTTTGCAGCAGGGCCTGATGGGTGCCTTGCTCCAGGATGCGGCCCTGTTTCATCACTACGATTTTATCCGCATACTGGATAGTTGAGAGGCGATGGGCAATCACGATAGAAGTACGGTTCTTCATCAACTGGCTCAGGGCTTCCTGCACCAGTTTTTCCGATTCCGAATCCAGCGCGGAAGTAGCCTCATCCAAGATGAGGATAGGCGGGTTTTTGAGGATGGCCCGGGCGATGGTCAGGCGCTGGCGCTGGCCGCCGCTGAGCTTGCTGCCGCGGTCGCCGATATTCGTTTGATAGCCGCGTTCGGTAGCCATGATAAAATCGTGGGCATTGGCCACTTTCGCGGCTTGCACCACCTCCTCCATGCTCACCCCTACCATCCCGAATAGGATGTTGTTGTAGATTGTATCATTAAAAAGGATGGCCTCTTGCGAGACGATGCCCATCAGCTGCCGTAAACTATGGAGCTGGTAGTCCCGGATATCCAACCCGTCGATAAAGATGCCGCCTGCCGTAGGGTCGTAGAAGCGCGGCAGCAAGTCTGCCAAGGTTGTTTTGCCCGCACCAGAAGCACCGACTAAAGCCACTATTTCGCCACGGGCGATTTCCAGATTGATATCCTGGAGCACCGGCCCGTCGTCCTGGCGGTAGCGGAAGCTCAGCCCACGATATTCTATTTTTCGCTCAAAGCTTTCAATGGCAACAGCTTCGGGCTTTTCCTGAATGGCTGCCTCTGCATCCAGTACGAGCTCCACGCGCTGCATGGCACCGATGCCCTTTTGGATATTGTAAATGGATTTAGTGAGCGACTTGGCCGGGTCGATGACGTTGTAGAAGGCAAAGATGAAGGTGAGGAAGGTTTCTGCCTGCAACTGCCCTGAAAATACCTGCTGCGAGCCGTACCAAAGAAGTACAGCCACCGTGCCGATGCCTAGAAACTCAGACAAGGGCGAGGACAAGTCGCGCCGCCACAGCAGGCGCGTTAGTATCCAGCGGTAGTGGTTGTTTTCGCGGGCAAATTTTTGCTGCTGGTAGGCTTCGGCATTAAAGCCCTTGATGATGCGCAGCCCGCCCAATGCTTCTTCTACGATGGAGACGATATCACCCAGTTTTTGCTGCACGAGGTTGGAGCTGCGCTTGAGCGTGCGCCCGATACCGCCGATGACCACAGCGGTAAAGATCATCAGGCCAAAAACAAAGAGCGTCAGCGAGGGGCTCACGTAGAGCATAAAAGCTAGTGCCCCGACGATGATGAGCGGTTCGCGGAAGATGCTCTCCAGCACGTTGAGGATGCTCCACTCCACCTCCTGAACATCGGCAGTGATGCGGGACATGAGGTCGCCCTTGCGCTCTTCTGAAAAGTAAGCGAGCGGTAAGAAGAGCACCTTGTCAAACAACTGCTGCCGAAGGTCGCGGATGATGCCGTTGCGCACCGGTGCCATGAAGAAGAGGGAGAGATAGCGGAATAGGTTTTTGAAGAAAAAAACGCCCAGGATGGAAAAACATACAAAGGCCAGGGCTGCCCCTTTGCCTTGCTCAACTATCAATTGGCTGAGGTAATAATTGAAGCTATCAATCAGGCTTTGGGCATCCAGCTGAAACTCCGGCCGCTCATAGACTAGCTCGCGCCGGTCAAAGAGGATTTCGAGGAAAGGGATGAGCAGGGGGATGCTCAAAGCCGTAAATAAGGCCGTGAGGATATTGCTGATGATATTGAGGCCTACATGAAGCTTGTAGTTGCGTATATAGCCCAGTAAACGCCAGAAGCTGTTCTTCTTCAATTGCCGATAGTTTCACTTTTGACGGATTCGAGGATAAAGCTCGTCTCGCCTTTTTGCAGTTCGTAGGTGATGATGCGCTTATTGCCGCTGGGTTGCCCAGCAGCATCAAACAGGGGGAACTCTCGTTTCAGCTTGCCATCTTCCCCCAGGTAATAGCGGCCTTGCCCCTGATAGCCTTCCATCATGCGGGCCTGCTGCGGTTCGCGCATGGTGATAGGGCCATAAGAACGGTTGCGGTAAGAGGAAAATCCATACAAATGCTCTTTTGCCCGCGGGCCGCTGCTGACGGCAAGGGCATACACTTCGATGAAGCCATCTTTATTGAGATCAGCTTTAAAGGCTTCCTGTACGTACCCTTCTACCTGCAATTGCAAGGTATCGTTTCGTACTTCCAGCCCGCTGGGCACTACGGTAAGGAGGTTGCGCCCCTCTTCGTTGGGGCTGCTCAGGGTGAAGCGTACTTTGCCATCTTCAAGTACCGCCTCGAAAGGCGCGATATCTTGGCGGGCAGACTGTTTTTTGTTGTAGCCCCCCGGCGCCTCTCCCGGTGCCTCCGGAGCAGCTAGGCCAACGGTATCAGCTGGATATTGGACAGTGCTACTGCCCTGCTTGGAGGATTGGCCGCCACATGCTGCCAGCGCTAGCAGCGCCAGGAAGTATAATGTGCTTATGCTTTTCATACGCGATATTTTTTGTGCTGGCGGTGCGTCCAATCTCCGGTGTACCCTTGCTACTTCCACGGGGCCAAGCCCCGCCGATTAATCGCCCATGCTAAAATCATTCATAAAGCCCGTATTAAAATCGCCGCTGCGGAAGCGGGGGTCTTTCATCAGTTTTTGATGGAAAGGCACCGTAGTCTTTACACCCTCGATGATAAACTCGTCCAGGGCACGCTCCATCTTCGTAATGCATTCCTCCCGCGTGCGCGCCCGGCAGATGAGCTTGGCGATTAGGGAATCGTAATAGGGCGGTATTTGGTAGCCCGCATAAACGTGAGTATCCACCCGTACGCCATGGCCCTTGGAGCTGTGGAATGAAGTGATGCGGCCGGGGCTGGGGCGGAAATTATTGTAGGGGTCTTCCGCATTGATCCGGCATTCTATGGCATGAGCATTGGGGTAATAATTGCCCCCGGTGATGAGCTCTCCGGCAGCGATTTTAATCTGCTCTTTGATTAAATCGTGATCGATGACTTCCTCCGTTACGGGATGCTCTACCTGGATGCGGGTATTCATCTCCATGAAGAAGAAGTTGCGGTACTTATCAACCAGGAATTCAATAGTGCCAACGCCTTCATAATTAATGGATTGACCAGCCAGTACGGCGGCATCGCCCATTTTTTTGCGCAGCTCATCGGTCATAAAGGGAGAAGGGCACTCTTCGACCAGCTTCTGGTGGCGGCGCTGGATAGAACAGTCGCGCTCTGACAAGTGGACGACCGTGCCTTTTTGGTCGCCTGCTATTTGGAACTCGATGTGGCGCGGCTCTTCGATAAATTTTTCAATATAGATGCCATCATTGCCAAAAGAGGCCTTGGCCTCCTGGCGGGCTTTGTCCCAATTCGCTTCAAAATCTTTATCTTCCCAGACGATGCGCATGCCCTTGCCGCCGCCACCGGCAGTGGCTTTGATGATAATAGGGTAACCCACTTCGGCCGCAATCTTCTTGCCGTGCTTCACGTCTTTGACCAAGCCTTCAGAACCCGGGATGACCGGCACTCCAGCTTTAATCATAGTCTCTTTGGCCGTTACTTTATCCCCCATTTTTCTGATTTGCCAAGGGGTCGGCCCAATGAATTTAATGCCATACTCCGCACACACCTCAGCAAAGTCGGCATTTTCTGCCATGAAACCATAGCCCGGGTGGATAGCATCAGCATTCGTGATTTCCACGGCAGCCATGATGCGGGGGATACTGAGGTAAGATTCGGCGGAGGAAGGCGGGCCGATACAGACGGCCTCATCCGCAAAGCGCACATGCAGGCTTTCGCGGTCGGCCGTAGAATATACAGCTACCGTCTTGATACCCATCTCGCGGCAAGTACGGATAATGCGCAGGGCTATTTCCCCACGGTTGGCAATGAGTACTTTTTTAAACATACCTTCTTGGGTTGAATAAGCCACAGCATGCCACTGCCTTGATAGGGCGGGCCGAAGCTGTAGCCGGGCTCTCTAAAATCCGAGTCAACGAATCAGCCTTTGGGGTCGACGAGGAACAGCACCTGGTCATATTCCACTGGCTGGGCATCTTCCACCATCATCTTCACGATTTTGCCGGAAATATCCGCTTCAATTTCGTTGAAGAGCTTCATCGCTTCAATGATGCAAACGACCTGCCCGGCGGCGATCACGTCGCCTACTTTCACATAAGGCGGCTTCTCTGGAGAAGAAGATCGATAAAAAGTACCGACAATGGGAGAGCGCACCTCGGCATACTGCCCGGCACCCGGATCAGCCGCCGCTGCTTTTGGCTCTGTACCAGCTGCATGCCCCTCTACCGGGGCTGCTGCTGGCGAGGCGGGGCTGGCGGGATGAGCATAGTGCTGCTGGACGGCCGGCATCTGAGCCATGCCTGCAGGGGGAGCAGACAATTGTTGCACCAGGCCAGAGGGGCTTTGCTGCTTTTGTCTTTCATACCTGTCCGTACGGATAGAGATCTCAAAATCGCCATTTTTGACTTTGAACTCTGCCAGGTTCGAACGGCTGATCTGCCTGATCAACTCTTGAATTTCTTTGAACGTCATAGGCTTTATTGTTTTACGCGTTCCATGTAGGCACCGGTGGCGGTATCTACTTTCACAAGGTCTCCTTGATTGATAAACAAAGGCACCCGCACTTCGGCACCCGTCTCTACCGTAGCTGGCTTCAGCGTGTTGGTCGCCGTATCGCCACGCAGGCCTGGCTCGGTATAAGTGACTTCCAGGATGACGTATTGCGGCAATTCCAGGGTGAGCGGAGTTTCATTTTCCGCATTGAACATAATATCAACCTCCATCCCCTCTTTAATCAAATCCGGGCGGTCCAGCAGTTTCCCATCCAGTGTCAACTGCTCGAAGGAATCTTTGTCCATAAAATGGAAGCCCGTTTCATCATTATAGAGGTACTGGAATTTGCGGCGCTCCACGCGCACTTCATTGACCTTATGACCTGCCGGAAAGGTATTGTCGATGACCCTGCCAGTAGACAGGTTCTTCAGCTTGGTGCGCACAAAGGCATTGCCTTTTCCCGGCTTGACGTGCTGGAATTCAACGACAGTGAAAATATCTGAGTTAAATTCGATGCACATGCCATTGCGGATATCAGATGTGGTTGCCATGGAAAAAATTCAAATTTAGTTTGCTTTTGAAAAAATGTGCCGCAAAGATAGACAAAAAAAATAATGGTAAAACCCATTCTTGCTTTTGCCATTTCAATAGGCCCACTTGATGTATATGGCCCCCCAGGTGAAGCCGCCGCCAAAGGCCGTCAGGATCAGATTATCCCCTTTCTTTAGTTGGCTCTCCCATTCCCACAGGCAGAGCGGGATAGTAGCAGTAGTCGTATTGCCGTATTTATGGATATTGATCATCACTCGCTCGATGGGGAATTTTGCCATCCGGGCTACCGATTCAATGATGCGGCGGTTTGCCTGGTGAGGCACCAGCCAGTTCACATCATCAGTGCTTAGCCCGTTGCGTTCCATAACCTTAGACACTACCCCGGCCATGCCGGCCACTGCGGCTTTGAATACCGGCTGCCCATTTTGATAAACGAAATGCTCGCGCTGTTCCACGGTTTCGTGCGTCGGCGGGAAGCGCGATCCACCCGCCTTTTGATAAAGGTACACTTGCCCTGCCCCATCGCTGTGCAAGGAGGAATCCAGGATGCCTACTGCCTCGCTACTGGGCTCCAGCAGCACTGCGCCAGCACCATCGCCAAAAATGATGCAGGTGGCCCGGTCTGTATAATCTACAATAGATGACATCTTATCGGCCCCCACCACGATCACCTTCTTATAAGCCCCCGATTCAATGAATCTCGCGCCGGTGGCCAGCGCATAGATGAAGCCCGAACAGGCCGCATTGAGATCGAAGCAAAAGCCGTTCCTGATGCCCACGGCATCGCCAATGAGGTTGGCCGTGTCTGGAAAGTGCATATCGCCAGTGACGGTAGCACAAATCATCAGTCCGATTTCTTCAGGAGCGGTATTGGTTTTTTCCAACAAGCCTTTCACGGCTTCAATGCCCATAACCGAAGTGCCCAGGCCTTCCCCTTTCAGGATGCGGCGCTCCTCGATGCCGGTACGCGTCCTGATCCATTCGTCGTTGGTATCCACCATGCTTTCCAACTCCTTGTTGGTCAGAACGTAGTCGGGCACGTATGCATGGACCCCGGTGATAGCAGCGTAAATCTTTGACATAAGTGTTGGGTTTCCTTCTTGATTTTAAAAAACCGGGGCGAAGGTATAAAAAATGCCGGATATACTTACCTATCACCAGCGGGCAATACTATGCTTCAGCAGCATCAGCCGCCTGCGGAGGCAAGGAAATCGCCCACAGCCCCAGGAATGTCAACAAGCCATTAAGGGCGATGATGAGAAATCCGAACTCAAAGCCAAAAAACAATTGAGCGGAGTGGGCATTCAGGAAATAAGACAAGACCGGAGCGATGAGGCAGACCGGAACCACCAGTGCAGAACGCACCTGATAGCGCGTGAGCAGCCCAAAGGCAAAAAGCCCCAGGATAGGCCCATAAGTATAGCCGGCCGCAATAAACAAACTGCTGATGACCGCCTCGTTGTTGATGGCATGGAAAGCGATGATCATGAGGAAGAGGGTGACCGAAACCCCTATATGTACCAGAACCCGCGTGCGCTTTTGCTGCTCTTCGCTCAGCTCCTTTTTTTCAATGTTTAGAAAATCTACGCTGAAGGAAGTCGTCAGGGCAGTGAGCGCAGAATCTGCACTGGAATAAGCTGCAGCGACTAAGCCCATGACAAATAGCACCCCCACCGCCGGAGAGAGGTGGCGCAAAGCCAACATGGGATACAACTTATCGGTTTGCTCGGGTACAGCGATACCGATGCTCGAAGCATAAATGTAAAGCAAGGCCCCCAGGGAAAGAAACAGCAAATTGGCAAAAACCAGGATGGTGCTGAAGGTGTACATATTCTTCTGTGCTTCGCCTATATTGCGGCAGCTCAGGTTTTTCTGCATCATATCCTGATCCATCCCGGTCATGACGATGGTGATAAGCGCGCCGCTCAAAAACTGTTTGAAGAAATTATTAGGGTCGTTCCATCCTCCTTCAAAAAAGAAAACTTTAGAGTAAGAGCTGGATTGGATCATATCCACCAGGCCCCCGATATTCGTCTCCATCGCCTTGCCGATACCGACAATCGTCAAAATGACGGCTAGCAGCATGCACAAGGTCTGAAGGGTATCCGTATAAACAATCGTGTTGATGCCCCCCCTGAAAGTATAAATCCAGATGAGGATGATCGTAGCAGCAACAGTAGCCCAAAAGGGGATGCCATAGGCCCCCAATACGAATTCCTGCAGCACGATGGCCACCAAATACAACCGGAAGGCCGAGCCTACCGCCCGGGAAAGCAGGAAGTAAGCAGCCCCAGTCTTATAGGCGTGAATACCGAGGCGTTGCTCCAGATAGCCATAGATGGTGGTGAGTTGCAAGCGGTAATACAAGGGCATCAGCACCTGAGCGATGAATACGTAGCCCAACACGTAGCCAAACACAATCTGCATGTAGGAAAAGGCCTGATTGAGGCCACCAGCACCCACTACCCCGGGTATCGAGATAAAAGTCACCCCGGATAGGGAGGCGCCAATCATGCCGAAAGCGACCAAAGGCCAGGGCGAGCGGCGGCCCGCCAGAAAAAAATCGGCATTACTAGCCTTCCTCCCGGTAAAATACGAGATGATAATCAACAAACTGAAGTAGGCGGCTATCAAACCGAGGATGAGTGCTGGTGTCAGATGCTGCTGCATAGTACGGTCTCTTGCTTGTTCTGCGTGCTATCCTCTAGGTCGAAAAAGCTGATTTCCTGGCTTTTTCTTGCCGCTTAGGCTAACACTTTGCTTTTCAAAAATTGTCGTTCGCCTCCCAGATCCTTTAAAGCATGGCAAAGATAGTAAAATTGGGAAAAGCACCAAAAAAGATGTGATATTTTTTGTGATAATGTGATAATTATTTTTTGTGATATACTGTGCCCGATAAAAATGATGCGTTTTGACCGGTTCCTATTAGCGGGGATATTGGTTGCCAATAAGGCTATCCGCGCCTTTGTCAGGATTCTGCCGCCACCTGTTTAAAAGTTAAGAAGCAGGCATCTTAAAAATGGCTAATAATAGCACACTTTTCAAACCGCCTCCTTATCTTTCCGAAAAAACTGATGCGACAAAACTTGATTATCTTCACCCTCCTCGCCCTGTTTAACAGCTGTGGGGAAAAGCCAGCGAAGCAACCGGAGCAAGAGGCCGTAGCAGAAACAACGCCCGCCCCGACCACCGCAGCAGAAGAGGATGCCATCGTGCTGCAACTATCGGCCTTCCTGATTGCTAACCCGCAAAGCCAAGCGGAAAAAGATCAAAACGAAATCGCCAACTACGCCATTGAAAATGTGCTGCCGCTGGAGCGTACGGCCTCTGGCTTGTTTTACCAGATACTACACCCAGGCGAGGGGCAACGGCTCCAATGGGGCGATTACATCACCGCCCACTATGAGGGCTATTTCCTGGACGGCCAGGTTTTCGACTCCTCCCACCGGCGCAATAAACCGCTGGAATTTTACATCGGGAATATGGTGGCAGGCTGGAACGAGGGCTTGCAGCTCCTCCGCCCCGGCGGCAAAATCCGCCTGCTCGTGCCTTCTGCCCTGGCTTATGGCGAAAAGGGCTTCCCCGATGGCCGGGGCGGCTTCCTGGTACCCCCCAATACGGTGCTGGCCTTTGAGGTGGAGGTGCTTGCGGTTAAGTAAACGGTAGGTGGCCTCGCCCGCAGCCGTAGCGTAGCGACATCCCGGGCGAGTGCAGCGAGTGTGCGTCAGGCAGCCTTGCCCTCTGACTCCTCGTTGCGCTTAGGGTCGGGGTTCTTGAACAAGAACGGCAGCATTATCCCCAGCCCGATCATGATGGAGAGGTCGGCAAAATTAAAGATGCCGGTGCGCAGGCTGCTCACGCCCATGTTCATAAAATCAACCACTTGGCCGTAGGCGATGCGGTCAAAAATATTGCTCATACCCCCGCCTAAGATGAAGCTGAAAGCGACGATTTGAGGGCGGAAGAGTTGCTTGGAAAACAAACTATAAGCCAGCAGGCCAAGCAACAATAAGACCGGGAGTATCTTCAACGCGACGTAGCGCAGCGCTCCGGTCAGCCCGGCACCCAGGCTGAGGAAAGCGCCTTTGTTTTCCACGTAGGAAAGACGGAAAAAATCGCTCAGGTATGACAGCTGCCCCAGCCCCTGCAGGTGCTCCCGCGCCAGCTGCTTGGTAACCTGATCTAAAATTACATTAACCAAGATGATGCCCAGCACCAGGATGATGCGTTTCCGGTTGATTTCCATAAATCAGTACTGTGTTTTATCTTGTTTATCTGCCCAGGCCTGCATGGCAACAAGCGCGTCCTGCCGCATGATTTGAACGGTAGGGATGTGCCGCTGCCCGGGAAGGTGTGCCAACTCTTCATAGATAAAGGCATCATCAAAGCCGATACTAGCCGCATCCTCGCGGCCGCAGGCAAAGACAATGCGTTCGGGCCTTGCCCAATAGATAGCCCCCAGGCACATCGGGCAAGGCTCGCAAGAAGTGTAAATGGTACAACCATCTAACTGGAAATGCCCCAGCGCCTTACAGGCCTCGCGGATGGCGACAACCTCAGCATGGGCCGTGGGGTCGCGATCGGCCAGCACCCGGTTGTGCCCCCGCCCGATGATGCGGCCGTCTTTGACGACTACCGCGCCGAAGGGGCCGCCGTGCCCGGCTTCTACACCCTTGATTGCCAATTGGATGGCTGCTTGCATGAATTGCTCGTCCAAAGCGATACTTGGATTTGGTTGGTCAATCTCATAAACGGGCGGCAAATTAGCAATCTTTTGCCAACTGCGGGTACTTTGGGCAGGAGAATGATGTGCGGGCTGCTCGATGCAAGCGGGGGGCGGTGCTTGCCATTTGGCACGCGTCCCAAAAATCAGCTTTCAGGGCAGGAAAAGCAAGCTTATTGCTTATCTTTGCACCAAACCGCTAATGCCATGCGCAAGCTTTCGCCCATCGGC
>CAYSPJ010000013.1:0-22257 GCA_964432875.1 uncultured Phaeodactylibacter sp. | reverse complement strand
GCTACTACGATACGGGCAAAAATCAAAACGAGCATTTCTACCACGCCTTACTCCTCGGCCTCATCGCCCGCCTGGACAGCCAGTACCGCATCCGCTCCAACGCCGAGAGCGGCTTGGGCCGCTACGACATCTGCCTCATCCCCAAAGACCGCTCGAAAAAGGGCATCGTCATGGAAATCAAAGCGCCCCGCCGCGGCCGCAACGAGACCCTGGAGGATTGCCTGGCCGCCGCCCGCCAGCAAATCAGCGCCCGCCGATATGATACCGAACTGACTGCTGCTGACCTGACCGACATCGTGCGCCTGGCCATCGCCGTGGATGGCAAGAAGGTGGTTGTGGAGGAAGGGGAAATGTGAAATGTGAAATGTAAAAAGGGGGGCAGCCCTGCGCCCTCATGGTAAGCAGATACACTGAGCGATGAAATTTGAAATTGAGCTTGCCCCTCGGCTCTGCTCAAAACTCGCAACCGGAGCGTAGCGACGTCCTGTCCGAACGCAGTTGGAGTGTAACGACATCCCGCCCGAATGAAATGAGGCGGGAGAAGCGGGATCGAAACTCGAAACTCGTAGCTCGAAACTCCCCCTCGGCTACCCTACATCCCCGCCCTGCTCGTCAGCTTGTAGCAGGCTGCGCATGTTCAAATCACGGGCAAAATCCAGGAAATAGCGGTGGGCAGGGGTGAACTGGAACTTGTCCTCGTCCAGCAGGTGGATGAGGGAGCGGCGCTGGAGGGTCTGGTAAAAACGACGACGCTGGGTTCTGTTGCGCAGATGGTCGGTCGCTTCCAAGACATATTGATAGGCCGATTGCTCGAAGCGCTCGTCCCACTCTTCGATGGAAAAAGTGCCGAAGGCCAGGCTTTCGAGCAGGTTGTCGGAGGTGTGGTCGAGCTCGTAGCAGAAGACGGCGAGGAAAATGCAGATGGCGCGGGCCAGGTTGTCGGTATCGCGGTTGGTCTGCAGCAGGGCGTATTCGGTTTCCACCACGAGCCGCAGGCGGAAGCTTTCCCAGAAGAAAGCCTGGTAGAAATCTTGCTCCTCGCGCAGGCACAGGAAGGCTGCTTCTCCTTCGAGCAGGAAGCGCCCCTCGTTTACGAGCGCTTTGACGATCGGGTAGTGTTCCTTGGGAAAAGTCATGGACTTGTTTTTTTGCGGACCCGCACTTGGGGCAAATGATAGATGACCTCGCTGACGCGGACCGGAGTGGCCGGCAGCTCAAAATCCAGATAATAATGGTCGTCGCTGAAGAGCAGGCTCGTCAGCTCGATGAGCAGGTGCTCGCGTTCTCCGCCGGGCGCTTCCACCAATTGGCTCTGGCACCAGCCGAAAAAATCTTCCAGCGGCAAGGCCTGTTCGAGGCGCTGCCGATAAGCCCGGCGGTTGAAGATGGACACCGTGGGCAAGGCAGCTTCTGCACTGAGCCGGATGCGGCGGCGCTGATTAGCTCGTGCAAACTGCTCCACGTACATGCGCAGGTCGGCCCCGGTCTGGTCGTGGAAAACGGTGATGGCTTGGCGCTTGCCCATATCCGGCACCACCACCAGCAGAGGGCGCTCCAGGAAGATGAGCCAGCCGCCCAACACCTCGCTCTCCCGCTTGATGCGCTCGATGAGCGGCAGCAGCTCCCGCCGGATGACGTCGCCCTCCTGCTGTAAGCGGCGGTTGACCTGGCGCAGCAACTGGTCGAGCTGCTCGTAGCGGTCCAGCACGGCCGGGCTGTGCGCCGCCATCCGCTCCAGATTGATGGCCCGCCCGATCTCCTGCAAGAGCGAAGCCAGGGAGTTGGCATCGCCAAGGTTGACGATGTTCGTCAGCGGATCGATGTACTGCTCGATGAGGCGGCGGGCCTCCAGCAAGCGCTCGCTATAGCTAAGCTGCTTGCGGTTGACCTTCAGGCGCTGCGACTGCTTGAGCAGGGAGTAGGTGTTGTTCGTCACGTTGTCCAAAAAGCTCAGCACCTCGTTGTACAGGTGCTCCAGCCGGAGGATGCGGATGCTGTCGGCCTGCTCCTTGCGCTGGTGCATGAGGTCGAACAGGTCGCGGATGGAGGTGTGGTAGCGCTGCAACTGCTCGGGCAGCAGCGGCTTGAACTCCTGCATCAGGAAGCCCAGGTACTCCCCGACGGCCTCCGCCAGGCGGTAGTCGTCGCCCAACTCCTGCACGATGCGGAAGGAAAAAAGGCGGCGGGTGACCACCTCCCCCTTGTGCTGGGTGACCAACTCGAAAGTCTCCCGGCTGATGAGGTTCTCCTTGAGCTGGATGCGGTACAGGCGCGTGAGCACCTCGTAGTTGTCCTCCACGAAGCGCATGATGGTGCGGGGCTCGGCTCTCAGGATCATGGCGCAGGTTTTTGGTCTGGGAATAACACCTGCTGCTCCAGGAAGCGCTGGGTGGCCGACAGCAAGGCCCTGATCCGCTGCACTTCTGGCAGCTGGCTAGCTTTGACCTGGCGGCTGGGCACGGCCTCGGGCTTGAGGGGGGTGGCGTATTTTTGCCACAAGCCCTCCAAATCCGCCGGCACATAGAGCTGGGCCGCGGGGTACTGTGCCTTGAGGTTGAGGTAATCGTTCAGGCCGGTGAAGTCGTAGTCGCCGAAATGCCACAGCGCTTCCGCCCGCAGTCCCGGCAGGCTGTCTTTGCCCAAGCGGCCGTAGGGGTGGATGAAAACCATGTCCGGCTCGAGCACCTCTTCCGCCCGCATGAAGCAATCGAGGTTTTCGACGATGCAACAGGGCCTAAGGGTGTGCAGACGGGGCTGCACCGCCGCAAAACAGCCGAATTGGTCGGTGTGGTAGCCCAGCGCTATTTCATGCGCCCCTTCATTGAGCCAGATGACGCCCTGGCCGCGCAGCAGCATCACCTGCGCCGAGGTCTTGGCCGCGCCCTTGCTGTCGCGGTAACGCCGGGCGTTGCTGAAGGCGTCGCCGCCGCTTTGGGTTTCGTGCTCGGGGAAGTGCCGGGCGATGTACTGCCGCAGCGATTCGTCTTCCAGCAAGTGGAGCGCCTGCCCGCTTCCCTGCCGCTCCCAGCCGATGATACCCGCCCCCAGAAGCTGCTCAAAGGCTTGCCTCCCCAGCACGCTGCGCGGCACTTGCGAGCGCGGGATGCTGCCGGCCTCCAGCAGCCGCAGCCAGCACTGCAATTCACGCTCTTTCGACATCGATGTAGTGTTTGTTTTCCTCGATGACCAGGGACTTATCCGCCGCCCGGCTAATGAGCACGTAGCGGTCGAAGCCCTCCACCATTTCCGGAGCAGCGAAGATGGGATAAAAGTGGTGTTCCCGGCACAACTGCACCAACTGCGGGCGGTTCTTCCCGTCGATGGTGGCGATCTCGTCGATGAACATGACCACCCGGTTCTCCGGGCTCAGCTCCGCCAAGCGGCTGATGACCTGCATCACGATAACCAGGCGCAACATGCGGTCGGTGCCATCGCTTTCCACCTGCTTGGCCAAATCCACGGTTTTTTCCTTGCCGTTGATGGTGAGCTTGAGCTGCAGGTTGAAAAGGTCGCTGAACAGGATTTCCCGCCCCTGCTCCATGTATTGGCGCAGCACCTTCATGCCCCCGGTATCTTGTTTGCTGAACAACCCGCCGGCGGAGAGGTCGAGCTCTTTGATGCGCTCCAGGTCGCGGTGCAGGCTCTCGTTGAGCACCAGCTCCACGCGCAAGGCCTCGATGTTGGAAATGCGCACCTGCGCCAGCTTGCGGTTGAACTGCTGGTGGATGAAATCGCGGAACAACTGGTACTGGTGCAGAAAGTCGGCTGCCGGGGCGGCGAAGCGCTGGCTGATGTTGCTGATCAAGGAATCGACCATGGCCTGCATATCGTCCAGGCTATCGAACTCCTGCTCGATGGCGGCGATAAATTCCTGCTCGCTGGCGATTTCGGATTGCAGATCGCGCTTGAGCAGGCGGAAGCTGTGAGCCACCTCCTGCTGCAGCTTTTCGTTGGCGCGGTAGCGCTCTTCGATATGGTTGAAGAGGCGGTTCAGTTCGAGCGGGGGCGTTTGGCCCGGCTCGAACGCCTGCCCTTCCGTCGGGATCTGGAAAGATTCGATTTTGCGCTGCCAGGCCAGGATGCGGCTTTCCTGGGCTTCGCGCTCGCGGGTTTTCTCCTTGAGCACGTCCAAGGCGTTTTCCCGGCGCTGGATGTCTTCCTGCAGGCGGCGGCTGTCGGCCTGGCGGGCCTCGTGCTCTGCCCGCAGTTCATCGAGCTGGGCGCGCGTGCTTTCCAGGCTCTGCTCCAACTGCGGCTGCTGGGCCAACCGCCGCAGCTGTTCCTGGAGGTCTTCGATGCGGCCCTGGGTCGCCCTTTGCTCGGCCAGGAGCTGCTCCTGATCGCGCACGGTGGCCAGCAGGCGCTGGTCGTTGGCGAGCTGGTCGGCAGCCTGTTGGATTTCGGCCGCCAGCGCCTCGGGGCGGTCCAGTTCGGGCAGGGGCCAGTCGGCCGGCAGCTCGAAGCGGCCGTCGAAGAGGCTGACTTCAGGGCTGGTTTTGCTGACCGCCTGCCGCAGCGCTTGCGCGTCGAGGCGGGCCACGTCTTTGTGCAAGATGGCGGCCAGGCGGCGGCGGTCTTCTTCCTTGGCCGCCAGCTGATGGAGCAGCCAGTTGTCCATGTTGGCCTGCTGGGCGCGCAGCTGGGCCAATTGTTTTTCGCCCCGCGCGATGCGTTGTTCGAGCTGGGCGGAGTTGATTTTGCCCCGGCCCGCTTCCGCCAGGCGCAGGCGCAAGTCGTCGAGCTGGCGCTGGAGGTTGTCCAAGGCTTCGCGCAGAAAGCTTGCGGAGGGCAGTTGGCGGATGGCCGCCAGGCGCTCCTCGTCGGCGCGCAATTGCTGGCGGGCGCTGTCCTGGCGGGCCTGCAGCGCGCCGAGCGCCTGCTGTGCGGCGCTCAATTCGTTTTTCAGCTCCCGGAGCGCGGCTTGCAGCGCTTCGATCTCCTGCTGGTGGCGTCCGCGCTCCACTTGCAGTTCGCTGCGGATGCGGGTGGCCTCGTAGCGGAAGGCCAGCGCCAGATCGACCAGCTCGGCCTGCTGGCTGTCCAGCTCGTGGAAATTGCGGCGGAACCGCTCAAAATCGGCCTGATGCTCGCGCAGCAGGCGCACCCGCCCGCTGGCCCGCCGGAGCCGATCGAGGTCGGCGAGGTTGCTGTTGCCGTAGTGGAGCTGCTGGTTGGTGCGGTGGTCGGCCAGCAGCAGGATCTCGCGCAGCGCCCGCATGTCGATCAGGCGGGTGTCGATGAGGTAGCGGTAGAGCTGGCTGAAGCCCTCGGCGCCTCGCCCGTGCCCGCTGCTGCGCAGCCACACCACGGCATCGTTGTTGCGCCCGGTATGATAGACGGCCTGCATGACCTCCTGCTTGTTTTTGAGCAACTGCACCTGGATGCCGCTCACCGTCCAGCGCTTGAGCAGGCGCGCGAGCGGCTCGGGTACCAGCTCGCCTTCCGCCCCAATCTGGCAGAAAAGCGCGCGCTCGTAGGCGTGGTGCAGGCGCAGGTACTGGGGCGCCCCGCTGCCGTCGCGCCAGACGACCACGCAGTAGCGCCGCCCCCGCTTGCTGATCTCGAAGACGAGGAAGCTGCCCTCCGCTTCGGGGAAGTAGTACTCCATGGTCGTCTTGTCGGCCTGCTTGCGCCCCATAAAGGACATCTGCCGCCGGTCGATGACGAAGAGGAAGTTGAGGGCATAGATCAGCGAGCTCTTGCCCACATTATTGCCCCCCACCAGCTGCATGGCATCGCCATACTCGAAGTTGAGTTCCGCCAGATCGTAAGTGCAGGCCTTGATGAGGACGAGTTTGTTGAGCATAGTTTTGCCTTTGGAGGGGCAAAGATAGGATGTTTGGGGCAAATGCACGGTCTGCTGTATTTGCTGGGAGGAAATTCGCGCTCTGCACAGCGAGGAGGAGGGGTTCAAGCCGAGGACGCTTGGCTAGCTGAATATCGAATAGCCTGTCCCGCCCCAAGCGGGAATGCATGTCGAATATCGAATACTGAACGGGAATATACGGCAGCTCAAGCCGCGTTTGCGAAACCTTCCCCAGCCCCCGCCGCGTAGGTTTCGTAAACGTAA
Organism: uncultured Phaeodactylibacter sp.; assembly: GCA_964432875.1. GTDB lineage: Bacteria > Bacteroidota > Bacteroidia > Chitinophagales > Saprospiraceae > JACJYE01. The sequence goes on along the minus strand of CAYSPJ010000013.1, from coordinate 16,187 downwards.
CCAACAGCCAGTGCCCCTGCTACGGGATGCCTGGGCCTGTTTTTTTTAAAAACACATAGGGACATAGGCACATAGCCGTAACGTTGACCGGTTTAGGCTGGGCCAATGCGAACACGGAGCCATAGCTCACCTATATGCCGATGTGTTTCCATCCTTCCGCTACGCCGGTCAAAGGCTGTCATTTTAGCCTGTGTACTAGTGAAGGGCTGGGCTGGAAGCCAGCCCCTCACCTGCCCCGCTGCGCCGCCCCCGCCTCGCCAGCCGTCCGCACGGGCCTCGGAGGCCAAATGTTTGTAGATTTCAGGTTCCCAAAAGGTTTATAGGCCTCGGAGAGGCCCAACGTTATCCAAGCAGCCGAGCCCGCCGCCGGAGCAGCCCAAGCAAAAAATCGCGCCATCCCTGGCTAAAAAGCGGGTGCTGGCGGGGATTAGTGAAGGGCTGAACTGGAAGTCAGCCCTTCACCTGCGACGCTGCGGCCCCCGCGGCTCCATAGCCGCCGCTGGAGTAAGTGCCTGCTCGGCTGGCTGAGGAGCGTTGGGCGGCGACGATGGAGTCGCGGCCCAACACCGGGGGCTGTCTGGCAGCGTGAGGTGTAATCTCAAGCGCACGGGGGCTACGCCGTTTCAGATTACACCATCCACTTGCTGGTGGGAGTGCGCGGGGGTGGAGATGTCACCTGAAACGGCTGGCGGGGCGGCTGCTGGGCTGCACCAGTTGCGTGAACCCTCAGAATGCAGGCTACACGAAGCCGCCCTGCTTTGATATTCGCCAAGAACTACTATCTTTACGCGGATTGAAACTCAAAGAAGCTTATGACGCAACCGGTATTCACCAACGACGCCATTATCCTGGGGCTGCTCATCATCGTGCTGGCCCTGGTATTCGCCACCTCTCACAGCAAGCAGCCAGGCTGGAAAAAGTTTTACACCTACGTCCCGCCGCTACTGTTGTGTTATTTTTTGCCGGCCCTGCTGTACTGGCCGCTGGGGCTCATCGCGCCGGAATGGTATGACCTGGATGAGCTGCGCCGCTTGCTGCAGGAAAGCGTAGCACCTGCTCTTTCTGGCGATGCGGGCTGGCGGGAGATGAAACGCATCATCGTAGAAAACGGCGTGGAGGCCAGCGCCTTAAAGGGGGCGGTCGTCAAATCGCAGTTGTACTTTGTAGCCTCCCGCTACCTGCTGCCGGCCTGCTTGATCCTGCTGTGCCTGGGCATTGACCTGAAGGGGGTAATCAACCTGGGGCCCAAGGCGCTCATCATGTTTTTTGCGGCCACCCTGGGCATCATCCTGGGTGGGCCAGTAGCGCTGCTGCTGGTCTCTTACGTCGCCCCGGGCTTGATTGCGGTGGAGCCGTCCGAGCTGTGGCGGGGCTTATCCACCATCGCCGGCAGCTGGATCGGCGGAGGGGCCAACCAAACGGCGATGAAGGAGATTTTCAACGTGAGCGACAACCTCTTTGCCGCCATGATCGTGGTGGATGTCGTAGTCGCCAATATTTGGATGGGCTTCCTTTTATATGGTGCCAGCATTTCTGGCAAGCTGGACTTAATACTCAAAGCCGACAATTCCGCTATTGAAGATTTGAAGAAAAAAGTGGAGGACTACCAGACCAGTGTAGCCCGCATCCCGACACTTACCGACGTATTCATCATGCTGGCTGTCGCTTTTGGCGGAGTAGCGCTCGCCCATTGGGGCTCAGATGTCATCACCCCCATCATGGAGCGATCGAAGGAAGCGCTGGAAGCGGCCCGCCTGAATTCGCTGATGGAGAAGTTCTTCTGGCTGGTCGTTATCGCCACCACGCTAGGGCTGGGGTTATCCTTCACCAAAGCCAAGAAGATAGAGGGCGTGGGGGCCTCGCGCTGGGGCAGCGTATTTATCTATATACTGGTAGCCACTATCGGCATGAAGATGAACCTAGGCGAAGTGCTGCAAAACCTGGGCCTGTTCGCCATCGGCCTGGTGTGGATGCTGGTGCACGTGACCGTTTTGCTCATTACCGCCAAGATCATCCGGGCACCCTTCTTTTTCGTGGCGGTGGGCAGCCAAGCCAACGTGGGTGGGGCGGCTTCGGCCCCCATCGTGGCTTCGGCTTTCAGCCCGGCCCTGGCGCCCGTAGGCGTGCTGATGGCGGTGCTGGGCTATGCCCTGGGCACTTATGGCGCGATTATTTGTGCATTTTTGATGCAGGCAGCGGTCGGGGGAGGGTAAAGCGCCCATAGCGAGCTTTATCATGCTGTGCATTAAAGCACAAAAACTGGCGCAGAGATGATCCTACTTCATGCCTTAGACTTGAGCTTGCCGCTAAAAAATCCGGTGCTGATTTTTGCGCTTATCCTGTTTATTATCCTGTTTGCGCCCATCCTGCTCAACAAGCTAAAAATACCACATCTAATCGGCCTGATCATCGCCGGGGCCATTATCGGGCCCTACGGGCTGAACTTGATGCTGCGGGATAGCAGCATCATCCTGTTCGGCACGGTCGGGCTGTTGTATATCATGTTTCTGGCCGGGCTGGAAATCGACTTGGCTGATTTCAAAAAGAACAGCCGCAAGAGCCTGGTATTTGGGCTATATACCTTTATCATCCCCATGATGCTGGGCACTTTGGTGGGCATTCATATCCTCCGATTCCCCATCCTGACTGCAGTGCTGCTGGCCAGCATGTTTGCTTCTCACACCCTGATCGCCTACCCCATCGTCAGCAAGATGGGCGTGGCAAAAAACCGGGCAGTCAATATTACCGTAGGCGGCACCATGATAACCGATACGCTGGCGCTCTTGGTGCTGGCGGTCATCGTCGGCATGTCATCCGGAGAAATCACCCATGATTTCTGGATCCGGCTGAGCGTTTCTGTAATTGTCTTTGGGCTGGTGGTCATGTTGGCTTTCCCCATCATCGGGCGCTGGTTTTTCAAGCGCTTCGCCGATAATATCTCGCAATACATCTTTGTGCTGGCGATGGTCTTCCTGGGGGCCTTCCTGGCCGAAGCAGCAGGCATTGAAGCCATCATCGGGGCATTCCTGGCGGGGCTGGCGCTGAACCGCCTCATCCCTCATACCTCCGCCCTGATGAACCGCATCGAGTTTGTGGGCAATGCTTTATTTATCCCTTTTTTTCTCATCGGAGTGGGGATGTTGATCGATTATCGGGCTTTTTTTCAAGACCTGGAAACCATCAAAGTAGCCGCAATCATGACGATTACGGCCACAGCTTGTAAATTCATCGCCGCCTGGCTGACCCAGAAAACTTTCAAGTTCTCGGTTGACGAGCGTCGGCTTATTTTCGGGCTGAGCAACGCACAGGCTGCGGCTACCCTGGCCGCCGTACTGGTAGGCTACAACATCATCCTTGGCGAAACATCTGAAGGGCAGCCCATCCGGCTTTTGAGCGAAAGCGTCTTAAATGGCACCATCCTCATGATGCTCGTCACTTGTACCATCGCTTCTTTCGTCGCTCAGAAGGGGGCCCACAACCTCGCCCTTGCCGAAGCAGCTGATACCGATGCTGAGGAAAGCAATGAAATCGAGGAGCGCATCCTCATCCCTATCAACAACCCTGAGACGACGGAAGAACTTATCAACCTCAGCATCACGGTCAAATCGAAAAAAAACAAGCGGGGGCTCTATGCCCTCAACGTTATTAACAACGACAGCAGCAGCTTAAATAGCGCTGCAGAGAGGAACGCGGCCAAGCTGCTCGAAAAAGCCGCCGTAAATGCCGCCGCTACCGACGACCAACTCTACAAACTCCTGCGCTACGACCTCAATATCATCAACGCCATCACCAGCGTAGTCAAGGAACACAAAATCACCGACCTGATTATGGGGCTACACCACAAGGCGGGTATCTCCGATTCTTTTCTGGGCACCTTGACCGAAGGTATCCTGACTAAATGCAACACCACCACTTTGATTTATAAAGCCGTCCAGCCCTTGTCCACCATCAAGCGGCACTTCATCGTCGTGCCCGAAAATGCCGAAAAGGAAATCGGCTTCCCCTTTTGGCTCATTAAAGTATGGAATATCGGCCGCAACACCGGTGCCAAACTACGGTTCTACGCTGCCAGGCCCACGCTGGATTACATTAAGGAAATATTGGCGCAGCACCCGGTAGAAGCTGAATTTATTGAATTTGATGATTGGGCTGATTTCCTGATCCTTTCGCGCGATTTAAAAGGCGATGACAACCTCGTCGTAGTGTTGAGCCGGAAAGACCGGCTTTCATACCACCAGGGGATGGCAAAAGTGCCTTTGTATCTGAACAAATATTTCACATCAAATAATTTCATCCTCATCTACCCTATGCAAGCTGGCGTGGATGAACAAGGCATTGACTATCTTAACCCGGTAGTACCGGAGCCTTTTGAAAAGCTGGATGAAATCAGCAAAACAATCGCGAATTTATTCCGGAAAAAATGAGCCTGTTTATTTAGCTTTGCTAAACCAGTACGAGAGCAAGGCAGATGGCAAAAAGAGCTTGCTAAGCTCCTCAATCCGGAACTCATTTCACCCAAGTATGCCCTAGGCAAAATCGGCTAAAGAAAGTCAAAAATCGAAAAATCGAATGCTGTACCTCTTTCAATCAACCATACCCGTTACCGATCCGGTCATCGTCTTTGCCATCGTGCTGTTCGTTATTTTCCTGGCGCCACAGTTGCTTCAGCGCATCAAGATACCAGGCATTATCGGCATGATCCTGGCGGGGGCTGCACTAGGCCCCAACGGCTTCCACGTACTGGAGCGCAGCGCGGCCATCGAGCTGTTCGGCACAGTGGGCTTGCTGTACATCATGTTTCAGGCGGGCCTGGAAATCGATTTGAACGAATTCAAGAAAACCCGTCAGAAGGGACTGACCTACGGCTTGCTGTCGTTCATATTCCCCCAGGTTTTGGGGGCAATCGGCACCTGGTATCTATTGGATTTGAGCTGGCCCTCTGCCCTCCTGCTAGCCAGCATGTTTGCCTCCCACACCCTGGTTGCTTATCCGATCATCAGCTGGCTAGACCTGGTAAAAAATGAATCCGTCACGGTCACGCTCGGAGGCACTTTAGTAGTCAACATCCTGGCTTTGTTGGTACTGGCCGTAATTGCCAGCTCGGTACAGGGGGAATTAGGGCCTGCTTTTTGGCTCAACCTGACGGTCTCACTGACGGTCTTCGTTTACGTCGTGGTGTGGATTGGGCCCAAAGTGGTGCGTTGGTTCTTTCGCAGCGTGGAGAGCGAAGGCGCTTCACAGTACATCTTTGTATTGTCCTTTGTGTTTGCCGCTTCCTTCGGGGCCAAGGTGGCGGGCGTAGAGGCTATCATCGGGGCCTTCCTGGCGGGCCTGGCCATCAACCGGCTGGTACCGGCTACCTCGCCTTTGATGAACCGCATCAACTTCGTGGGCAGCGCTTTATTCATCCCCTTTTTCCTCATCAATGTGGGCATGCTCTCCGACCTGAGCATCTTCTTTCAAGGCAAGACCGCGCTTATTTCGGTCGGCGTGATCGTATCCTTGTCTATTGCACTCAAGTGGATCCCCGCTTATCTGGCCGCCCGCATTTTCCGCTACCGCCCAGCAGAGCGAAACGTGATGTTTGGGCTAAGCGTAGCCCAGGCCGCCTCTACCCTGGCCGCTGCCCTGGTCGGTTACGAACTGGGGTTGATTGACGATAATGTGCTCAACGGCATCATCATCATGATCCTGGTCACCTGTGTGCTCAGCTCTTTCGTGGTGGAATCAGCCGGGCGCAAACTGGCCGTGCTTGAAGCTGATAAAAAGCCAGAATTGCCGAAAATTGAAGAGCGCATCCTGGTGCCTATCGCCAACCCCGAAACGATTATGCCGCTGATTGACCTGGCAGTTATGATCACCCCGCCCAAGTCTCAGGAACCCGTCTATCCGCTCTCCGTCATCAACGACGACGAAACGGCGCAGGAGCGCATCCTGGCTACCCAAAAGGCACTGGAAAAAGCAGTCAAATACGCTGCTGCTACCGATACGCTGCTGCAGCCGATTACGCGCATCGACCTGCACCCCGGTGGCGGTATCGTACGGGCCATCAAAGAATTGATGATCACCAAAGTCATTGTGGGCTGGCATGGCAATTACCACCCCAAAGACTATCTCTTCGGCACGGTGCTAGATTACCTCCTGATCAACTGCTCCAAGGAGCTGTTGGTGACGCGCCTGCTAATCCCGCTCAATACCCTGGAGAAAATTTTCATCGTCGTGCCGGAAAATGCCGAACTGGAAATCGGCTTCTCCCACTGGATCAAGACCCTGAAAATCCTGGCAAACCAAACAACTGGCAAGCTGCACTTTGCCGGCCCGACAGCAACGATGGAACGGGTAATCGCAGAAGTCAAAAAGGATAAACCCAGCGTCGAAATCACCACCCAAGCCTTTGACGATTGGGACGACATCCTGATCCTGGGCCGGGAAGTGAGTGCCAATGACCTTTTCATCGTGGTCAAAGCCCGGGAAAAAACGGTATCACACCAACTATGGATGAACCGTATGCCGCGCTACTTGTCGAAGCATTTCAATGGCATCAGCTTTATCGTAATCTATCCAGAACAGCGCCATGGGTGAATGCTAGCACAAGACCCTACAATGCCCGGGCATATCCGAACGTTTATGGTGGGGTAATTGAATGCTTAAATAGTGCCCCAGCTTTTGGGCCAGAAATTAATCAAGATTCCAAAAAATAATGCCGCCATGAAAAAAATCTACCTCTTGCTACTCTTCCCCTTGTTAGCCAGCCTGCTCCAGGGGCAAAGCCGGGCCGATTTAGTGGAATGCCTGAAGCTGGCCCTGTCCACCTCAGAAATGGAAGCTGCATTAGCCCAGGAATGGGGTGAGATGCAAGCCCTATATCTGGGCAAGCCCAGCCAGCGGAGTTTTGTCGCCGCGGGTGGGCAGCCTGATTTTCAGGAATTGGAGACCGCTGATTTCGAGGGTTTCCACTTGCCCGTGGTCGTGATCAATGAAGAAGAAATCTTCCATTTGCCGCTGGAATATCGGGAAGGCGGGCTGCTGCGGGGCGGGGCGACGTATCGGGAAGCAAGCGGGGCCGAGTCCATATCGCTCTCGCTTTCTGCCAACCTGCCGCGCAACCCGCGCCGCTGGCTGACGGGCACCTTCGTGCTGCGGCGGCAGGTCGACGGTTGGGCCATTGTGCAAAAAAGCGTTCAAATGCAACCGTGAAGGGATATTTTCAGCGCGTTTACCAGTTCCTGATCGTAAAGCACCCGCGTAAGAGCTTGGTGGGCTTAGCCCTATTATTATTGCTCTACGGGTTTAGCCTGCCCCGGCGGTTATTTGATACCCCTACCTGCATGGTGCTGGAAAGCCGTGATGGCAGCCTGCTGGGTGCCCGCATCGCCGCCGATGGGCAGTGGCGCTTCCCGGAATCGGACAGCATCCCCGTTAAATTTGCTGCGGCGCTGACGCAGTTTGAAGACCGCCGTTTCTATTACCACCCCGGCATAGACCCCATTGGGCTGGGGCGAGCGCTGGGGCAGAACCTGCGCCACCGAAGGATCGTCAGTGGAGGCAGTACGCTCAGCATGCAAGTTGTGCGCCTCTCACGGGGCAACCCGCCGCGCACGCTCTGGCAAAAGGGGTTGGAAGCCATCCTGGCCACTCGCCTGGAGCTAGGTTACAGCAAGGATGAAATCCTTAACCTATACGCTTCCCATGCCCCTTTTGGCGGCAACGTCGTCGGTCTGGAGGCAGCCTCCTGGCGCTACTTTGGGAAAAGCCCCTTCTTGCTGTCTTGGGCTGAAGCAGCCATGCTGGCGGTATTGCCCAACAGCCCGGCCCTCATCCACCCCGGCCGCAACCGCGATGCCCTGCTTGCCAAACGCAACCGCCTGTTAGCCCGTCTGCGAGACAGTGGCCATATCGATGCCTTTACTTGCGAATTGGCCATGGAAGAGCCCTTGCCGGAAGCCCCCCACCCCCTACCCCGCTTGGCACCACACCTGCTTGACCGGGCTTATCAAGAGTATGTAGCCAGCGGCAAATACCAGGATTCCCGGGTGCGTACGACGCTCGATCTGCACCTGCAGCGCCAACTGACCGGTATCCTGGACTTCCATCAGCGCCGCCTGCGCGGCAGCGAGATCCACAACCTGGCGGCACTGGTCACCGATGTGGAAAGCGGCGAGGTACTGGCCTATGTAGGCAACATCATTGGCGCTGGTGAAACTCATGGGGAGGAAGTGGACGTCATCAAAGCAGCGCGCAGCACAGGCAGCATCCTCAAACCCCTGCTTTACGCCATGCTGCTGCAGGAAGGCAAAATCCTCCCCCAGAGCCTGGTCTCTGATGTGCCCATGCAGTTGAGCGGTTACCGGCCGGAAAATTTCAACAAGGACTTCGACGGCGCCATCAGCGCCGCCCGGGCCGTGAGCCGCTCGCTCAACGTGCCGCTGGTAAAACTCTTGCAGCAGTACGGCCTGGAAAAATTCCACTTCAACCTTAAAAAGCTGGGCATGAGCACCCTCAATCGGCCTCCCAGCCACTACGGGCTACCCCTGGTGCTGGGGGGGGCAGAAGGCACGCTCTGGGATATTACGGGCATCTATGCTGGCATGAGCCGCATGTTGGGCCATTTCTACGAATACAATGGGCAGTATGACCCTCGGGATTTCCGCCCGCTCAGCTATATCCCCGCGCCGCCGCCGGCTGATCCGCGCCTGCAAGCCCAGCCCAGCCACTTCAGTGCGGCAGCAGCCTGGTTTGCTTTCGATGCCATGCAAGAGGTGGAGCGCCCCACTACCGAAGGGCGCTGGCAATACTTCCAGTCCAGCCGCCGCATTGCCTGGAAAACCGGCACCAGCTTTGGCTTCCGCGACGCCTGGGCCATCGGCCTCAACCCGCGTTATGCCGTGGGCGTATGGGTAGGCAATGCCGATGGCGAGGGCCGGCCCGGCCTGGTTGGCAGCACCGCAGCAGCTCCGGTGCTCTTTGATGTTTTCAATCGGCTGCCTGGCGAAAACCAGTGGTTCCGACCACCTTACGACGAGATGATACGCCTGCCCGTATGCCGCAATAGCGGCTACCGCGTCTTGCCCCTCTGCCCTGCCGATACCGTCTGGGCCCCCGCTGCTGCTACCGAGCTGGCCGCCTGCCCTTACCATCAGTTGGTGCACCTGGACCCCAGCCTGCAATGGCGCGTGGATGACTCCTGCGAACCGCCCGCCAACATGCAGCAGCGCCCCTGGTTTGTGCTGCCGCCGCTGGAAGAATATTACTTCAAAGCTAAATACCCCGCTGCCTACATCCCCCTGCCGCCTTATCGCCCCGATTGTCTTGCCAGGCAGGATGTGCCTAGCATGGAGTTGATCTACCCCAAATACCCCACCCGAATCTACGTGCCGATCGGACTGGACGGCAAGCCTTCTAAAACGGTTTTCGCACTGGCTCACCGCTCCCCCGATGCCGTCATCTACTGGCACCTCGACGATGAATACATCGGCAGCACCATCACCTTTCACTCTTTCGAGCTCGACCCGCCCGAAGGAAAGCATCGCCTCACCCTGGTGGACGATCAGGGACGACGGCTGGAACAAGCTTTTGAAATTATTGGCCAGCGGCACGGGCAATGAGCAGAGGGGGAAATAGAGCTCATCAAAACCTTAAAGGGAGCAGCCCCCCACCATCCCTCATCCCGAAAGCAAGCCCGCCCTCAATATTTCTTCCACAAAATTGCCTATATCCCCTAAGCGTACTATCTTGAAGCCCGAAAACACAAAGCAAGCGAAATGACCTTAGACAATTTCACCTTAAAGGCCCAGGAAGCCATCAAACAGGCACAGAAAATCGCCGTATCTTTCAACCAACAACAGGTGGAGACGCCCCACCTCATCCGCGGCATCATCGAAACAGATGAGCATGTCGCCTCTTTCTTGTTCAACCAGATGGAAATCAATATCCCGGTGCTGAAGCGCAGCATCGATGAAGCAATCGCCACTTTCCCCAAAGTAGAAGGCGCCGAAAAACAATACCTTAGCAAGGAGGCCAATCAAGCACTGGCCCGCGCCAAAAAAAGCCTGCCCGAATTTAGCGACCAGTACATCTCCATCGAGCTCGTCCTGCTCGGTATCGTACAGGGGGCAGACAAAGGCGCCCAACTGCTCAAAGCTGCGGGCCTCAGCGACAAGGGGCTGCGCCAGGCCATCCAGGAATTGCGCAAAGGCCGCAAAGTAGAAGATCAAAGCGCCGAAGAGAGCTACAATGCCCTCAATAAATTTGCGGTCAACCTCAATGCCCAGGCCGAATCGGGCAAGCTTGACCCCATCGTCGGGCGCGATGAGGAAATCCGCCGCGTGCTGCATATCCTCAGCCGCCGCAAAAAAAACAACCCCATCGTCATCGGCGAAGCTGGTGTGGGCAAAACCGCTATCGTGGAAGGCATCGCCTGGCGCATCGTCAAAGGAGATGTACCTGAAAACCTGCGCAAGAAAAAAATATTCGTCCTCGATATTGCCGCTCTAATTGCTGGCGCCAAATTCAAAGGGGACTTCGAGGAGCGCCTTAAGGCCGTCATCAAGGAGGTCAGCGAATCCAGCGGAGAGATTATCCTCTTCATTGATGAAATCCATACCCTCATCGGCGCGGGCGGCGGCCAAGGCGCGATTGACGCGGCCAACATCCTCAAGCCTGCACTGGCCAGGGGGGAATTGCGCACCATCGGCGCTACGACCCTGGACGAATACCAGAAGTATTTCGAAAAAGACAAGGCCCTGGTACGCCGCTTCCAAACCGTGCTCATCGAAGAACCTAGCGTGGAGGATACCATCTCCATCCTGCGGGGCCTGCAGGAGCGCTACGAAGTATATCACAAAATCGAAATCCTGGATGAAGCCCTGATTGCTGCCGCCGAGCTCTCCCACCGCTATATCACCGACCGCTACCTGCCCGACAAGGCAATTGACCTCATTGATGAAGCAGCCGCCAAGCTCCGCTTGGAACTGGACTCCGTGCCCGATGCAGTGGATGAGTGGGACCGCCGCGTGCGCCAACTGGAAATTGAGCGCGAGGCCCTCAAACGGGAAGGCGATATTAAAAAATTGACCGTCCTCAACGAGCAGCTCGCCAACGCTAAAGAAAAGCGCGACTCTATCCGCGCTGCCTGGCGCAATGAGAAAGAAGTAGTCGATACCGCCCAAGCCATTAAAAAGCGCATCGAAGAGCTGGAACTCGAAGCCACCAAGGCCGAGCGCAATAGCGACTACGAGGCGGTTGCTAAAATCCGCTACGGCGAACTGCAGGAGCAGCAGGCACTGCTCAAAGCTTCTGAACAAAAATTGGCTCAATTTCCCGAGGCCGAGCGCTTCACCAACGATGAAGTGACCGCCAACGACATCGCCGGCGTCGTCTCCCGCTGGACGGGCATACCCGTCAACAAGATGATGGAGAGTGAAAAAACCAAGTTACTCAACCTTGAAGGACAGCTGCATCAGCGCGTCATCGGGCAGGACGTGGCCGTACGTGCCATCGCCGACGCCGTCCGCCGTAGCCGGGCTGGACTGCAGGATGGCGCCCGCCCAATCGGCTCCTTTATCTTTCTGGGGCCCACCGGCGTCGGCAAGACCGAATTGGCCAAAGCCCTGGCCGAAGTGCTCTTCAACGATGAGCGCGCCATTACCCGCATCGATATGAGCGAGTACCAGGAGCGGCACAACGTCTCTCGCCTGGTCGGCGCGCCCCCAGGTTATATCGGCTATGACGAAGGCGGGCAGCTCACCGAGGCCGTTCGCCGCCGGCCCTACTCGATCGTGCTGATGGATGAAATTGAAAAAGCCCACCCCGATACCTTTAACATCCTGCTCCAAGTACTGGACGATGGACGATTGACCGACAACAAGGGCCGGGTCGCCAATTTCCGCAATACCATCATCATCATGACCTCCAACATGGCAGCAGAGACGATCCTGGAAAACTTTGAAGACCTGGATGCCGTCGGTGAAGAAAAACGCCAGGAAATCATCGATGCTACCCAAGAGGAGGTCTTCGAACGGCTCAAAGAGGAGTTGCGCCCCGAGTTTCTCAACCGCATTGACGAGCGCATCATGTTCTTGCCGCTCAACAAAACGGAAATTAAGGAAATCATGCGCCTGCTATTGAAAAAAGTGGATAAGATGCTGGCTCAACAAGGCCTGTTGCTCAAAATGAGCCGCCGCGCTGAAGACCTCCTGGCAGAACTGGGCTATGAGCCGCAATTCGGTGCCCGCCCCATGAAGCGGGTACTACAAAAAGAGGTTATCAATGAATTGTCGAAACTTCTCTTGGCCAATGAATTCTCTGCCGGGGATACCGTTTATATCGATGCACAAGGCAAACAGCTTAGTTTTAGCAAAAACCCCTTTGAAGAGAAGGACGAAGCGAACATAGCCCCCATGGTGGAAGCGGCCCCTCCAGCACCCCATAAACCTACCCGCAGAAAGCGGTAGAGGAAGCATCAAGCGAGGGGCTTGTAAAACTTAGCGGTAAAAACAACCGTTTCCTATATGGTGAAGCGGTGCGTTGCGAGCAGGGCTAGACGCTGGATCCGAGCTGTTTGTACACTTGGGAGCTTGAGCGGTCAGACATCTTGATTTGCATGGCCATAGCCTGCAATGGAACTTTGTCGGATTAAATAGGCTTGTCACCATTGCACAAGCGCGAACACCTAAATGCCCCTTAATACCTAAACTACATGAGGAAGTCCATCAACAAAGCCTTTAAATGGTATCTTCAGCAAAGATACCAAGTACTGCAACGTCATATAGCAGCGCCGGCCAAGGTTCAGGCTGCGCTGCTGCGCCAACTACTTGCCGCAAATAAGCATACCGAATGGGGGCGCTTGCATGGCTACCGCTATATAAAAACCGCACAGCAGTTTGCTGCCCACACGCCCATCCAAGACTATGACGGCCTCAAGCCCTACATCGAGCGCATGATGAAGGGAGAAAAAGATGTGCTTTGGAGCGGGCAAGTCCGCTGGTTTTCAAAATCTTCCGGCACCACTAGCGACCGCAGCAAGTTCATCCCCGTCACGAGCCAAAACCTGAAGCAGTGCCACATCCGCGGCACTTGGGATACGATGACCCTCTTCTACCAGCAGCGGCCCGACGCCCGGCAATTTGAGTGTAAAAGCATGGTTATGGGCGGCAGCTTATCGCGCTACGAAGCCTATCCCAGCACGATGATCGGCGATATCTCTGCTATCATGACGGCGCACATGCCACTGGTGGGCCGCCCCTTTTTCACCCCTGATCTGGAGACCGCCTTACTGTCCGACTGGGAGGAAAAACTGGAACGCCTGGCTTTGGCTGGCGCACGAGACCCCGATATCGTCATGATCGGCGGCGTGCCGACCTGGACGGTGGTCCTATTCCGCCGCATCCTGGAGATTACCGGGAAAGATAATATGCTGGAGGTATGGCCTGATTTCCAGGGGTATATCCATGGAGGCGTGAGCTTCACGCCTTACCGCAAGCAATTTGAAGCATTTTTCCCTTCTGCCGCAGTCAGCTACCAGGAGATTTACAACGCCTCTGAAGGTTATTTCGCCGCCCAGGACCAGTTCTCTAATGATGGGCTGCTCTTGTTGCTGAACAACGGCATCTATTACGAATTCTTGCCGATGGAAGAGTGGGAAAACCCCAACCCTATAGCAGTGCCGCTGGCCGAGGTGGAGATGGGCAAAAACTATGCTTTAGTCATCTCCACCAATTCGGGCCTATGGCGCTATACGCCCGGTGACACCGTCACTTTTGTTTCCACCCAGCCCTACCGCATCAAAGTAACGGGCCGCACCAAGCAGTTTGTCAATGCCTTTGGCGAAGAAGTCATCGTCGATAATACCGATCAGGCGCTGGCGTTGGCCTGCCAGCAAACCGGGGCCATGGTTTCCGAATATACTGTTGCGCCTATCTACTTCAATGGCAACGGCAAAGGCGGCCACGAGTGGCTGATTGAATTTGAGCGCCCGCCCAAGAGCATCAACGAATTTAACCGCCTCTTAGACCTCAACTTGCAAAAAATCAACTCTGACTACGAGGCCAAGCGCGCTCACAGCCTGGCATTGGAACAACTGCGCCTGCACCCCTTACCCGTCGGTACTTTCCACAACTGGATGCGCGCCCGCGGCAAATTCGGAGGCCAAAACAAGGTGCCGCGCCTGGCCAACCACCGGCAGTACGTCGAGGAAATACTGGATTTTTTGGGAAAGAAAGTGTGAGAAGCTGGCCCCCGCTGTTGAGGGCATACGGCACACCGCTTTCAGCTTGGCGCTCAGCCAAGCTTGCTTTTCCGCTGTCGCAGCGGCGAGAACGCCTGCCGGAGAAACCCGCTGCTGCCTGCCGCAATTTTTTTTTGCGGCAGGCTGTATGGGATGCCACCAAAGATGCTTAGATTAGCTGCCTGATTTTCAATCACCTTTAAATCTCTGTCGACTATGGAAAATGGAATCGGCGTTTTTGGCATCATCATCTATTTGGCGATTGTTGTCTTTCTCATCGCCTCCGTCTGGAAGGTCTTCGAAAAAGCCGGGAAGCCCGGTTGGGCAGCCATCATCCCAATTTACAATTTAATCGTCCTGCTGGAGATTGCCAAGCGGCCCGTCTGGTGGTTCTTGTTGTTGCTCATCCCCCTGGTCAACCTCGTCATTGCCTTCATCGTACACATCGATCTGGCTAAACAGTTCGGCAAGAGCGCTGGCTTCGGCGTGGGGCTGACCTTGTTGGGCTTCATCTTCTACCCGATCCTCGGCTTTGGGGATGCTGAATACCAGGGTAAAGAACCGCAGCTCGAAGACCATTTCGTCGCCTGAAGCGGCACTTCAAGCGGCTATTAGCGGAGGATGTTGAGCTGGAAAAGAGCAGTGGGTGGCATGCCTTCCCACTGCCCACTACTCAATCTGCCACACATCCCCCCACAAGCGGGAGCCGCCATCCACATAGAGCGTCTCGCCAGTGATGTATTCCGATAAGGCGATGAACAATACGGCTTCGGCAATCTCCGCCGTGGTACCCAAGCGCTTCATGGGGATAGTCTTGGATACTTGCGCCACCAGCTCCGGCGGGTAATGTTCCAGACCCGAAGACTTGATGATGCCTGGCGCGATGCTGTTGATGCGCACCTTGCGGTTGGCCCATTCGATGGCCAGCGACTTGGTGAGGTTATCTACCCCAGCGCGTGCTGCTGCCGTATGAGCCATCCCCGGAATACCCCGGTAATGATCCACGATGATGTTGACAATACTGCCCGACTGTTGCGGCAGGAAAAAGTGGTTGGCCATGGTTTGGGTCATGTACCAGGTGCCATTGAGATTGGTATTAATCACGGCTTGCCAGCCTTTGGGGCTGATGCCTTCAGCCGGAGAAGGGAACTGCCCGCCGGCATTATTCACCAACAAATCCAGCCGCCCGCTCTTCTCTTTGATGAACTCCGCCAGCTCTTCCACCCGCTCCACCTCCCGGATATCCAGTGCAAAAGTATGGCAAGTACCATATTCCCGCAGCTGCTCCGCTGCTGCCTCCAGGCGTTCGGCCTTGCGCGAACTGATGTAAACCTCGGCCCCATATTCCAGTAATTGACGGGCTATCTCAAACCCGATGCCGCTGCCGCCGCCGCTGACCAGCGCGATTTTGCCTTTGAAAATACCTGCTTTAAACATCTTGTGCTATTGTTTTTTGAAGGTCGCCAAATTAGATAAAACCAGGTTTATTTTAACCATATTGCCAATTTGGCAGTCAAAGAATTTTATTTTGCCATTTTGGCAGCTGCACAAGCCTCCTCTCTGACATTTTATAGCGGCAACAACCCTTGGCATGGCATTTGAAGTTTATCCTGTGAAATCAATATTAAATCAAACTCAAAAAAGATACGACCATGCTACACTTGAAAGTTAAACCGGCAAATGGAAACCTGAGCATCTTCGATGACTTTGACCGCCTGTTCAACGAAGCGTTACGTCCTGACTTCCCGACCCGCATGTTGCGCAGCGCAGTAGAATCCCGGACCCGCCCGGCGGTAAACGTGTCGGAAAACAAGGACGATTTCCGCCTCGAAATTGCCGCTCCCGGCCTGGAAAAAAGCGACTTTAACTTGCGCCTGGAGAAAGATATGCTGCATATCGAAGTCCAAAAAACACTGCAAGCTGCTGAAGGCGAAGTGTTCAAACGCCGTGAATTCGGCATCTA
>CAYSPJ010000012.1:36384-66300 GCA_964432875.1 uncultured Phaeodactylibacter sp. | reverse complement strand
GAAGTTTTCCACATTTTTGGGTTTTAGGTAGGGAAGCTGTCAACGAACTTTATGAGGCCTCAAATTGCCAATTGCCCCCAGCCCCACCCCAGCCTTGTCAAAGCCCTACGCCTTGCCTTTCACCCCTGCTCCTCGGCCCTATCCAGCAAATCCTGCGGCAAGCTTTTGCTGGTGCGGGCGCCGAGCTCGCGCACCCGCTCGGCGCGGCCGATGAGGGTGTCGCCGAATTTCTTGGAATCCACCAATTTGTTCATGGCGTCGTGGTAGGCGCCTTGGGCCTGGCTCAGGCGCTGGCCCACTGCCTTGAGGTCTTCCACGAAGTTGACGAACTTATCGTAGAGCATGCCGCTTTGGCGAGCGATTTCCAAGACGTTGCCCTTCTGCTTTTCCTGTTTCCAGATGTAGGATACGGTGCGCATGGTGGCCAGTAGGGTAGAAGTGGAGACGATGACGATGTGCTGCTCCAGGGCATCGAGAAAGAGTTGGTTGTCTTGTTGCACGGCCAGCGCATAAGCTGGCTCGATGGGGACGAAGAGCAGCAGATAGTCGAGCGAATCTATTTGGTAGAGCTGTTGATAGTTCTTGCTGCGTAAGCTGCGGACGTGCTGGCGGATGCTGTCCACATGCGCTTTGAGGTGGCTTTGCCGCTCGGCCTCGCTGGCCGCTTGCAGGAAAAGGTTATAAGCCTTCAGGGATACCTTGGAATCGATGAGCAGGTGTTTGCCCTCGGGCATGCGGATGAGGAAGTCAGGGCGTTTCTGCTGGCCGTTTTCATCGACAAAAGAAGGCTGGGACTCGAAGTGGATGCCTTTAGTCAGGCCCGCTTTCTCCAGCAGCAGTTCCAACTGCAGCTCCCCCCAGTCTCCCTGGGTTTTATTATCGCCTTTTAGCGCGCTGGCCAGGTTGTTGGCATCCTGGCTGAGCTGCTGGTTTAGTTCGCGCAGGTGTTCGATTTCTTTCTTCAGGCTGACGCGGTCTTTGGTCTCCTCCATAAAGCGCCTTTCGATACCCTCTTCAAAAGACTTGAGTTTATCGCGCAGCGGCATCAGCAGCCCATTGAGCTGCTCGTGGTTTTGGAGGGTGAATTTCTGGCTCTTTTCCTCCAGTAGGCGGTTGGCGAGGTTTTCAAACTCTATGCGCGAGCGATCCTGCAGGGCGGCGGTATCGCGCAGCTGGTGCTCCAGTTTTTCTTCCAGGTTGAAGATGATCTGTTCTTGGGAAGCCAGGCGGCTGCTGAGCATGCGGCTTTCTTCTTCTTTTTCGCGCAGGTCTTCTTTGGCGACATCTACTTGCACTTGTAGTTGTTCATACAGCGTTTTCGGCACATATCGCGCCTCCAGTTCGGCCTGGCTGAGCTCTGGCGGGCGGCGCAGTTTGGCTAGCAGCCAGCCCAACGCAGCGCCCAAGGCTATGCCAATCACTAAAAAGGGGAGGGCAAGGGTTAAGGCTTCGGGCATAATCTAAGCTTTTGAGTTTGACCGTATCCAAAAAATGGTTAATTCATACGGCCTAAAGTTACATCTTTTGCCGGGAAAGGCAAAGCGGCGAGTTATTAGGCTTGTTGCGATGGGAATCATCGCAACAAGCCTATTTAATATCGAGTGCTTCAGCGATGAAATTGCTAGGCTTGTTTTTCAGAGGCCACATTTTACAAACCTACCTATACAGACGGGCAAACTTGCCCACTACACTCACTTTCGCTGCACTGGCCGCAGCAGGAAGCTGCGGTTCAAGTTGACCGGCGTCAATTCATTCAGTTTTTCCCGTCTGATACCAGCGGCTTTGGCGCGTTCCAGGGTTTTGGTGATTTGTGCCGTATCGCCCTGGTTGTGGTAAGCTTGGATGAGCTGGGCAAAAGCCTTGATGTTTTGAGGCTCGCGCCGCAAGATGGTCTCGGCAGCTTTGATGGCCTGGCTGTATTCGCCTAGTTTTTGAGATGCTTCGGCTTGTTGCATCAAGGCAGGCAGGTTGGTGGGGTTGCTGCGCAGGATGAGGTCGGCGCGCTCCTTAATGACCCGCTGCTCTTCAATCTTGCGATCCACCTCTTTGATCTTCTGTTCAGAAGTGCGGGTAGCAGGGCTTATCTCGCGGGCGCGCAGGTAGTCCTCCTTAGCGCGGTTGAGCTGCTCGGTGCGCAGGAAGGCATCGCCGCGGATCTCCAGCAATTGAGCGTCATTGGAGTCCTTTTTCAAGGCCACGGTAAGGTCTTCGGCCGCTTCGGCGTAAAGGCCTTTGTTGAAATATAGGATGCCGCGGTTGTTGCGGGCCAGGAAGTAGTCGGGATGGAGTGCGAGCACCTCGTCATAGCTTTTGACGGCCTTTTCTTCTTGTTGGGTAGAAAAATAGTTATCGGCCAAGACCATACCCCGCAGCAAGGAGCTGGCCGAATCGGCAGCCGGGTAGCTTTCCAGTAGTTCGATGGCGATATCCCACTCGCCGCTTTCATGGGCAATTAGGCCAAAGAGCAGGAGGATGCTCTCTTCGATGTCTTGAGTGAGCCGCCCTTCAGTGGCGATGCTGGAAATAGTAGTGACGGTATCTACCCCAGATTTTTCGGTGAGCATGAGCTTGTGGAGCGGCAATTGCCCCTGGCCGTGGAGGAATTTGTAGTTCGTGCGGATAATGGCGCTATTGGGGATGCTCTCGGCGGTGCCCCAGATAGCCAGCTTGGCCTGGCAACGAGAGCCGATGTTGCCGGCGTCGGAGCTGGTCGCGGGGTAGCTGTTGGGGTCGGCTTCATTCACTTCGTAGAAGCGGATGCCGCAGTTGATGCCGTATTTTTCTTTGAGTTGCGCGAGGCGGTTGCTGATGGCGATGTGGGGCCGGAGGGTATTGTCGTTCAGCGGCTGGAAGGGGAACAACAGGATATTGAAGGCTTGTTCTTCGGGCCAAGTAGGGCATGCGGTATCGCTCTGCTGCTGAGGCTCTTCCAGGGATGTCCCTGATGAGGGGGGGAGGAAAAACCAAAGCGCGATGATTGCCGCAGCCACGGCTAGCGCCCCAGCGAGGATGGGTACGAGCTTGTTCTTGCGCGGCGCCTCCCCGGAGGCGGCCGGGGCGAGGTCTCCGCTCTCCAGGCGGTCCAGTAAGCGCAGTAGCCACTGGGCGGTTTGGCTGTAGCTCAGCTTTGCCTGCTCATTGCTGGCCAGCCCCAGCGATTCGTCGCGCTGGGCTTTTTTAAATTGAGATTGGATCAAAAGCGCTTCCTGGTACAAATGGCGGTACGCTGCTTCGCTGCCTAAAAAGGCCAGCACTTGGCTCAAGGCTTTTTCGATTTCGGCATTGCCAACCAATCGTTTGGCTTCTGATATGAGTTGATGTTTGTCCATCCTTCCGGTTTTAGTCGTAATATTATGGTGTGCGGCCTTGGGCTAAAGAGCCTGTTGGGGATGAAACGGCAATATCCCATCATTCATTATCCTCTAGCCTCTGGCCGTCCAAAAAGCCGATTTGCGGCAAAGCGATTCAATAGCCCTACCTGCTACCTTCTCCCAACTCTACGGCCCGGTGCAGGGCCGCTACTGCGCCAGCCATGATGTCGTCGCGCACCAGGTTTTGGCGGTAGGAGGCTAGCGCCGCTTCCGTCGTGCCGCCGCGAGAACAAACCCGGTCAATCCACTCTTCGCAAGTCAGGTCTGTTTTTGAAAACAACTCGATGGCACCGCGGAAGGTTTGGCTGACCAGTAGCTCTGATTCCGCATAGTTGAAGCCCATTTCGCGGGCGGCGTCCATCAGGGCTTTCATGAAAAACCAGACGTAAGCCGGGCCGCTGCCGCTGATGGCGGTAGCCGCATCTATCGCTGCCTCTTGTTCAACGTAAATCGTTTTGCCAGTAGTATTGAGCAAGTTTTGCACCATGACCAATTCGATGCGCGTCACCTCGTCAGAAGAAGTAAAAGCCGTCATGCCCATGCCGATCTGTGCTGGCAGGTTGGGCATGGCGCGGATGATTTTGTTTACCCCCAAGGCACTGGCAATGGCTTCGATCTTGATGCCCGCCATAATGGAAAGGAAAACCTGCTGGGGGTGCGTCAACCCTTTGATGCTCTCAAATAGGCTGCCGGAGTCCTGTGGTTTGACTGCCAGGATGATCAAATCTGCCGTCGTCAGGCAGTCTTCCGCCCGGCTGTAAACCGTGCCGATGTCTTTGCGGGCCAGCTCCCGTGCTTTGTCTTCTGATTTCTCGAGGATCATCATATCCTCCTTCCGGGTGATGTGTGAGCGCTGGAAACTCTGGGCGTAGGTAAGCCCCATGTTGCCGCCGCCAATGATGAGTATCTTCATGTCTTTTGTCTTCTGCGTTACATTTCAGCACACAAAGCTAAGCTATGCGGGTGAAACCAAAAAAAATCAATTCAATGTTTAAACTTTAATGCAGCAGCCCTGTTATATGTTGGTCATCCACGCTGATGAAGTGATTAACAAAATTAAGAAACAAAAAAATCTTTTGGTTATGAAGAAGTTTAGCATTTTCTCCACCATCCTGGCCGCCTTTGCGCTGGCTGCCATGAGCTTTACCACCCCAGTAGAAGATATGGTAGAAGCGCTTGCGGTGAATGTACAAAAAAGTAACGTAGTTTGGAAAGGCTACAAAGTGACCGGCTCGCACTACGGCAACGTCAAGTTGAAAATGGGCAAATTGAACATGGAAAATGGCAAGCTGACCGGCGGCAGCTTCGAGATCGACATGAACAGCATCACCTGCGATGACCTCAAAGGCGATTCGAACGGCAAATTGGTCGGCCATTTAAAATCTGACGACTTCTTTGGCGTAGCAACCTACCCCACGGCCAAGTTTGTCATCACTCAGGCTATCCCTTATGGTACGCCCGGCACTTACAAAATCGTCGGCAACCTGACCATCAAGGAGACTACCAAGCAGATCAAATTCCAAGCTAATGTGACGGAAGAAGCAGGCTCGACTGTAGCGGTTGCTGAAATGAAAGTGGACCGTTCTGATTTCGACGTCCGCTTCGGCTCAGGCAGCTTCTTCGACAATCTGGGCGACAAAACCATCTACGACGAGTTCGACCTTCAGGTAAAACTTGTCGCTGGGAAGTAATCGCTTTGCGTTTAGCTGTTAAGCAGCTCATCGCTACGCGGTGAGATCGATATCCGGCCTTGAGGCCAGAGAGGTTCCCTGAGAAGGGCGCCTCTTTTTTTTTGCAACCTACCTTGCCAGATGCATTTTGGGGCTTGCGATTGTGGTGAAAATGTTTGAAGTTTGAAGAAACAACAAAACCACTTTCGTTATGAGAACAACACTACTCTGTTCCACACTGATGTTCTGGGCTACGCTAGCCCAGGCGCAAGCTAGTTTATCGGTCATCAATCCAGTCAACAACTGGGAGTCTGCCCGCCAGGGCACCATTGAGCAGGCCGCACTGACCATTGAGCCCAAGGGCATTTACGTGGATGTAGGCCTGTTCCTCACGCTGTCCGCAGCGGGCGCAGGCTATTTCCCTTCCGATTCGCTGGAGATCATCCTGGATTTCAGTCTGCCGGAAGAGGCTCTGGTCCACGATTCCTGGCTGTGGGTGGGCGATACCATCATCAAGGCCGATATCCTGGACCGGCGCACCGCCACGCTCATCTATGAGGGGTTCGTCAACCGTCGGCAGGATCCTTCCATTTTGTATAAGCAAGGGGCCGGGCAATATCAACTCCGCGTTTACCCCTTGCCAGCCAATAGCTCGCGCCGGGTGAAGATCAGCTTCCTGATGCCGGCCGATTGGTCGGCGGAGAAAGTGCGCTGCGAGTTGCCCATGGAAATCCTCAATGCCTCTCGCCAGCCGTTGGACAGCCTGGAAATCCGCGCCTGGATCAGCCCGGAATGGGGCCAGCCTGCCATCGCCGAGCTGCCTGAAGTGGCTTTCCAGTGGGTGCAGACGCCCTCCCTGGGCGCTTTTCAGCGCGCCAGCATCCTGCCATCGGGCTTGAAGAGCAGCCTGGCCATCGAATTGGATGCCCCTTGGCAGCAGGGCGTTTACGTCAACCGCAACGACAGCCTGAAGATTTACGAGCTCGTCGCGCTGCCCGAGGCGCTGCTCAGCCTGCCGGAAGGGCCAGGCCGCAATCTGCACGTGTTGCTGGATTACCACCCGGATTTCACCAATAACATGACCAGAGCGAGCCTGCTGGAGGGGTTGCGGGATGAATTGCTGGCTCAACTTACCCCAGCCGATACCTTTACCATCTGGGCGAGCCGGGCACCAACGGCCCCGCCCTTGGCGCTAATGGGGCCGATGCAAGCCGAGGCGGCGGCCGTGCTGGCCGCTTTTGCCAGCTTGAACCCAGCGCAAGCTATCATCGCGGATGGCTATTTGCTGGGCGCTATCCAGGGCATCCTGGATGCTATTGCCGCGCACGGCAGCCCGGCGGATGTATTGGTCATTTCCAATTCGCAATACGAGGGCGAACCTAATAATGCCGGGATATTCGTACAGGAGTTTACCCGCCACGAAGGCTTCGACTTGGCCAATTTCCACATCATCGACTACTTGAATTTTAATGTTTATAGCTGGTGGGACTGGTGGGGGGTGGTGTCTAGCTGGCGCGGCAATGAGCTATTCTACTCCGATCTGTCCCGCCTCTCCGGCGGCAGCTATCTGCGGGCGGGGCAATACCGCTATAAGCTGCGCAAAGCGCTGGAAGCCAGCGACCGCCTGCGCGGGTCCATCGAGTTGTATACAACTCTGGCGAGCGGCATCTGCCACAGCCGCTTCCTGTTGGATGGGCCGGGCGTCAATGTGCCGCTGCGCCGGCCGCTGCGGCAGGTGGGCAAATACCTGGGCGATTTCCCGCTGGAAGTCAGCTATGCGGCAGTGGTAGAGGGGCAATTGCAGGCGGCGGAGGTAGCCGTGGAGGCGGCCGAGGCTTATGCCATCGATTCGCTTGCGGCGAAAAGCTGGGCCGGCAATTATATCCTTTCGTTGGAAAACGCTGCCCAGGGCGGATACAGCATCGAAACCTTGGTGGAGCAGAGCCTTTACCATCGGGTCTTGTCGCTGCACACGGCCTTCCTCTGCCTTGAACCCAGCGTGGGCGGCGAGCCCTGCATCGAGTGCGTCGATCCCACCGCCGAGCCGCCGATCGTGATTCAGACCGATGAAGAAGATGCCGCGCCATCGCTGGCGGCCCGGGTTTTCCCCAACCCTTTCGCGGAACAGCTCACCATTGCCATCCAACTTCGGGATGGGGCTGATCTGAGCCGCCTGCACATCGCCATCTATGATAGCATGGGCCGTCTGCGCCGATGGCTTGATGTTGGCGATGCTACCGCTGTCAGTGGTGAAATACTCCTCCACTGGGACGGCCGCGGTGCCGATGGCGAACCGCTGCCAGCCGGGGTGTATTTTCTCATCCTGGAAGGCCCGCAGGGGCGGGTGCCCATGAAGGTAGTGAAGTTGTAGGGGAAGGAGCGGCGTATTGGGGGCGGGGATGATTCAAGGGGGTCATCCCCGCTCCGCCGCTCCATTTTCCTGATCCCTTCTTTTGATATCGCTTCAAAACCACCCATCTATGGTAAATATAGAGCCCCTCCTCCGTCAGCAGCCCATCCTCATCCTCGACGGTGCTTTGGCTACCGAGCTGGAAGCCCGTGGTGCCCACCTGACGGATGCGCTCTGGTCGGCCAAAATATTGCTAGAGGCGCCAGCATTGATTAGGGAAGTACATCTGGATTACTTCCGGGCGGGGGCAGATGTGGCTACTACCGCCAGTTATCAGGCTAGCTTTGCCGGCTTGGAGCGGCGGGGCTTGAGGCGGGAGCAAGCCAGGGCGCTGCTGCAGAGCAGCGTGCAATTAGCGCAGGAAGCCCGCGAGCTGTTCTGGGCAGATACCGGGCGGCGTGAAGGGCGTATTTACCCTTTAGTAGCCGCCTCCATCGGCCCCTACGGTGCCTTCCTGGCCGATGGCTCAGAATACCGCGGGCAGTATGGCTTATCGGTGCGGCAGCTTATGGATTGGCATCGCCCCCGCCTGGAGGCACTGCTGGATGCCGGGCCGGATCTGCTGGCGCTGGAGACCATCCCTTGCCCGGAGGAGGCCGAAGCCCTGGCGCGCCTGCTGGAAGATTACCCCGCTGCCCGCGCCTGGCTCAGCTTCAGTTGCCGCGACGGTCAACACCTCAGCCAGGGCGAGCTCTTCAGCGAGGGGGTCCGGATAGGGGCTGCCGCCCCCCAGATACTCGCCGTAGGAGTGAATTGCACGCCTCCAGAGCACATCACCGCTTTACTGCGCGTTGCCCAGCCGCTTACCTCCAAACCCTTGCTCGCCTACCCCAATAGCGGCGAAGGCTGGGATGCCGAACGCCGCTGCTGGACAGGCAGCGGGCATGAGCTGGGCTTCGGCGCGCTGCCCCGCCAGTGGGTACAGGCTGGCGCGCGCCTCCTCGGCGGCTGCTGCCGCACTGGGCCGGGGGATGTGGCGACTTTAAGGGAAGACTCGGTGGATGGGATGCGGAATTGGAATAGAGGAACTTTGCCGTAATTACCGCTGTTGGTATTTATCAGAAAAAGCATTAGTTTTGTAAAAAATCCTGACTATGACCATCATCTTTCAAGTCGATAATCTGCAAGAGCTGGAAGAAATCAGCCAATGGCTTGCCAAGCGCAAGATAGTCATTCAAAAAGTCACGGGCAAAAAGATTGATGCGGATGCTTTTCTGAAGCGTCTGCGCCGCTACAAAATAACCCTCCCTTCCGATTACCGTTTCAATCGTGACGAAGCCAATGAAAGGTAAAGTCTTTATTGACACTAATGTGCTAATATACTCTATCAGCACTGATGCGGCCAAAGCAAGCAAGGTGGGGCACCTGATGCGCCAACCGCTAGATTTCATCGTCTCCACGCAAGTGATAAGCGAATTCATCAATACTTGTCATCGAAAAAACCTGCTTGCCGTTCCAGATATTCGAAGAGCAGTTGAAGATTTTCTCCTTTTTTTCGATTTAGTGCTTATAGAGGAATCTACAATTTCTGCTGCTTTTGATCTCAAAGAGCAACATAGTTTCTCTTGGTATGATGCACTCATCGTGGCTGCTGCGCTTGAAAACAATTGCTCTACGCTATTTTCCGAGGATATGCAGCACGGCATGACTATCAACGGGAACCTCACTATTGAAAACCCATTTCTGATTTAATTCAGACCATCATCATCCCCCGCTCTTCTCAAGAGGTCCAGCATCTACGCCAGCGCGCTATTCTTCGCGCGCTTGCGCTCGTGTTCCTTGAGATAAATCTTGCGCAGGCGCAGCGAGTTGGGGGTCACCTCTACGAATTCATCCTCCTGGATGTACTCGAGGGCTTCTTCGAGCGAGAAGCGTTTGGGCGGCACCAGGCGCATTTTATCATCCGAGCCCGAGGCGCGCATGTTAGTCAGCTTCTTGGTTTTGACCAGGTTGACGACCAGGTCGCCTGGGCGGCTGTTTTCACCGACTACCTGGCCTTCGTAGACTTCATCGCCAGGAGCGATGAAGAACTTGCCGCGGTCTTGCAGGTTGTTGATGCTATAAGGGATGGCCGTGCCCGTCTCCAAGGCGATCAGCGAGCCGTTGATGCGGCTGGGGATGTCGCCTTTGTGGGGTTGGAACTCCAGGAAGCGGTGCGTCATGATGGCTTCCCCGGCGGTGGCCGTCAGCATTTGGCTACGCAAGCCCATAATGCCGCGGGAAGGGATTTCGAAACGTAGCAGGATGCGGTCGCTTTTGGGCTCCATCTGCAACATCATACCCTTGCGGCGGGTGACCATGTCGATGGCCGTACCGGATACGTTCTCCGGCAAGTCTATCGTCAGTTCTTCTATCGGTTCGTGGATGACGCCGTCGATGCGCTTGGTGATGACCTGAGGCTGGCCGATCTGCAGCTCGTAGCCCTCCCGGCGCATGGTCTCGATGAGGACAGACAGGTGCAGCACCCCGCGGCCAAAAACCCGGAAAGTATCTGCTGCGCCCGTTTCTTCTACCCGCATAGCCAGGTTTTTCTCCAGCTCTTTCCAGAGGCGGTCCTTGAGGTGGCGTGAAGTGACGAATTTCCCTTCCTTACCGAAGAAAGGGGAGTCGTTGATCGTAAAGATCATGCTCATGGTCGGCTCGTCGATAGAGATGGTAGGCAGCGCCTCCGGATTGTCCGGGCAGGCGATGGTGTCGCCGATTTCGAAGCCTTCCACGCCGTAGATGGCGCAGATTTCGCCAGCAGCAACTTCTTCCACTTCCATGCGCTCAAAGCCTTCAAAGACAAACAAGCCGCGGATGCGGCTGCGCTGAGCGGTGCCGTCCTTTTTGATGAGGGTTACCGTCTGGTTGTTGCGCAAGCTCCCGCGGTGCAACCTGCCCACCGCAATGCGGCCGATATAGGGCGAGTAGTCCAACGAAGTGACCAGCAACTGCGGGGTGCCCTCTTCTATTTTCGGCTCGGGGATGAATTCCAGGATGGAATCCAACAGGGCGGTGATGTCAGCAGCGGGTTGTCGCCAGTCGGTGCTCATCCAGCCTTGCTTGGCAGAGCCATAGATGGTGGGGAAGTCGAGTTGGTCTTCCGATGCGTCGAGGCTGAACATGAGGTCGAAGACGGCCTCTTGTACTTCCTCGGGCGTACAATTTTCTTTATCCACTTTGTTGACGACCACGATGGGCTTCAGCCCCAATTCGATGGCTTTTTGAATGACGAAGCGCGTCTGTGGCATGGGGCCTTCAAAGGCATCTACCAGCAGCAGTACGCCGTCGGCCATG
Organism: uncultured Phaeodactylibacter sp.; assembly: GCA_964432875.1. GTDB lineage: Bacteria > Bacteroidota > Bacteroidia > Chitinophagales > Saprospiraceae > JACJYE01. The sequence continues at coordinate 55,570 of CAYSPJ010000012.1, read as the reverse complement.
TTGAGTACGCGCTCTACTTCACCCCCGAAGTCACTGTGGCCTGGGGTGTCGATGATGTTGATCTTGACGCCTTTGTAGCGGATAGATACATTCTTGGCCAGGATGGTGATGCCGCGCTCCCGCTCCAAGTCGTTGTTATCCATGATCAACTCGCCCGGTGTCTCGTGGCCTTTAAACAAATGCCCGGCCAGGATCATCTTGTCCACCAGGGTTGTCTTCCCGTGGTCGACGTGGGCAATAATGGCAATATTCCTAAGATTCATACAGATTTTTTACGCCTTTTGCTTCATAGAACAAGCTCAGAGGCGACACGGTTTTTTAAACAGGCCGCAAAGGTACGATTATTATTGAATGCCAGGGAAGTTTTTTTGGCGATAAAGCTTCCTATGATGAAAAGTCCTCTGTTGTTCGCCTTGTTGCGCCCCGGGCGGGCTGGCCCCTGCCCTCCAGCGCACCAGGCAACCTCATGGCTGGGGGTGGTCAAGCTGGCGGGGGGCTACTTGTTGGCGCGGCTTATTGCGGGCCGTTCATCGCTGCGTGTTCACCCCCGCCTTATGGCGGGGCAGGCTCTGTGGAATAGCGAAGCGTGTGTTCCACAGGGTTCATCGGCTGCGCCGTTCATCGCTGCGGGTTCATCGCTTTCTGCTTTCAGGGACATTAGGGACAGGGGGGATGCGCAGGGCTAACGCATCATTGAATTATCTTATGCATAATTCGCTAAAAAAATCGAATTGCCAAGTCAATAAATTGAAAACCGGTTGTCTTTCTAGCTCGATACTTCCTCTTCAAAGAAGCAGAGCTGATTTTACAGAATATTATGCATGGTTAAAAACCATGATGCGTTAGCCCTGGGGGGGATGCGGGGGGCAGGGTGCCGGATGCCATGACGGCGCGAATTTATGCTAGTGCCGACAGCACCAGCTACTCCACCCTCACCATGACGAACTCGGCGGGCGGCCGCACCGGGTTGTCCGCAAAAGTAAGATAGTGTATCGCCGCGTGGAGGCTATCTGGCCTTTCGTGCGCCCGGAAGCCCTCGAAGCGCAGCCGGAACTCGTATGGCGAATACTCATTGTCGCGGCTCGCTTTGATATCGAAGCTCAAGTCGGGCGCGGGAAAGTAAAAATCGATGTGGATGCTGTCGCCCTCGGGGTGGCGCTGGAAAGCCCAACGATTGATTCCTTCACCATGCAACTTACTGCGGTAGAAGAGGGTCATGGTCCCCCCTCGAAAAGCAGCCCAGTCCTCATAAGGAGGCACCCATAGCGCAAAGGTATCGAGGCGGTGTCTGCGCTCCAGATAAGCGACATAGCTGCCGTGCCAGACGCAAAAGGCGTTGCCTGCGTCAACCAGGGGGAAGTCCACCTGAGGGTTGCAGATACAGGTGCAGCGGTTCTCGGCGACCCGTGCCCTGGCTCTCGGCGGGCAGTCCCGGTTAGAGCAGGGGGGCTGAGCTTCGGGCTGGCAGCCCAGCAGCAGCAGGAGTGCGAGGATCTGGGCGGAAAAGAATGCGTGTGTCTTCATGCTGATGTATTGTTTTACGATGGAATCAAGGAGATGCTCCGGCTGCCTGCCCTTCAAATTGCAGGCATAAAGCAAGACTAATGTTTGATGATTTTCAGCACTTGCCGCTGGTGACCGGAACCTTCTAAAAAGCCGACGTACAGCCCTGCTGGCCAGTTAAAGCCAGACAGGTCGATCCATTCCTGCAACATCGTCCCTCCCGCTGTGGCATGAAGGGTTCTGCCATTGATATCCATAATCGCCAAGCGCCAGTCTTGGCCTGGCTTGCCGTTTTTCACGAGCAGCATGTTCCCATGCTGCTCTAAGCTAAGTTCAGCTAGAGTTGTCGGCACACGATAGTTTTCAAAGCCTTGACCGTCATGGCTGCGTCCATCTACGATCTCCAATCGGCAATCAGAACGCGAGCCGCCGCCCCGATATCCCCATTGACCGTGGATAGGCTCTATTTCATCAAAGAGATCGACCGCTCTTGCTTGGAAGTTGCTCCTAACCCAGCTGCTGAGGCCTGCTTCGGTGAGCCCGTTAAAGCCCGGTGTGCCCGCTATGTTATAAACCGCGTGCCCCGTGCGGCAGCAAACTTCGCCGACAATATGGGGCTCGCTGCGATCGATTACGCCCGTGAGCCCGTAGGCGCTCAGTACGCGGGCATTGGTGTCCTTGAACCGTCCTCTACCTTCCACGTGCAGCAAGGAACTGCTCTGCAACACGACGACCATGGTCCGATTGACATTGAGCGGAAGCGGGATACAGTTATCCAGCATCACGCTTCCAGATTGGACTGGGGCAATTGCTAACCCGCAGGAGGAGGTGGGGTTATTTTCGATAGGCTTGGTACTAAACAGGGTTTTAATCTGATCGGCAAGCTTATCGGTATAATATACTTGCAAGGCATAATCAATCACATTTTCGGGCTTTTTCAGCGCTTTGAAAGCATAGAGGCTCGTCAAAGCGACATTCGCCAAAAACTCGCCCCAGTTTGTCGATTGTTCACAACCAGAGCCAGCATACCAACGATTGGCATCCAACACCTCATAATCATCAAGGGTTTGTTGGTCGGGAGTCCAAGCTATGAAAGCGATTTCTTCGGCATAGGCGCGGGAGAATCTACCGTTCCGACAGATGCCTCCACCACGGATTTCACTGCGGGCATCGAGCCTGGCCGCATACTTGTAGCACACGTGGACGGAGATGTCCCGTTCGCAGTAGCAATCGCTCGGCACAAAAGATTCCACGCCGATACAGGCCAGGGCATACTTCAAAACCGCCCGGTTGCCGCCGGTTTTAGTGAATTCATTTCCCTTCCCTTCCAGCCTATCAGGGTCGAACCCCACTGCATTCTTGTAGGTGCGCCCATTCGTGCAGCGGGGCGAGTCAATCCATACCTGGTCCATGCCGCTGGGTTCATCCAGCCAATGGCTGACCGGATTGAAGATGTGTTCGGGCAAATCGAGCACATCAGGGTCCTCGACGTTTTCTTTGGTCGTGAAATAGGCGATATCCCTTCCCATCCAAGAAACATAGAAGTCTTCATCCAAATCGACCCCGCTGATCAAAACCTCGCCGGAGAAATCGACCACTATCGGGAAAACCGAGCTGCCTCCAAAACCTTTCCGATAGTTTAGCGTAGAGAGATAAAACAGAGGACTTGCAGTGTTGAACTTTAAATAAACGGCTGCTCCGCTTTCGTAGCGCACCACAGTCAGCCTGATAGGATTGATAGTAGAGAAGGTATCGTTGCCCATCGGCCAAACATCCCAAGGAGATATATAAACGTAATCGATGCTGTCCAGGTCATCCTCAATGTCTTCTTCCGCCAGCGATTCATCAACATACAAGGTATCTTGGTTTTGCCCGGGCAGAGGGGCATATCCAAGAATGATCATGAAAATTGGCAACATCATCTTGAAGGCTGCCCAGAACCCAGTGGTGTTCTCTAAAATTTTCGTCATCCTCAGCGATGGGGCTTCCAAAAGCAAACGGCGCTTGGCATCATCGGCTTCAAGTTTGAGAGACGGCTGCAAGGCTGCATTGTGAAATGGCGTTTTCATCTGCATGATAAAATGGAATTTGGCGGTTAATCAATAAGCTTGACTTCACCCGACAAAAATAAGCCTTCCACAAGCATACCCCTTCCTCTTTTCAAGGAAACCAAAACAAAATTTCCCTGAATCAAGGAAAAGCCAGCCATTGCAGGGTCCATGCCATACAAAACCAACCCAGGCTTTCAGGCACGGCAAAAAAACGAACATTGCGAACCAAGCACTTGAGGATATGTTGAAAAGAAGAGACCTGCAACATTTTCAAGTTGTACAACAGAACGCCTATGCCTGACCAGAACCGTACGTCCGTCCGCTATCCATTGCAAAAGCGCCTCTTCGACAAGCTGCGCCAGATCGCCCGTCAACAGGGCAAGGACTTCGTGCAGCAGTACATGGAGGCGCGGGGGCTATCGAAAACACCAACTTATGAGCGCTTGGCCGGCAAGACTGCCGTCTCATTTGACGAAGGTTATACGCTGATGATCGAGGCGCGGGCAAAGCTATCGTCTAGCGTGCAGTTCATGGACCAAGCGCAAGCCAGCCTGCACTTGCTGGAGGTCTTGAGAGGCGAATGGGCAAAACGCAATGCTCAGCTCGTCCTCAGCCTGGAAGAGCCGCCCTTGTTCTACCTGATGCACAGCCCGATCCTGGCCTGTTTCCACCTGTTCATTGCTGAATGGCTGGACGGCAAAGCGGCAGGGCGCCAGCTGCCGGTATTTGACCAAGACTACTGCCAGCGCAGGGAAACGCTGGAAGCTTTACAAATTCAGGAGCAGATCTTTCAGCGCCTTGCCCTAGCCAGGCCGGCGCCGCGCTGCGAAATCTGGTCGCCCAACCTGCTCAACCGCCTTTCTGCTGCGGCGAGGGCGCTGTATCGGGAGGGCGCATTGCCCGATGGCGCTGCACGGGAGATGCTCGAGGCCGGCTTCCGCCAGTTCATCGCAGCGCTGGAAGCCAGCGTGCGCCGACATAGCGTTTGGTTGAGCCCGTTTGCGCCTACGGGTAGCCAACTCTTCTATCGAGCAGAGCCCCAGTCTTTGTTCTGTTCCTGGCTGGGGCAAGACTCCGTGCTGTACTGCCGACAGCCCCAAGCCTGCCTGCAGGCAGCAGCCCGCCTGGACGCCGCACGCCGCGCTGCCCAGCATCTCCGCTCGGGCCAGGCTCTCTGCCGAAACTTTTTTAATCAGATTGAAGGCAAGTTGAAATTGAGCTGTTCGTGAAGGTTTTCTTCAACCGCTCGTCGAACAGGGGAGGTTTGGCGTTTTAGAGCTTGTTCAGGTTTATCCTTAAAATCCTTATCTTTGCCCAAAACAAAGCTTATGAAAACGAAGGATCAGCCAAAATTGATACCGACCGACAAAGCATCCGACGCGGGTGTTTATCGCGGCATCTTAATCCATTGGCTGATTTTTCTCGTGCTCCTGTTTTTCCTTGACAGCTTGCTAGTGCCCCATGAACGAGGTTGTTGACGGTTAAGCCGCCGCCATTTTGCCGCTAGGCAAGGCGCGAAGAGGGAGCATAGCCATAGCTACGCGATCCCGCTTTTTCGAGGAAAAAGCGGGAAGCAACGCAGCATGGCGGTGAAAGGGCAAGGCTTGGGCTGTCAAGAATTTCGTTCATGGGGCACTGGACTCTTTCGCGGAAGCTTTTTCTGCTCAGCAAGCGATAAAGAGACTGGCGACATGTATCCTCGTCGGCGGCTTCGGGTTGCTCGTACAGATCGGCATCAGGCGTCATGAAAATCGCCGTCAAAAAAAGTAATATCCAGCTTTCAGAAAAATAACTTTTTGTAATACTCATTCGACCATGATCCGTACATTCCTTCTGGCCGCCCTGCTGGGCAGCCTACCGCTGCTGCTGGCAGCCCAAAGCCGGCAGATCCCGGCTGATACCCTGATCACATCCCGTCATCAAATCACCGTCAAAGGGCAGCGCATCAGCTACCAGGCTACTACGGGCACCCAGCCGGTGTGGGATGAAAAGGGCAAGGCCATCGCTGCCGTCCACTTCACCTATTACGAACGCCAGGGTATCACCGATCAGGCGGAGCGGCCACTGGTCATTTCCTTCAATGGCGGCCCCGGCTCGGCCTCGGTTTGGATGCACCTGGCCTATACCGGCCCCTATCTATTGGAAATCGACGACGAAGGCTACCCCGTGCAGCCTTATGGCGTTCGGGAAAACCCCTATTCCATCCTCGACGTGGCGGACATCGTGTATGTGAACCCCGTCAATACGGGCTACTCCCGCATCCTGGATGAGGAGGCCAAGCGGGAGCTTTTCTTCGGGGTGAATGCCGACATCAAATACCTGGCGGAGTGGATTACTACCTTTGTCAGCCGGCAGGGCCGCTGGCGCTCGCCCAAGTATCTTATCGGGGAGAGCTACGGCACTACCCGGGTATCAGGCTTGGCGCTGGAATTGCAAAACGCGCAGTGGATGTATCTCAACGGCGTTATCCTGGTTTCGCCTACCGACCTGGGCATCGAGCGGGCCGGGCCAGTCGAGGCGGCCAACCGCTTGCCGTATTTCTGCGCGGCAGCCTGGTACCACCAGGCGCTGCCCGAGCCGCTGCAGCGCAAAGATTTGGAGGAGGCGCTGGCCGAGGCCGAGCAATTCACCATCCGGGAACTCTTGCCCGCCATGGCGCTGGGGGGCTTTCTGGAAGAGGAGCGCAAAACCGCTATGGCCGAACGCATGGCTTATTATTCCGGCTTGCCGCAAAAGCTTATCCTCCAGCACAACCTGGATGTATCTACCGCCGCTTTTTGGAAATACCTGCTCCAGGAGCGCGGCTTCACCATTGGCCGCCTGGATTCCCGCTACCTCGGCATCGACCGCATGGAGGCCGGCGACCGCCCGGATTACAATGCGGAGATCACCTCCTGGCTGCATTCTTTTACCCCGGCCGTCAATCATTACTTCCGCGAGGTGCTGGGCTTCAAGACCGATGTGAAATACAACATGTTTGGCCCGGTGCGCCCCTGGGATCGCTCCGACGACCGCACCGGCCAAAACCTGCGCCAGGCCATGGCCCAGAACCCCTACTTGCGGGTGATGTTCCAGGCGGGCTACTACGATGGTGCTACCACCTATTTCAACGCGAAATACACCATGTGGCACCTCGACCCCAGCGGCAAATTCAAAGGCCGCTTGCGCTTCGAGGGCTACCGCAGCGGCCACATGATGTACCTGCGCCGCGAAGACCTGGCGTCTTCTAATGAGCACATCAGGGAGTTTATCCGGGAGAGCTTGCCGGGAAAAGGGGTGCCGGCTAAATATTAGACCTAGCGCCTAAGGCCTGCGGCCGAGGCTAAGCTCGAGGCTAAGAATTGCCATTCAGCACCTGAACAAGCGCTAAGCTTTGATCATATCTCCCACCAATTCATCCACTGGGAGGATGCGGCCGCGGGCGTTGGTGATGTCGAAGTAATTAGCCCAGCCTTCTTCGCGCACGGCCTTCTCCAGCATGTGCACATGACCCCGGTTTTTCATGCGCCAGACGGCCATATAGCGATATTCGGCATCGGCGGGGGTGTCTTCATCGCAAACGGTGAAGCCTACGAGTTCAACCTCCAGCTCTTTCATGCGCTGCACATTGGGTGCCAATTGGGAGAGGAATTCTTCTCTTTGCTCGCAGGGCAGGTTGTCCCATCCCGGGCGCGGTTTCCATAATTCTACGTAGAGGTACATGAGCGGTTGATTTGATGAAAAATGCTTTTCCTGCTGCCAAGTTAAGGGTTAAGGCAGGTTTGTGCTCATGATTGATGTCAGGATGTAGAGTGATTTTTGGCAATATGGAGGGCAATTTGCCGATATACTACATCAGCACACCGCTTGCCAGCTCAGTCACACCCCCTTCGTCCAAAACCTTAGGGCCTTGGGCGATTCGCCCGCTTCATCTAAATCCCGCCAAGAGATGTAGCAATACAGCTGGGTGCGGTCGAAGCCGCGCCGCCGCCAGAAGGCATCGAGCGGCACATGATCCGCCGGGCGGCGGGGGTGATCCTCGGGGCGCACTACGGCGCAGAAAGCCAGGGTGTCGAAGCGCTCCAGGCGGCGGGCCCAGCGCTCGCGCTCTTCGAAGAAGCGCACTCCGGCTCCCTGCCCGCGATAAGGCAGCAGCAGCACCGACTCGCTGAAGTAGAAGATGCGCGTTACATCCGCGCCTTGCTCCAGGAAGGGTTGCTGGATATTGGGGGTTTCGTGCTCCAGCGGCAGGCCGGTGGAAGCCCCCACCACTACATCCCCATCGAGCGCCACGACCAATACACTGTCCGGCGCCTGAAAGAAAGTATGCAGGTATTCTTCCTCATAAGCCCTATCCCCGTCGTACAGATAGGGGAATTCGCGGAACACGGCGATGCGCAGCCGCGCCAGTTGCTGGAGGTAGCCTTGGGCTTCTCGCCCGCTGAGTGTTTTGATATCGAGCATATTCTTTCCGGGGTTCTACCTTACTGGCTAGCCTTATCTTGGATAGGGGCATCAGGGGCTCGGGGGACAGGTGGGGACGGCCTTACGCTTCGGTTGCCCTCCCGCGCTGATCACCTTGGCAAATGCACCTGCAAGATATGCGCCGGGAACTTATCCGGGTCCAGCTCCACGTAGTTCCATTCGTTGAACCAGTAGTACTGCTCGCCAGTGAGCAAATCCGTGACGCGCAAGTTGACGTTGCGGCCCAGGCCGAGCAGTTGTTTGGGCACCTCGATGTAGCCGCTTTGCCGGTTTTCGACATCAAAGTTGACGATACACCAGATGATGTCGTGCTGATCCTCGTCAATTTTGAGGTAACTCATCAGGTTGTCGTTGTCGGTGCGGGTGAAGTGGAGATTCCAGGTGCTTTGTAGGGCAGTATGCTCCTTGCGGATATGGTTGACCTTGGTAATCAGCTCGGTCAGCCGGTTGCGGTGATCCCAGTCGTAGTGGCGGATTTCATACTTTTCCGAATCGAAGTATTCCTCCTTGCCGTTGGTGTTGGGCGTATTCTCCATGAATTCATAAGCCGGGCCATACAAGCCATAATTGGAAGAGAGGGTGGCTGCCAGTACGAATCGCTTGGCAAAGGTATTGGGGCCGGCGTTCATCATCTCGAAAGCCAGGATATCGGGGGTATTCGGCCAGAAATTGGGGCGGAAGTACTCGCGCAGCTCGGTTTGGGTCAGCTCGGTGAGATACTCCTCCAGCTCAGTCCGGCTGTTGCGCCAGGTGAAATAAGTGTAGGAGTGGTTGAAGCCGCCTTTGGCCAATGCAGCCATGACTTTGGGCCGGGTGAAAGCCTCGGCCAGGAAGATGGTGTCAGGGTATTCTTTTTGCACTTCAGCGATGACCCAGTCCCAGAAACGGAAGGGCTTGGTGTGCGGGTTGTCTACCCGGAAGATGCGCACGCCAGCTTGGCACCAGTAGAGGATGACGCTCTTGAGCTCGTCCCAGAGGTTTTTCCAGTCTTCGGTCTCAAAATTGAGGGGGACGATGTCCTGGTATTTTTTTGGCGGGTTTTCAGCGTAGGCGATAGTGCCATCGGGGCGCCAGAGGAACCAATCGTGATGCTCCTTGACCCAGGGGTGGTCGGGAGCGCATTGGAAGGCCAGGTCGAAGCCGATATCGATGCCGAAGGTTTTTGCCTTTTTGATGAGGCGCTTGTAGTCTTCCAGCGTACCGAGCTCGGGATGGATAGCCTTGTGGCCGCCTTCGCTGCTGCCGATGGCCCAAGGCGAGCCGGGCTCGCCGGCATCCGTATCTACCTTGTTGTTCTTGCCCTTGCGGTTGAGCTTGCCGATGGGGTGGATGGGCGGGAAGTACAGCACGTCAAAGCCCATTTCCTGGATGCGGGGCAAAAGGCGCTCGCAGTCCTTGAAGGTGCCGTGCTTGCCGGGCTGCTGGGAGGTTGAGCGAGGGAAGAGCTCATACCAGGTGCTGAACAATTCTTTTTCCCAGCCCACGCGCACGCGCAGGTTGTTGTCGTAAACGGTGGCGAATTGCTTCATGGGCGAAGCCAGCACGACTTCTTTGAAAGAGGACCTCAGCACCAATTCGACCGCTTCTTGATAAGCCCCTTCGTTTTCCAGGGCTTGGGCAAATTTTTCAAGGTCATTAGCCTTGGATTTGTGGTATGATTGGGCGGTTTGGCGCAGCAGGGCAGCACCGATCTTGAGTTCTATGTGCATATCCTGACCCGCTTCTTCCTTTTTCAAGAAGCCGTTGTACCAATTCAGCAGGTGGTCGATCCAGCCTTCGATCTTGTAGTAGTAAAAGCCTTTTTTTTTCACCTGGAAGCTGGCCTTCCAATGGTCGTTTGGTTCGCTGTCCATGAATACTTCCGTCCACTTCTTTTCACTCTCATGACGGTACAAGAGGTAGGCGCGGATGTAGTCATGGCCGTCGCCAAAAATATCGGCGCTCACCTGTACCTCTTCTCCGGGGATGCGCTTGATGAAATATTGGCCGTGGTCAATCTCCGGCTGGACGTTTTCGATGATGACGCGGTTTCTCATTTTGCGAAAGCTTGACGTTTATGCGATTGGGAAAAATCAGGCGGCCTGGGCTTGCCCGGATTACGGGGCAAACATAGGGAGAATATTTTAAAAAAACAGCCCCCCTCGCGCAAAGGTGAGGGAGGCTAGATAAATTTTCATTAGGCACTAGCGCGAAAGATACCCGCCATCTATGGCATAGTAAGAACCACTGACGAAGGAGGCTTTGTCAGAGCTGAGCCAGAGGGCTAATTCGGCCACCTCTTCCGGCTCGCCGAGCCGCCCAATGGGGTGCAAGGTTTTAATCATGCCGAGCTGCTCGCCGCTCAGGTTGTCGGTCAGCAGGGGCGTTTGGATAAAGGCCGGGCCGATGGCGTTGGTGCGGATGCCTTCCTTAGAGTATTCCAGGGCAGCGTTTTTGGTGAGGCCCACCACCCCGTGTTTGGCCGCTACATAAGCGCTGGACCCCTCGAAACCAACCTGCCCGAGGATAGAGGCGATGTTGACGATGGCGCCGCCGCCGGCTTTGAGCATGGCAGGTATTTGGTAGCGCATGCCATAAAACACGCCAGAGAGATTGACGGCGACGACCTTATCCCAGCCATCGAGCGGATACTCGCCCACAGGTGCCTGCGGCCCGCCGATGCCGGCATTATTACAGGCGATGTGCAGCCCGCCATAACGCTCGACAGTGGCTTCTACCAGCTTGCGGTTATCTTCGGGCTTGCTGCTGTCAGCGCGGAAAAAGAAGGCTTGGCCGCCGGCCGCTTCGATCAGGCTCACGGTTTCTTTGCCGCCAGCTTCGTCGATGTCGGCCACGGCTACTTTAGCGCCGTTTTGGGCGTAGAGCAAGGCGATGCTGCGACCAATCCCGGAGCTGGCCCCGGTGACGATGGCAGCCTTGTCTTTCAATAATTTACTCATGCTTAATGCGTTTTTGGTTTGTGCCGAAATTAAGGGAAATTTGCTAGCCAGTCAATGACTTATGTTTTTGGTAGCGTGGAAAATATTTTGTATTAGGCAGTAGCCCCTGGGCGTATTTCTGTAAAACCCCTATCTTTGGCATTTTAAACTACGCGGCAACCAGGCTACAAGCCTCATTGCTAAAAAATACTGCCTATGGTTTACCTGCTCCTGCGCTATCTCGTCATCTTCTTATGTTTTGGGCTGGGCCTGGCACTACACTTGAGGCTAGGGCTGGGGCATGCCTGGTATTTGTATGTCGCCGGGGCTCTGCTGATGTTGTCGCATGTGCTATTGGGCAATGTCTGGCAGGCGTTTAGCGCACTGAAACGCGGGCGGCCAGCGCAGGCCAAGATGTTGCTGGGGCAAACCTGGGCACCCCGCCTCTTGCTGCCCAGCAACCGGGCTTATTATTATTTTGCCAAAGGCATGCTGCTGCTGCAAGACAAACAGCTGCCTGAGAGCGAGCAGTGCCTCACCCAAGCGGTGAGCTTGGGGCTGAAGCACAATAACGACAACGCGCTGGCCTACCTCAACCTGGCGCATATCGCCTACGTGCAAAAAGACCGGCTTAAAGCCCAAGGTGCCCTCGATGCCGCCCGCCGCTTTGAGCCAAGCGATTTGATGATAAAGGAAGGGCTGGAGAAGCTGGGGAAGGTGCTGGGAGGTAGGTAGGTAGTGGCAGTGGCAGTTGGCAGTTGGCAGTTGGAGCGAAGCGACATCCCGGACGAGCGCAGCGAGAGCGGGAAGGCAGTGGCAGTGGCAGTTGGCAGTCGCCCAGAGGGCCACGGCGGGCAGGGGCAGTAAAGACGATTCATGAATCGTCTCTAAATTGATAAATATTGTTCTATTTGGCCAGCGATGGCATCCCTGCCCCAGCCATCCCCCGAGAGGGATGCCATCCCTTTTTTGCCTTCGGTTGGGAAGCTCAAAGCCCCAACTACTGCTTCAAAAACCTCAGCGTGCCGAAGTGGCGCCCTTCTTGAAAGGCTTGGAGGAAATAGAGGCCGGAAGGCAAGCCTTTCAAGCCGATTTCTTCCTGGCGCGCCGCCGTATCCAGGCTTAGAGCCAAGCGTCCCAAGGCATCATAGACCAGCAGGCGCTTGTGGCCAGAAAAGTCCATTTCCAATACGGCCATATCTCGGACTGGATTGGGGTAAAGACGCAGACGCGCCGGCTCGGCTACGGGCTCGGCCACATTCGTGATCATGAGCGTGTCTCCGTTCCGGTCAGTAGTGATTTTTATGGTATATTGTGGTTGTCGAATGGCTTGGTTATACTAGGTAAAGCGGTTGGGGCACTACTGCTTGCATCACTTTGGATAAACATGATGCCAGATATTGTGCAAGGTTAATCGACATTTTTGTTCCCTGCCATCCTCAAGCCTTGCCCTAGCCCCTGTCTGACTGAAATAAATAAAACACAACAGACCGGAAACGCCCTGAGCGAATCATAGCGCTGATGGAAATAGAGGTATTCGGCATGGCGGCCAGGATAAGAAACGGACAAACCCGACAGCGGAGATGCATAAGGTCCCGGATTGCTGAGGTGCCACCAATACCCCGGATTGATCGTATCTCCATTTTCCATTATGGCATCCAGCCGGTTGAAGATGCGCCTGCCGTGGCTGTAATAAAACACTTCTTCCCCTAAACTGTCGGCCATGATATGGCCGTAACTTTACTTCGTCAGTCGCTGCGCTTCCGGCGTTGTGGGACAGGCTGTGTCGAGCTGCGAGCCACGAGTTTAGCATCTGTAACAAGAAGTAGCCAATCACAAGCCAAGCAAACGGAGACCTTACTCTGAAAAGGCGAAATTTAATTTCTGTCGCAGGTTTCAAGCTCGTAGCTCGCGGCTCACAACTCGCAGCTTTTTAAGCATGCTGAATAGTTACAACATTTCTTGCCAAAAGGCCACCTGCAATATCTGATCCAACAACATTAAGCCAGTGCTGATTTCGGCCAGGTCTGGCGCTGCGGCCATCAGCAACTGTATTTTAGCACCCTTATCGCTCCATTCCAAAAACAATCCCTATCTTTGTGGCCAAAATCGAACACTTGTTGCCCTGGCGGGTTTTGTAATCACTAAAGTGAATAAACGACTATGTTTACCATCAATATTTATCTGAAATTGGCGCTGATTGCCATCGGCTTGTTTGGGGGTATCGCTTTATGGGCGACCTTAGGGGTCTGGTACGGCATCTGGTTTGTCCTCATGGGCATCATCATGCTGGTCGTCTATCTGCTGTTGGGCACGGTACAATCGGCGGCGATGTTGATGCAAACTGCTGATTTTGAAGCTTGCGAAAAGCGGCTCAACCTCACCCTCAGCCCCCGGCTGCTCTATCCCACCAACCGCGCTTATTTTTACATGATAAAGGGCTCTATCGCCCTGGCGCGCAAGGATATCGAGACGGGCGAGATGTGGCTCAAAAAAGCCGAAGCGGTAAAGGTGCCTACCGACAACGAGCGGGCGATGCTGCAACTGCAGTTGGCCAATATCGCCGCCTCCAAGGGCAAGTGGAAGCAAGCGGAGCTCCACATGCGCAACGCCAAGCAGTGTAAGATCACCGACCCCAACGTCAAAGAGCAATATAAGCAGTTTGAAAAAGCCTTCTCCAACCGCGGCCAGCTCAAGAACGCCCAAATGGGAGGGCAGCAAGGGGCAGCCATGCGCCCCGGCGGCAAGCGCCGCCGGCCGAAAATGCGGTAGGGCGGTGGGCGGTGGGAGCGCTTTGGCAATGGGCAATGGGCAATGGGCAAGGTTATTCCCATCATCCATTGAGTCCCTGAATGTCACATTTATCAATACCATCAACTTTTTCCGATACCAATGAGCAAGCACGGCAAAGTATTAGTGGCGATGAGCGGCGGCATCGATAGCACGGTGACCGCCATGATGCTGCACGAGCAGGGCTACGAAGTCATCGGCATCACGATGAAGACCTGGGACTACGCCAACTCCGGCGGCTCCAGCAAGGAGACCGGCTGCTGTAGCCTGGATTCCATCAACGACGCTCGGGAAGTAGCCGTCAATATGGGCTTCCACCATTTTATTATCGATATCCGCGACGAGTTCGGCGACTACGTCATCGACAACTTCGTTGACGAATATTTGGCCGGGCGCACCCCCAACCCTTGCGTGTTGTGCAATACGCACATCAAGTGGAGCGCCTTGCTGAAAAGGGCTGATGCGCTGGATTGCGAGTTCATCGCCACGGGCCACTATGCGCGCATCAATGAGCTGGGCGGGCGGCGCTTCATCTCGCGCTCGGTGGATACCAACAAAGACCAATCCTACGTCTTGTGGGGCTTGAGCCAGGAATGCCTGCAGCGCAGCCGCTTCCCCCTGGGGGGCTTCACCAAGCCTGAAGTACGCCAAATGGCTGCCGACTGGGGGTATGAAGAGCTGTCGAAGAAAGCCGAAAGCTATGAAATCTGCTTTGTGCCAGACAATGACTACCGCAGCTTCCTCAAACGGCGGGTAGATGGGCTGGAAGAAAGGGTAGATGGGGGCGACTTCGTCAATACCCAAGGCCAGGTCATTGGCAAGCACAAAGGCTATCCCTTCTATACCGTGGGCCAGCGCAAAGGGCTGGGCGTGGCTTTCGGCCAGCCGATGTTCGTCACCGAAATCCGGCCGGAGACCAATACGGTGGTGTTGGGGGTGGAAGAAGAGCTCATCCGCAACGGCATTACCGTCGGCGGGGTCAATTTGATGAAATATGCCAGCTTGCCGGAAGATGGCCTTGAAGCAGTGGCTAAGATCCGCTATAAAGACAATGGTGCCTATAGCCGCATCCGCCAGATTGGGGCGGATAAGGTGCAGGTAGAGTTTTACGCCAACGTCAAAGGTGTTGCCCCTGGCCAATCGGCCGTTTTTTACGAAGGTGATGACCTGGTGGGCGGCGGCATCATCCACGGCAGCGTCTTAACTATGGATAATTGAGCAGGGTAGGGGGTGGGCCGACGCTTGCCCATGCTGCCTTGCGCCTGATCAGGAGGTATGCGATGACAAAATCCAGAGCGCTTTTTGCCATGCTATTCATTGCTGCCCTGCTGCTGTCCAATTGCAGCAAGCGGGAGGCGGAGGAAGTGCTGATTGATTATGGCTACGAGTACTTCCCGCTGGGAGTAGGGCGCGTATGGGAATACGAAGTGGATTCCATTATCTACCGCTCGGTAGGCAATAGCATCGCCGCTGATAGCACCCGTACTTTCGCCCGGGAAGTAATCGTAGATACATTTACCGATAATGCCGGCAACCTGCTCTACCTGGCAGAACGCTTTGAGCGCCCCAGCGATACTTTGCCGTGGCAAATCCGCCAGGTCTTCACCCTGTCGCGCGGCGAGCGGCAGGCCTACCGTACGGAAGAGAACCTGCGCTTCATCAAGTTGCCGTTCCCCCTGCGCGAAGGTGATACCTGGGATGGCAATGCTTTTTTCGATCCGAGCCTGACCGTTTTTATCGCCGGAGAGGGCATCCGCATGTTCAACGCATGGAGCTATCAAGTGCTCAGCCTTGGGGTGCCTCAGATTTTGGGCGCTTTCAGCTTTGCTGAAACCATCACGGTGCAAAACGCCGACTCCCGCAGCAACCTCATCGAATTGCGGGTTGCCACCGAGCAATATGCCAAAGGGGTGGGCCTGATATCCCGGCAGATTGACATCCTCGATACCCAGTGCCGGGTGTGTTGCAATGGCGATATCGGCGGCGCTTGCCAGGCCTTGCCCTGGGCAGCCAAAGCCGAAAAGGGCTTCAGCCTGCGCCAGCGCTTAATCCACTATCAATAAGGTGCTATGGAAGATTATGTTTACATTGGCAGGATGGGGAAAACCCACGGTACGGCGGGCGAGCTGAAATGCTTCGTCGAAGATGATTTCGTGGATGATTTCCTGGACGCCCAGGCCGTATTCCTTGCCCTGCAAGGTAAAAAGGTGCCTTTCTTCATCGATTCCAGCCGGGGTGAACATACCCTGATCATAAAATTTGAAGAGGTGGACAGCCGTGAGGATGCGCTCCCGCTAGCGGGTTGCGAAATCTTTCTCCGGCAAGAGGACATCTCGGCCGGCGCCGGGGAGGATACGCCTGATTTTTCCTTCCTGGAAGGCTTCCTCATCATCGACCAACAGGCGGGAGAAGTGGGCGCTATCGAACAAATATTGGAATTCCCCCAGCAAATCATGGCCGTGCTCCTGTATCAGGGCCGCGAGCTGCTGATCCCGCTCAACGATGAATTCATCATCCAAATGGATGAGCCCGCCAAACGCATCCTGATGGACTTGCCCGATGGCCTGCTAGAGCTATGATGCCCCTCCGGCAACTTGCTTTCCGGCGGCGCTTGGGCCGGCTCACAAAAAGTTTACGCTGAGGTGACAATTGTCATTTCCCGGCTTGGCAGCCTGTATTATTATTGGTGGTCATTTATAGCCATGGGCTTTCCCCCTGGCTTTTTGTAAAACCTTAAAATAGACTTGCCTTATGTACTTGCTCGATCTCTTCCAGGCAAAAGCCCTGTTTTTACTCATGGTGCTGGCGTTGATCATCATTACCGTATGGATGTTGCTGGTAGCGTTTACCAAAAAGAAAGGCAAAGCCGATAGCGTGGATGCCCCGGATGTTGAATCCGAGCGTGAACGAGAGGCGGCTGATTAGAGCCGTTAAAGGCCTGTTAAGCAGGCCCTGGATTTGTCAAGAAAACATTAAAATTCGGTGTTTCGCAAATGTGGAGGGAGAATTTTACTTTTTGTGCCTTATCTTTGTGCTTTAGTTTTTTCATAAGTTAACTTCAGCATGAATATTCAAGAATTAAAATTCAACCGCGACAGCCAGCAGCAGCCATTTATGCAGGTGTTGCGCCAAAGGGTAAACGATTACTTTCAAGAGAACAACATCAGCCGTTTTGCCAACCGCAAAATGGTCATCAAGACGATTGTACTCATCGGCCTCTTTGCGCTGCCTTACGGCATAGTAGTTAGCGGGACGGTCACCAACTTCTGGGTGCTCCTGCCTTTGTGGGTCATGATGGCCATCGCCACGGCAGGCATCGGCTTTTCGGTGATGCATGATGCCAACCACGGCGCCTACTCCCGCAACAAGAACGTCAACAAGGCCTTGGGCTATCTGATGAATTTCATCGGCGGCAATGCGCTCAACTGGCGCATCCAGCACAACGTCTTGCATCACTCCTACACCAATGTCAGCGGCATGGATGAGGACATCGACGCGGGCAAAATCCTGCGCTTTTCCCCGCACCAGGAGCGCTACTGGTTTCACCGCTTTCAGCATATCTACGCCTGGTTTTTCTACGGTTTGATGACCTTTATGTGGATTACGACCAAGGATGTCAGGCAGGTCATCCGCTATCATAAAAAAGGCTTACTGAAAGCTCAGGATATCAGCTTGGGTACTGCTCTATTTGAATTGATCGGTACCAAAATACTCTACTACGGCTACCTGTTGGTGCTGCCCTTAGTGATGCTGTCGATCCCCTGGTGGCAGACGCTGATCCTCTTCAGCATCATGCACTTTATCCTGGGGCTGATTACGGCCTGTGTATTCCAGACGGCTCACGTGATGGATGAGACGGAGTACCCGCTGCCCGATGAAGAGGGCAAGCTGGAAAACAGCTGGGCGGTCCACCAGTTGCTCACCACCGCCAATTTTGCGCCGAAGAGCCGCGTCCTGTCCTGGTTCGTAGGCGGGCTGAATTTTCAGATAGAGCACCACCTCTTTCCAAATATTTGCCACGTCCATTACCCGCAATTGTCGGAGATCGTGCGCGAAACAGCCCAGGCTTGTGGCTTGCCATACAAAGTACAGCCGACCTTCATCGCTGCTTTGGGTAATCACGCCAGGATGCTGCGCCAATTGGGGCAGATGGACTAAGCCCGCTTATCGAGAGCCCACTCTCGATAGCCGTCCGAGCATGAATAGCCCCGCATGAATTTGGAATTCATCCGGGGCTATTCTCCTTTAACCCCTGCCGGGATAATCCTGTGGCAGGCCGCTTTGCGCCTCTTGAGGGAGGAGGGCGGGAAAAACCTACCGGATGGATTTCATTGCTTTGCCCAAAGTCGAACTACACTTGCATCTGGATTGCTCGCTCAGCCATCAGGTTGTCAGCAGGATTGCCCCTGGGCTAAGTGCAGCGCAATTCCAGCGTGATTTCATCGCGCCCGGAAAGTGCCATGACCTGGCGCAGTACTTGTCTCATGCCCAGCACAGTATACGCCTGATGCAGACGGTGGAGCAACTAGAATGGGTGACCACTGATTTGGTAGAGCAATTGCGGCGCGAGAACATTATTTATGCCGAGATCCGTTTCGCACCTTTGTTACACACTCAGCAAGGGCTAAGCGGGGAAGAAGTGGTTGAGGCGGTCAGTGGCGCCCTGGCTCTAGCCATGGCGCAGAGCGGCTTGGAAGCCCGCCTGATCCTTTGTACCCTACGCCATTTTTCGGCTGCCCAAAGCTTGGAGACCGCCCGCCTGGCAGCTCGTTTTCGGCCTGGCCTGGTCGTCGGTTTCGACATCGCCGGCGACGAGGCGGGCTACCCACTGGACAATCATATCGCCGCTTTCCAATACGCGCATGAGCAGGGCATCCCCTGTACGGCTCATGCCGGCGAGGCCCGCGGGGCTGATAGCGTCTGGGAAACCTTGCGCCTGCTCAAGCCGCAGCGCCTGGGCCACGGGGTACGCTCATGGGAAGACCCCCAGCTGGTGAAACACCTCCAAGCACATGGCATCCACCTCGAGCTATGCCCTACCAGCAATATCCAAACGGGGGTATACGAAGATATATCCCAACATCCGGCCCATCATTTCCGCGCAATGGGCCTTTCCCTGAGCATCAATACCGATGGCCGTACCCTTTCTAATACGAGCTTGTCAGCAGAATATCAAAAGCTCCACCACACTTTTAGCTGGGGCGAAGAGGCTTTCCGGCAGTCCAACCAATCAGCCCTAGAGGCCGCTTTTATCCCGGAATATTTAAAAGAGGACTTGAAAGCCCGGCTGCGGGGGTAGGGCTTAGCGGTTTTCCCTCCCGCTTCACTACGTTCAGACGGGATGTCGCTTCGTTCCTTTTTACTTCCCGCTTCACTACGTTCAGACGGGATGTCGCTTCGTTCCTTTTTACTTCCCGCTTCACTACGTTCAGACGGGATGTCGCTTGCTCCATTTTACTT
>CAYSPJ010000012.1:29651-36284 GCA_964432875.1 uncultured Phaeodactylibacter sp. | reverse complement strand
TTTTACTTCCCGCTTCACTACGTTCAGACGGGATGTCGCTTGCTCCATTTTACTTCCCGCTTCACTACGTTCAGACGGGATGTCGCTTGCTCCATTTTACTTCCCGCTTCACTTCGTTCAGACGGGATGTCGCTTGCTCCATTTTACTTTTTACTTAAGTTGAAAGGCTAGCTGTAGCGAGTAAACCTAAGCTGCCTTAGGGCTCGTGCTGACGACACTAGTGCCTCGGGCACTAGGTATTCTCGGTATGCCGCGTTTTTTTATGATCAGCCAGAGCCGGCTCGCGCCCTTTCCAGGTATCGGGGATGTGGCGGCTGGCCGGTTTGAGCTCCTGTATGGCTTTGAGCACATCTACCCGGCTGATCTGGCCGATCACTATGCCATTTTCAATGACTGGCAGGCGTTTCAGCCCGGATTGAAGGAAGATATTGGCCGCATCGAAAACATTTTGGTTGGAGCGGATGGTGGTCACGGCAGTGGACATGAAGTCCGCGACCTGGAGCATTTGCTGTGGCTCGTCGTTGTAGGCGCCATCCACCAAGATACGCAGGCAGTCTGCCTCAGAGAGCATGCCCACTAGTTCACCCGCTTCGGTCAGCACTGGGGCACCAGAGATTTTTTTCTTGAGGATGAGGTCAATGGCTTCCCAGATTTGAGTGTTGGGCTTAAAAGTGACCAACTGGGAGGCCATATATTTGGTGACGGAAGGAAAAGTAATCATAATGCTGTATTTTTGGCGGTTGTTGTGAAAGGATTCTAAAGCTCGCAACAAAGTACTAAAGAAAAGTCGTGTTTCCAAAAAAAAGCCGGTACTTATTTTTTGGTGGGGTGATAAAAATCAAGCCTGCCAGCGGGTTTTGTCATTCCAAAGCCGCCTGAAGCAGCCTACCTTAAGGCACTGAATCAGGATAAGGGGGGCGGTGCAGCCTTATGCTGTGCGGCAATACCCCGGATAAGTTCATTATAAATGCTGGAACGATGATAGAAATACGAGGCCACGCCAGGGGAGGTCAGGGTATGGTGACCGCCTTCGAAATACTAGCTAAAGTTTTTAGCCAATTGAGCGATTTCCAGGTACAGGCGTTCCCCGCCTTCGGGGTCGAGCGCACCGGCGCTCCCATCCAGGCCTTCCTGCGGGTGGCCAAGAGTGAAATCTTCAACCGGAGCAACATTTACCACCCTCACCTCATTGTCGTATTCGATGAAAGCTTATTGGAGCAGGTACCCGTCTTTGATGGCCTGAAGGCCGAAGGGGCGGTACTGATCAATACCGACAAAGCGCCTGTTGCTTTTGCCGGGCGGGCCGCGCAGATTTATACGGTGCCCGCCACGCGCATTTCCCTGGATTTGGGCCTGGGCTCTAAATCCTTGCCGATTGTCAATGCCGCCATGATTGGGGCGCTGATGCGGATTTTTGGCGCAGATTTCAATTTGGTAGCGCCAGCGGTCAAGCAATACGTGCCGGCTAAGCCAGAAGCTAATGCCGAGGCGGCCCGCCAGGCTTACCAAGGCATCCAGGGCATGGAGGGTGAAGCAACCTACCTCGTGCGCTGCCTGAATGCTGCGGCACCGGAAGAAGAGCCAGTGGATGAGGGCTTGCTGACGGCGGCAGGCCCGGAAGAGCCAGATGAGTTTCAGGCTCCCTACTGGAGCAAGCCCATGGCGCTCAATAAAACCGGCAACTGGCGCCTGATGATGCCTTCTTATGTCACCAAGACGCCGCCCTGCAACGCCAACTGCCCGGCGGGTACCGATGTGCGTGCTTTCGTGCGCTTGGTTTCTGAAAAGAAATACAGCGAGGCTTATGAGGTCATTGGCCGCCACAACCCCTTCCCCGGCATTTGCGGTCGGGTTTGCCCGCACTTCTGCGAGCAAAACTGCAATCGCAATGATCTGGACGAAGGCTTGAACATCGGCGCTATCGAGCGCTTTTTAGGCGACCGCTACAGCCAGCAGGATCAGCAAGCCAGCCCCATCCGCCATCGCGAGAAGGTCGCTATCATTGGTGCTGGGCCAGCGGGCCTGACGGCCGCGCTGCGCTTGCGTCGGAAGGGCTATACCGTCACGGTCTTCGAATCTCTGCCTCAGGCCGGCGGCATGATGCGCACGGGCATACCCAAGTTCCGCTTGCCCGATGCAGTGCTCGATGCAGAAATCTCCGCTATCGAAAAACAAGGAGTGGAGATCCATCTAAACCGCCGCATGACGATTGCCGCCTTGGAAACCCAAGGCTTCGATGCAGTCATCACGGCCGTTGGATCCCATCTAGGCACTCCCTTGGGGCTGGAGGATGAACACCTCGCCACGGAAGGTATTGCTTTCCTGCGTGAGTTCAAGCTTCACGGCAATAAAGACGGCATCGCCAAGGGCGACGAGGTCGCGATTATCGGCGGGGGCAACACGGCAATTGACGTAGCCCGCACCGTGCTGCGCCTGGGCGGCGTGCCCACGATTTACTACCGCCGCACCATTGCCGAAATGCCCGCCATCGCCCAAGAGGTTGAGGAGGCTATGGCCGAAGGCGTACGCATGGAGTTCTTGGTTGCACCTGCCGCAATCCGGCTGAAGGGCAAGAGGCGGCTCGAGCTGCGCTTACAGCGCATGGCCTTGGGCGAGCCCGACGCTTCCGGCCGCCGCCGCCCGGTACCCGTGCCTGGTGCCGAGGCTGACATCGAGGTCAATAAAGTAGTCGCCGCTATCGGCCAGCATTTCGACGATTTTGCCTTTAATGGGCAAAAGGTGAAGCCACAGCAGGGGGCAATCAGCCTGGAAAGCGCCATCCCGGTATTCTGTGCCGGCGATATGGCCTGGGGAGGTACTGTGGCAGAGGCCATTGGCAGCGGCAATAAAGTGGCGGAGGAAGTGCACGCCTTCCTGCGCGGCATGCCCTACCATCATCAAGAAAGCCTGCCGGAGGTCGTCCTTCCGCAAGACATCAACTATGTCTATTATCTGCCGGCGCCCCGCCATCGGCAAGCCATCCGCCACCCCAAGAGCCTTTACGAGGATTTCACGGAGGTAGCTCTGCCCCTAGGAGAGGATGAACTGGTAGCAGAAGGGGGGCGTTGCCTACACTGTGGCGAATGCTTCAGCTGCGGCAACTGTTTCAACTACTGCCCGGATGCCGCCATCCTGGTGGACGAGAGCGGCAGGATACGCATCGACTACGACTATTGCAAGGGCTGCGGCATCTGCGCCCACGAATGCCCTTGTTCGGCTATACAATTTCAACTCATGGAAGAAGCAGCATCATGAAAGATATCATCATGGAAAATGGAACCCTGGCGGCCGCCGCCGTAAAGAGCAAATACCCCGGACAGGAGCAGCACATCCTCAAGGGTAATTTCGCCGCTGCTGAAGCAGCCCGGCTTTGCCGGGTAGGCTTCATCCCCGCTTACCCCATCACGCCGCAGACGACTATCGTCGAGCGCTTGTCGGAGATGGTGAGCAGCGGGGAGATGCAGGCCAACTATGTCAATATGGACAGCGAGCACTCGGCCTTCGCTGCCGCTATGGGCGCCGCGCTTGCCGGCGAACGGGTCTTTACCGCTACGGCGGGCCAGGGGCTGTTTTATGCCCACGAGGTATTGCAGGCGATTGCCCACTTCCGTCTGCCGATGGTGATCTGCAACGTTGGGCGCCCTTCCATCCCCTGGAATATCTGGTCGGACCAATCGGACTCCCTCTCACAGCGCGATACGGGCTGGATACAATATTATGGTGAAAGCTCGCAGGAAGTGCTGGACACCATCATCCAGGCCTATCTGCTCAGCGAGCAGCTCAATATCCCTGCTATGGTGGTGTTGGATGCATTTTACCAAAGCCATACCAGCGAAAACGTGTGGATACCCAGCCAGGAAATGGTGGACCGCTTCTTGCCGCCCCGCCCGCCCGCCGAGATGCAGCTCGACCTGGCTAATCCAAAGTCTTTTGGCGGGTTGGTGCCGCCCGAACATTACTATAAGTTCAATTACAATAATTGGAAAGACGTCAATCGGGTAGAAGGGCTTTCGGCCGAGATTGCCGAGCGGTTCGGCCGCCACTTTGGCCGCCACTATGGCAACGTCGAGGCAGTAAACATCGGGCCGCACACTCGGCTGGTCTTGGTGGCGATCTCCAGTATTACCACCACGGCCCGAGGCGTCATCCGCAAGTACCCGGACGTGGGCCTGCTTAAAATCCGCCTCTTCAAGCCATTCCCCAAAGCATCCGTGTTGGAAGCTTTAGAGGGCTTACCCGAAGATGCGCTCCTGGTCAATATCGAGCGCAACTTCCTGGGCGAGCGCGAAGGGGCGATCATGCAGGAGATGAAGCGCGCCCTCTATGGCAGCCGCAATCTCCGCATGGTGGACTTCTACGCCGGCGTAGGTGGTAAAGACGTGCCTCCGGCTGCCATCGAAAAAATCATCTACCGCGCCCGCCGCGAACCAGATGAAATCAACTGGGTAGATGTGGGCTAGGGGTGTCGATTATCGAATGATAAATGGCCCAAAACCTGGGACGGATAGCGAATAACTAAATAAAACCAGACCGATGAAACCAGCAATGGAATTTTTAATAAAAGACGAGCAAGTATTTTCCGGCGCCTTAAGCTGCCGCGGCTGTGCGTGGTCGCTACTAGTGCGACACTTGTCCAGCATCCTGGGCGAGGACACCGTTTATGTGGTGCCGGCCTGTTGCTTCTCCATCATCTCCGGCCCTTATCCGCTCAACGAGTTGAAGGGCAGCATCGTACACACTTTATTCGCGGCGGCATCCGCCACCGCCACTGGCGTGCGGGCAGCGCTCGACCGGCAGGGGCATAAGGATACGACCGTAGTCATCCTTGCCGGCGACGGGGGCACTTTTGATATCGGCTTGCAGTCCCTCTCCGGGGCGGCGGCCCGAGGGGAGAATATCCTCTACATCGTCAACAACAACGGGGCCTACATGAATACGGGCATCCAAACCAGTACGGCTACGCCCTATGGCGCCGTGACGACGACCAACCCCAGCCGCGATTTCAAACGTTCCTGGCCTAAAGACCTCATGGGCATCATCGCTGCCCACAATCTGCCTTATGCGGCTACTTGCTCCTTGGCTTATCTGGACGATATGCGCCAGAAAATCGAAAAGGCCAAAGCAACGGAAGGCTTCCGCCTGCTGATGTTTGACGGCCCTTGCCCTCCTGGGCATAAGACTGATCCCGCGCTCTCTATTTCCGTAGCCCGGCTCGCCGTGGAAACCAAGCTATTCCCTTTGTTTGAGTTGGAGCGCCAGCGTTATCGCATCAGCTATTTCCCGGAAAAGGACTTGCCCGTAACCGAATGCCTGAAGCTGCAGGGGCGCTTCAAACACCTCTTTCAAACTGAAAACCAGGCGGTGCTGGAGGACATCCAGGCCCACGCTGATTGGTATTGGCAGCAGTTGTTGGTTAAGCAAGGGGGGGGGGATAGCACCCCACTCAAGCGGAGCCGGGTAGAGATTTGGTGAGAGCCCAGTTGGGTAGGCGCTAAAGGGGCATCAAATGTAGTAAAACGTAGCTGCAGCCTGCCATGCGCAGCGCTGCATGTCCCCTCTCTTTATAAAATCTTCTCGCCTTGGTCCGTATTCATGGTTGAATCTGCAGGAGGATACCTTTCCTTGCCGGGCAACAGCCTTGCCATAAACTGCCGAGGCCGCCCAGGAAATTTGCAGTTTGCAAAAAAAAAAATAATGCCACTCTTACCTCCTCTTGGATCGGAGCTGCCGAGCAAGAGCAATTAAATTTTGTTTTTTCTAATCTTTTCCCGGTCAAACTTATTACTTATTGCCTACTGTGACGGCAGCTCGGCGCATTAATTTATTAATGCAACGGTATTTCATTTTACGGAAACTTATATTTTGCAATAATGTTATTTGGAGGTTTAATAGGTTGTTTTTGCGCCAAAAAAAATATTATTCGAAACATTTTTTGGTTGTGATTAAATTTTAATTTTACGCACTTTAATTTTTTAGTCACAAAAACAGAACACACCATGCGTTTATTTACCACTATTCTACTGTCCTTCCTTTTCTTGGCTGTTTATGGCCAGCACGACCACCGCAACTGCGGCACGATGGAAGTTTTGGAGCAGCAACTGCAACAAGATCCGGAGATGCGCAACCGGATGGAAGCCATCGAGCGGCATACCGAGCGTTATATCCAGGGCGAGGGTGTACAGTTCCGTACGGTCATCACCATCCCGGTGGTGTTTCACATCGTACACAACGGCGATGCCTTGGGCACGAATGAGAACATTCCGGATGCTTTGGTATTGGCCCAGTTGCAGCAATTGAATGACGACTTCCGCAAGCTCAACTCGGATGCTTCGCTGGTGCCCTCTCTATTCCAGGGTGTAGCAGCGGATGTCGAAATCGAGTTTTGCCTGGCGCAGCGCAAGCCCGATGGAACCGCGACCAATGGCATCAACCGCGTCCAAACGACTACCTCTTCTTGGTCTTACAGCCAGATCCAGTCCAACCTGAAGCCTTCCACGATTTGGGATCGCGATCAGTACCTCAACGTTTGGAGCGTGCTCTTTGGCGGCAGTGATGCCAATCTGTTGGGCTACGCCCAGTTCCCCGGCGGGACGGCCAATACAGATGGTGTAGTAGTAGCCTACTCGACGGTCG
>CAYSPJ010000012.1:19850-29551 GCA_964432875.1 uncultured Phaeodactylibacter sp. | reverse complement strand
CCGGCCTGACCGCTAATACGCAGTACGAATTCCAGGTGCAGGCAGTCTGTAGCGGCAGCACGAGCGGCTACTCAGGTTCTGTTACCTTTACTACTTCCAGCGAAGGCTGTACGGACAATTATGAGCCGAATAACAGCCGTAGCTCTAGCCTGCCGCTTAGCCCTATCGGTGTAGATTTGATAGCCCAGATCGCTACTTCTACCGACAATGACTGGTATCGCTTCGCCAACACTTCTACTCAAAGGAACATCCGGCTTGACCTGACCAACCTCCCGGCAGACTATGACCTGCGGCTGTATCAGAACAACACCTTGCGGCGCACTTCCCAGAATGGCGGGACCACCCCCGAGGTATGTATCTGGAATACCAGCAAGGTAGCCTCCAACTGGTATGCTTATGTCTATGGCTACAACGGCGCCTTCAGCAATACGCAGTGCTACACCCTGCGCATCACCCTGAGCAGCTCAGCCTTCCGCGAAGACGGCACCACCGATGGTGAAGTGACCGAGCTGGAAGTACCGGTATATGTGGAGCGTTCCGGCTTCGCCATGTTCCCCAACCCCGCTGCCGACGAAGTGACCCTGGATGTCGCCACGCAAACCGACGGCCCGGTGCGGGTCAGCCTCATCGACATCACGGGCAAAGCGCTAATGTTGCGCACTTATGACCTGGCCAAAGGCGACAGCCAAATCACCCTGGACGTGAGCCAGCTGCCCGCAGGCACCTTCTTCGTGCGCGTTGAAAATGGTGAAACGGTTGGGGTACAGAAGCTCATGATCATACGGCAATAAGAGCGGTTGGATGGTTGAGTCCTAGCGTCTCGTAAATCCCTAATCCTATTGCTAATCCCAAAGCGGGCATCGCTGCAAAGCGATGCCCGCTTTGCTATTTAGTGTCTGCCCATTTAGCGTTCGGGAGCAAGGCTTGCAAAGGGCCCCGAACCGGAGTTTGCTAGCCATAAAAGAGGATTTAGGCACCGAGCGTAACGCAGCTATCAGAGAGCATCAAAGACAGACACACTATTTAGCGCCCGAAGCGCCAGCTAGCCCAGCTCACGGCCGCCGAGAGCACAATGCCCCAAAGGATATCGATAAAGACGATGGGCCAGGGCCAATTGGCCAGTACGGCCCGGTTGGTCAGCTCGTAAGTAGCGTAAGTGACCAGGCCAAATGCCGCCCCGCGCAGCAAGGCCATGTAGGCCGGCTCGTTAGCTGAGGGAAGTACAGCGAAATAGACTAGCCCGGCCAAAAAAATCAAGTAAAAGGGGATAGCCGCCGACCAATCGACCGGGTCGCGCATCAAATCGCCGAGGTAGCGGCGGTAGATGTCGCGTCCGAGCCAGCCCAGCCAGAACAAATCCAGCACGAAGAAAGCGCCGAAGGCGACGAGGTAGTATTTCAGGAATGTTAGCATGTCAATATTCATTTTCAGGTATGGCGCCGACTTTTCGGGGCGGGTTTTGCTTTAGAAATTGCAGTACTTCCGCCGGCTCATCGGTGATAAAAAGCAGATCGTAATACATCCGCCCCCAGGCTAGTTGTTTGAGCAAAGGGAAGATGAGCGTCTCGATTTCGTAACGGTGGCGGCCCAGGAAAACCATCGGGCTGTAATAATTGAAAGTGCCATAGTGGTTTTGAGTCGCATCCATGAAGATTTCCTGGGTAGTACCCGCGCTGCCCGGGGCACAGACGATACCGTAGAGGCTAACTGCCAGCAGGGTGTCTTCGCGGATGCTGTTGGAAAAATACTTAGCGATATGGGTAGCGAAGAGGTTGCTCGGCTCATGGCCGTAAAACCAGGTGGGGATGGCCAGGCTGTCTTGACCATCCGGATAGCGCTCCAGCACTTCCAGTGCTTGGTGGTGGTAGCCAGGCTCTTCGTAGCTGGGGCTCTTTTTCAAGATGTCGAGCGCTGCGGTGAGCGCCTCGTCGGGCTGCCCGGCAAAATAAGCCCCCAGATTAGTCGCTTCCATGATGCCCGGGCCACCGCCGGAGACGATAAAAAAACCAGCCTCTCCCAGCAATTTGGCGGTACGGGCGGTCTTTTCAAAGTGTGGGCTATCGCGCCGGGTGCTATGGCCGCCCATAAAGCCGACGCAAGGCCGCTGGCTCATACCCTCACTGTCGAACTGCAGCAGATCGCGCAAGGCCTCGTCGATAGAATGGTCGTGGATGCGCTGCCATAGGGCTTCATTGATGGTCGGGCTGAACTTGCAGGCCGAAAAATGGCGGTAAATCTGCAAATCCGTGCTCTGATCCTCTTCTTCGGCAAAGCCTTCCATGAGCTCCTGCCAATGGTACAGGTGGGTGCGGAAAGGGTCGTAGGGCAGCGTCTCGGGCGCGTTGTAAACATAGGCGCCTTTACGGCGCAGCAGCAGCTCTTCTTCCAGGCTGAGCTGGCACCCCAGAAAGGTGGTGGTATGGTCGATTTGAAGCTGGTCCCAGTCGATGGTTTCTTGGGAAAAATCCAGGGCTTGCAGCGTACAATGCCGCAGCGAAGCCCCATTTTTGCGAAACTGGCTGAAGGTCTTGATGCCAGTGATAAAGATTTCTTGTGGGTTTTCTAGTTTCATGCTTGGTTGTTGGTTGTAGATAGAGGAAATCAAGAATTTCCTCTACCTATTTATCATTCGCCCATTTATTATTCATCCCCGACAGCTCGCGGTGTATCTCCAGCACCTGCAGCACCAGCGAGCGGCTGCCATCGTTGTAGATGACAAAATCAGACCGGCGCATCTTCTCCTCCTCGGGCATTTGGCTGCTCATGCGGGCGCGCACAGCGGCGGGTTCGCTTTGGTCGCGGGCCACGACGCGCTGGATGCGCATTTCCTCTGGGGCGAAGACGGTAATCATCTTGTCCATCGCTTTATAATTGCCGCTCTCGAAGAAAAGGGCGGCTTCTTTGAGGGTGTAAGGTACGCCTTTTTGGGCAAAGTGCCAGCGCTCGGCGTCCTCTGCCACCGCAGGATGGACCAGGTGGTTGAGTTGCTGGAGTTTTCCCGCATCATTAAACACGGCTTGGGCGATATAGGCGCGGTTGAGGCTGCCATCTTGGAGATAAGCTTTTTTGCCGAGCAATTGCTTGATACCCCCTACCAGGGCCGGGTCGTGCGCCATCAGCCATTTCGCCCGCAGATCGGCGTAGTAAACTGGGATGCCGATGGCTTCGAATATCTGGCAGGCCGTTGTCTTGCCGCTGCCGATACCGCCAGTGATACCGACTTTCAGGATTTTACCTTGCCTCGCTGTTTTTTCCATGCTGGTGTTAATCTTGCTGCATGTTGCTCAATAATAATATAGCGTCTGTCTTTATCGCCCGATAGCGGCTTTGAGTTCAGCCCCCAAAACCTCAACTTCAGGGTGGGCCTCATGCCATGCTTCGTGGAATAAACTCCGGTTTTCGGGCCTAGGCAAGCTTTGCCGTTAAAATTGCCCTCCCATTTCAACAAAATGCCAGGGATGTTTGGCAAAACCCATTTCAGTAACTACCTTAGTTGCCGACAAAATTAAAGGTATTGGATCAAATTCTACACCGCGGGCTCATTTTTTGCCTTTTAGTTGTTGCCAGCCTGCCGCTCGGCGGCCAAGACGTGCATTTCTCGCAGTTTCACAATGCTCCCTTGATGCAGAACCCAGCCCTGTCGGGAGCTTTCGAGGCCGACCAGCGCTTTGGCGTCAACTACCGGCGGCAGTGGTTTGCCGTGCCAGTGCCTTATGAGACGATTGTCGGCACCTATGACCAGAAGCTCTCCAAGCCCTGGCTAGGCGCCAACTGGCTGGGCCTGGGCGGCAGCTTCCTCTACGATCAGGCTGGCGACGGGCAGCTGAGCTGGCTGCAGCTCTCGTTGCACGGGGCCTTCAATGTGCAGGTCTCTGAGGAGCAATCTTTTTCCCTCGGCATGCAGGCTCGCTTTGGGCAGCGTGCCGTAGAGCCGGGGCAGTTCTTCTTCGGCGACCAATTTACCGACAATGCCTTTGACCCCACTTCGCCTTCGGCAGAAGCCTTCCTAAACAACTCGGCTGGCTTCTTTAGCCTGGCTGCTGGGGCCAACTGGTTTTTCGCCTCCGCTGAAAGCCGCACCCGCGCTTGGGTTGGCCTGGCCGGCGCCCACCTCAATCGGCCCTCCATCGCTTTCCTCGACCAGGGCACAGCGGAACTGCCGCTCTTGATGAACTTCAGCTTCATGGGGGTCGCGCAGTTCTCTCCGGAGATGGATTTCATCTTCAATATCCTGGCCCAGAGCCAGGGCCCCTATCGCGAGGGGTTGGCTAATGCCGGAGTCCGCTACCACCTGAGCCAAGTCAAAGGCAAAGAAACCGCCCTCCAGCTCAGCGGCGGCTACCGCCTGGGCGACGCGACTATCCTCTACCTGGACGTGTTTTACGGCAACTGGCAGCTCGGGCTGAGCTACGACATCAATACCTCCCCCTTCCTCGCCGCCACCAACCGCAACGGCGGGCCGGAACTGTCGCTGCAGTATGTTATCGCCCACGTCAAACCGCCGAAGGTGTTTAAGGCTTGCCCGGTGTTTTGAAGGAAGACCGCGATGCTCGCTTTCGCTGCCGATTCCATTAGAAATGAAGGTGCATATTCCCTGGCATCATGAGACAGCAGCTATGAATAAATTGCTTGCAGACGAGAGCCTCGACTTCAGGATAGTGAAGGCGTTGAGAGCGGCAGGCTATGAAGTCGCAGCGATTGCTGAGTCTGATCCGAGCGTTAGCGATGATGACGTATTGGGGATAGCTAACAAGCCAAACGCGATACTTCTGACTTACAATCCAAAGCAAAAACCTATCTTTAGGGCTGAAAACAGGCAGCACCAATGGAAATGAAGCGAAGCATCAGCATTTTAGCCTTTATCGCCCTGGCGAGTGCCGGGCTGGCAGGGCAGTCCTTCAAGGCCTACCTCAAAGCAGGGGATGAGGCCCTGCAGCGCAAGGACTACAACGCCGCTTTCCAGCACTTCGGCAACGCGCTGGAGTACCAGCCCGACGAGCCGTCGGTCTTGTACCGCTACGCCGAGGCCGCCCGTCATTTTTATGCCTACGAGCTGGCGGAAAAGCACTACCAGCAGGTATTGGCCAGCAAGCAGGGCGAGCAGTACCCCTTGGCGGCTTTCCACCTGGCGAGCATCTACCGCAGCCAGGGTGAGTACGACAAAGCTAAATCCTACTACCAAATGTACCTGGCACACCCCCAGTCCGCGCCGCCGCAGCAGGAGCGTGCCCAGCTGGGCATCCAGGCTTGCGAATGGGCGCGGGGCATGGCGGGCAAGGAAGCGCCTTTGCGCGTGGAAAACCTCGGCCGGCGCGTCAATACCGAATACTCGGAATTTGCCCCCTTGCTGCGCGGCGATACGCTTTTCTACTCTTCCCTGCGCTTCGAGCGCAGCCAGGACGACTACCGCCCGGCCCGCAAAATCGCTCAGGTGCTATATCAAAAAGGCAGCAGCCGGGGGCGGCCCCTGGGCGGCGGCTTCAACGATGGCCAATTGCACACCGCCCATACCGCCTTCAGCCTTGATGGCAGGCGGCTCTACTTCACGCGCTGCGATTATGTCAACGCCTCGGAAATCCGTTGCGCTTTGTACTACTATGCCAAAGACCGCCGCGGCCGCTGGGGCGGCAAGGCTACCCGCTTGCCAGAAGCGATCAACTTGCCCGGCTTCACCGCGACCCAGCCGGCTATCGGCTATGACTCGGCGCAGCAGGCTGAACTGTTGTTCTTCGTCTCGGACCGGCCCGAGGGCAAGGGCGGGCTGGATATCTGGCACGCCAGGGTAGGGGAGGGGGAGAACCGCTTTGACAGCCTGGCCCCGCTCGCCCCGCTCAACACCCCGGCCGATGAGCTGACGCCTTTCTACCATACGCCTTCCCAGTCCCTGTATTTCAGCTCCGACGGCTATCTGGGCTTCGGCGGCTACGATGTCTTCAGCGCGGCGCGGCAAGGCCAGGGCTGGAGCCAGCCACAAAACCTGGGCGCGCCAGTTAATACGAGCTACAACGATATCTATTACGTGCTGGACGAAAATGGCGCATCGGGCTACCTGTCTTCCAACCGCCCCGGCGCTTTTTTCCTCGATGCGGACAATAAAGCCTGCTGCAACGACCTCTACCGCTTCGAGCCCCTGCCGCCTCCGCCCACGCCAACCGATGAGCCAGCGACTCCCGCCTTGGTCGAAACGCCGCCCCTGCCCGTTCCGCCTGCTGCGCCGGCCATACCCACCACGCTGGAGGGCTTCCTGCCGCTTTCGTTGTACTTCGACAACGACGAGCCCGACCGCCGTACCCGCCGGGAGACCACCCGCAAAGCTTACCTGGAGACCTACGAGCGTTACTACGCCCGCCAAACGGAATACCTCGATGCCTTCGCCGACGGCCTGGCGGAGGAGCGCAGGGAGGAGGCCGAGGCCGCCGTGGAAACCTTCTTTGCCGACGAGCTGCGCAAAGGCCAGGAGTTCTTGCTGCGGTTTTCGGAAATCCTGCTCCGCAAGCTGCAAGCAGGCGATGAGGTGGAAATCTTCATCAAGGGCTACACCAGCCCGCGCGCGCAAAGCGATTATAACCTGGCGCTCAGCAAGCGCCGCATCAGCAGCGTGCGCAATCATTTCCTGGCCTATCAGGGAGGCGTTTTCCTCCCTTACCTGGAAGCAGGCACCCTCAAAGTCACCGAGCGCCCCTTCGGCGATACCCAGGCTTCCAAAACGGTCAGCGCCGCCCTTGATGATTTGCGCAATTCCATCTATCACCCCGATGCTGCCCGCGAACGAAGGGTGGAAATCGTGGAGGTCAAATGAGGAGCTTCAGAGCTGCAGCTCCCGGATTTTGACGCTGCGGAAAGAAACCTCATCCCCATGGTCTTGCAGCAAGATGTGCCCTTGAGGCAGCTCGCCGAAGCGGGGCCAAACCTGGTACTTGCTGTAGGCCACCAGAGCGCGGTACATGGGCGTGCTGCGTTCGTATTCCACCATCAAGAAGCCGTTGAGCCAGTGCTCGATCTGATTGCCGCGCACCACCAGGCGGGCCTCGTTCCAGGTGCCGGGGCCGCGGAAGGGCTTCTCCCGTCCGGGCACCGAGAGGTTTTCGGCGGGGATCAGATCATAGAGCGAAGCCAAAGTGCGGTTGCCCTTCACCCCCAGCTTGGCATCGGGGTGGCGCTCGTCGTCGAGGATTTGGTACTCCAGTCCAATGGAAGAGCCGGGGCCCTGGTTGATCAATGGATCCACAAAGTACTTGATGCCGCTGTTGGCGCCGGGGGTGATGCGGAATTCCAGCTTCAGCTCGAAGCTGCTGAACTGTTCGCGGGTGATGATGTCGCCTCCATGTGCCGATTCGCCGCCGCCGGAAGCTTGCACCGTCAGTACGCCGTCTTGGATTACCCAGCCCTTGGTGGGGAATTCGTCGCTGCGGGCGCTGCGCCAGCCCTCGGCCGTGCGGCCGTCCCACAGCAAGCGCCAGCCCCGGCGCCGCTCGGATTCGGTCAGGGTATTGGGGATGAAATTCAGCTCGGGCGCATGGTGGGCCATCGGCCAGCGCGCTGCCTCCAGCCCTTCGGTCAGGATGCGGAGCTTGCGCCAGCGGATTTCCCGCCCCGCCTCCTCGGGACTGCCGATGCTGTGCACCTGCAAGCCGATGAAGCCCGAAGCGGTCCAATCGTCCACGATATTGGCGGTGTTGATGCCGTTGACCCAGATGCGCATTTCGGGGCCGATGGCTTCGATGCGGTAGTGGTTCCACTGGCCGGGGCGGTAGGCTTTTTGACCGGTGGGGTTGAGGCTCAGGGGGTAGAGCCAGCCGCGCCGCGCCTCGTCATAGACTCCGCCGGTGTAGGCCCGCGGGCTGGGGTCGATCTCGGCTTGGTAGCCGTGCACCCGCCCGTTTTGGTATTCTGCCAAGCTGTTGCTGCGGAACTGGATGCCGGAGTTGAGGGCCGCGTCGCCCCAGGCTTCCAATTCCAGGATGAAATCGCTGAAGTGTTCTTCGGTACACAAAAAGGTGTTGGGCGTGCCGGCTTTGGTCGTGCCGACGATATACCCGTCGCGTACCTCGAAGGGCGCATCCCCGTTCAAGCGGGCCCAGCCCGACAGGTCTTTCCCATTGAACAATGAACGCCACTCGCTGGCGCTTGCGGCCGGTGTCAGGGCAGCGTAGAGCAGCAGCCCGAGCGCTACGTTCAATATCCAGGCGTTTTTTTTCATCGGTGATGCGTTTTTATGGTGAAAAGCAGTACATTCGTCACACAGCAAAAATAACAAACCCCGGCAGAGGAAATGCACGAATTTCCTCTACCCCCAGTAAAGAAAATTCACGAATTTTCTCCACCCCCAACCCCCCACCACCAACTACCATGCAACGACGCACCTTCATCAAAACCTCGGCGGCAGGCGCCGCCGCTTACGCTTTCACTCCTTTCGCGGCTACCGCCCAGAGCTACCGCCGCATCCTGGGAGCCAACGAGCGCATCCGGGCGGCCATCTTCGGGTGCTACCGGCGTTTTCCCGGCCTGTTGGACGGGCTGGCCAGCGCCGAAAACGTGGAGCTCGCCTACGTCTGCGACGTGGATGCCCGGCGGCAGGAGGCGGCGGTTCAGCGCGCTGCCGAGCTGCTGGGCCGTGCGCCCCAGGCCGAAAAAGACCTACGCCGCATCCTGGAGCAGCCCGCAGTGGATGTGGTCTTTCACGCCACGCCCGATCATTGGCACGCTCCGGGCACCATCCTGTCCCTGCAGGCGGGCAAGCACGTGTATGTGGAAAAGCCGTGCAGCCACAACCTCGCCGAAGATGATCTGCTCACGGCCTGGCAGAAGAAATCTGGCCTCGTCGTACAGATGGGCGCGCAGCAGCGCTCTGATTTAGCGACCCAGGAGATCATCCGGGAAATCCACGGCGGCATCATCGGGGAGGCATACATGGCCACCGCCTTTTATGCCAATAGTCGGCAGCGGGTGCCGGACGCCCAGGCGGTGCCCGTGCCGGACTACCTCGATTGGGAGCTGTTCCAAGGGCCGGCGCCGCGCCGCCCTTTCCTCGACATCCTGGGCGATTACCACTGGCATTGGTTCTGGCACTGGGGCACGGCCGAAACCGGCAACAACGCTACGCATGAACTGGACGTGGCCCGCTGGGCTTTGCAGCTCACCTATCCACAGGAAATCCGGGTCAACTCTGGCAAGTACCACTTCCGCGACGACCCCTGGGAGATGTATGACACCATGTACGCCACCTTCCGTTTCCCGGGGCAAAAGGTCATCAATTGGGATGGCAAGAGCCGGGTCGGCTTTCAAGACTATGGCGCGGGCCGGGGCACCATCATCTATGGTACCGAAGGCTCGGTATTTGTCGATCGGGCCGGCTACCGGCTCTACAGCCGTGCGGGCGAGCTGCTGCGCGAGCGCGCCTCAGATGGCGATGAGGGCGGCACTGCCTTGGGCGGCGGCGGCGGCATGACTTCCCGCCACGTGCATAATTTCCTGGATGCCGTGCGCGGCAAGGCAGCACCCGCCTGCCCCATCGCCGAGGGGGCCATCAGCACCCACCTCTGCCACTACGCCAATATCGCTTCGCGCGAAAACGATGCGGCTCTCGCCATCGACCCGCAAACCGGGCACTTTAAAGATGACGGCATCATGGCCAGGTATTGGGGGCGGGAGTATGCGCCGGGCTGGGCGCCGGAGGCGCCGTGATCGGCTGGCGCGGTTCA
>CAYSPJ010000012.1:0-19750 GCA_964432875.1 uncultured Phaeodactylibacter sp. | reverse complement strand
GGTTCATGGCTTCGCGCTTTATAGGTATAGCAGGGACATAAGGGGATTGGGGGACAGAGGGACGCAGGTCTTGACCGCGCGAACTTCTGTTTGCTTTCCGCCTTCCATTCCTACCGGCGCCGCTTCAACTTCCCCCCGCCAGCCTTGGCCGCGCCAGCGGCTGGCGGCATGCCCGCACCCGGCATCTTGCTAAACTTGTGCATCATCTTGCGCATCTGGTCGAACTGCTTGAGGAACATGTTGACCTCTTCGAGGCTGCGGCCACAGCCCTTGGCGATGCGCTGCTTGCGGCTCATGTTCATCAGCTCGGGGTTGCCGCGCTCCTGTGGCGTCATGGAGAAGATGATAGACTCTACCTTGTTGAAGGCGCTATTGTCGATGTCCAGGTTTTTGGTCATTTTGCTCATGCCTGGCATCATATTGAGCAAGCTCTTGATATCGCCCATCTTACGGATCTGCTTGATCTGCTCGAGGAAGTCGTCGAAGTCAAATTTGTTTTTCTTGATCTTCTTTTCCAGGCGCTTGACCTGCTCTTCGTCAAACTGCCGCTCCGCCATTTCCACAAAGGAGACGATGTCCCCCATGCCGAGGATGCGGCTAGCCATGCGGTCGGGGTAGAAGACATCGAGGGTTTCCATCTTTTCGCCCATGCTGACGAATTTGATGGGTTTGCCCACGGTGTATTTGATAGACAGGGCGGCCCCGCCGCGGGTATCGCCATCGAGCTTGGTGAGCACTACGCCGTCGAAGTCGAGGCGGTCGTTGAAGGCCTTGGCGGTGTTGACGGCGTCCTGGCCGGTCATGGAGTCCACCACGAAGAGGGTCTCGTGGGGCTGCACGGCCTGCTTGATGTTGGCGATCTCCTGCATCATCTGCTCGTCGATGGAGAGGCGGCCGGCGGTGTCGATGATGACCACGTCGTGGTTGTGGGCCTGGGCGTGGGCGATGGCCTTAAGGGCGATCTGCACCGGGTTTTTGTTTTCCTCTTCTTTATATACCGGCACGTTGATCTGCTGGCCGATAACGCCCAACTGGTTGATGGCCGCCGGGCGGTAAACGTCGCAGGCTACCAGCAGGGGGCTTTTCTTGCGCACGCTCTTGAGGTGGAAGGCCAGCTTGCCGGAGAAGGTCGTTTTACCGGAGCCTTGCAGGCCGGAGATGAGCACCACGGTGGGCTTGCCCTTGAGGTTGATCTCCTGCACTTCGCCGCCCATGAGGGCCACCAGCTCGTCGTTGACGATTTTAATCATCAACTGGCCGGGCCGTACGGACTTGAGCACGTTTTGCTGCCCCAGGGCCTGCTCCTTCACATTATCGGTAAACTCCTTGGCGATTTTGTAGTTGACGTCGGCAGCTACCAAGGCTCGCCGGATTTCCTTGATGGATTCGGCGATGTTGAGCTCGGTGAGCTTGTTTTCTCCTTTCAGTACTTTAAAGGCACCTTCTAGCCTTTCGCTTAAACTATCAAACATATTGCATCTTGGTTTTGCAGGCTACTCGATTTTTTAATAAACTGAAAATCAGTTGTTTATTGCTTTTTTTGGCTGTTTTCGGCGCAATCAGCTACCAGGGCAGCTACCAGGCGCGGGTAAAAAGTTGGGCAAAAATAAAAAAAAGCGCGGACAGCCTTTGGATTACAATAGTTTTTCTCTACTTTTAACGCAGATAGCCGGGCTGCCCCGCTACTCCTTCCCATGGACATCTCCCTTTGGCACAGTATGTAAACAAAACAAAGCGAAATATGTCCTTTCCTTTAAAACTATTGATCGCCGCGGCCGTGTGGCTACTCTACTTCCTGCTGACCTTCTACGGTTGCCAGAAGGAGCTGTGCCAGGCTTGCGGAGACCAGGCCAGCCTAACCGAGGAGGCCGCGCCTGCCGATGCCGACGTGGCGCTCGCCGCGTCTTACCCGGTTTATTTCCAGTGGTCGGATGCCAAGGCTTATACCGATCCGGCATTCAAGCTCGACAGCCTCAAGCGGCTCGTCTCAGCGGGTATGGGCGAGGAGAACATCCTCCGCATTACGGGCAAGTATTTCGAGGGAGAGACGGCGCCAGCGGGCATCGACAACCTCGGCTTCGCGCGAGCGCAGGAACTCCGGGCAATTTTTGGCACTGGTTTACCCGATAGCCGCATCGAATTGCGCGCCCAAGCGATGGACGACATTGAAGGCGCGCAGGAAGGCCGCTTCAACGCCTTCGCCTATGAATGGATCGAGCCGGAGAAGACCGTTTCCGAAACGGTGGAAGAACTAGGCGACCGCATCATCATGCGCTTCCCCTTTGGCTCGGTTGAGCGGGAGTACGATCCTCAAGTGGACGAGTACCTGCAAAAACTGGCCGATCGCGTCAAGGGAACTGGTGAAAGCATCACCCTCATTGGCCATACGGACAACGTGGGCACCGCCGAGCGCAACCAGCAACTGGGCCTGGATCGGGCCAACGCGATCAAGCGGCTGCTGGTCAGCAAAGGGGTCAATGCCGATTTGATCACGACTGATTCCAAGGGCATGAGCCAACCAGTGGCTACCAATGATACCGAAGTAGGCAAGCGCGAAAACCGCCGGGTAGAACTGCGGCTTATCAAGAAACAATAATTGCAAAACAAAAAACTGACTTAGGCATGAATACCGAAACCATCCTCTTACAAGCTACGCTCGAGCCTTGCTGG
This sequence comes from uncultured Phaeodactylibacter sp., assembly GCA_964432875.1. GTDB lineage: Bacteria > Bacteroidota > Bacteroidia > Chitinophagales > Saprospiraceae > JACJYE01. The sequence goes on along the minus strand of CAYSPJ010000012.1, from coordinate 17,080 downwards.
CTGTGGTGGCTCATCCTTTCCGCCCTGGCTTTCATCTTGGGCCTGCTACTCGGCTACTTGCTGTTTAGCAACAGCAAGCGCCTCAAGGAGCTGGAAACCGACAACGCCGATCTGAAAACCCGGCTGACCAAAACAGAAACGGACTTTGCCAGCCTTAAATATCAATACGACGAAGCACAGAAAGACCTGAGCAATATGCGCGTTTCCCTGCAGCGTTGCCAGGCGGATAAAGCTGTGTTGAGCACCAAGTTGGAAAAAGCCCTCGCGGCAGCCAATGAAGGCAATGAACCAGTAGTCGCTACCCGTAGCTTTGGGGCAGGCATGGCCGCCGTGCCGCCACCGCAGTCGGATGATTTGACCAAGATCGAAGGTGTCGGCCCGAAAATCCAGACCTTGCTCAACAACATCGGCATCTATACCTTCGCCGACCTGGCCGAAGCGACCCTGGAGCAGCTTAAAGCTATGCTGAAGGAGGGCGGCCCGGCTTATACGATGGCCGATCCAGCTACCTGGCCTAAGCAAGCCGACCTGGCCGCCCAAGGCAAATGGGATGAATTAGCCGTATTACAAGACCACCTCAAAGGCGGCAAAGAATCAGACGCATAAGTATTTCTTCCCCCCTTTACATGGTAGCTAAGCATAAGCACCTATAGCTGGCCCGCTGCGCTGTGCGCAGCGGGTTTTTTGCTGTCCTGTGGCGAGGTGGGAGGGCTTGGCTTCAAAGCAGGGGGGGAAGCATGAAACAGGGATGAGGGCGTGAAAACTAGACATCCAGTTTGAACTGAGGCGCCGCAGATCACCATGCCATCCGGATAGACAAAAGATGCTGCCCGCTCGATAAATATCCTCACATCGCCATTGATCGGCACGCAGCCAGATGGGTTTGCCCGGATGAAGTTGCTCAGCGCGGTATTGATGTTATTGCTGATGATCCATCCACGCTGAAAAAGTGGAAGAAATACCAGCCATCTCGGCAAAATGTCAGGCCGCATGCAAAACGTTTGGCGCTTGCCTGCCGAAGAGCTTCAAGCTCACGGGCTTCACGACCGCTTAGTCCATTGCCGTCATCACCCCCCCCCATTTTTTTCCCGCCCTCCCGCACCCCCCATTCCGCTTTTCCCCTTACCTTTGCGCTTTGAAATATGATTGCATCATCAAAACTGGCTTCGTTGTTGAGCAGCTTTCTACACCAGGGCGATCCACCGACATCCCTCATCTGCGGCCATCGGTGCCCATCGGTAGGCGACCAAACGGGCGAAGCCCGCTCCCCAACAAAATCAGTGGAGGACAACACACGAACAAAAAACGCGACATGCCATCCATCTCCAAGCGCGGCGGCGAAGTAGCGCTCTCGCCCTTCCGCAAGCTCATCCCCTATGCCGACCGGGCCAAAGCCGCCGGCAAGCACGTCTATCACCTCAATATCGGGCAGCCGGATATCGAGACCCCAGCCTACGCCCTGGAAAAGGTGCGCCAGGCCGACTGGCGCATCGTCGAGTACAGCGCGGCGGAAGGCAACCTTTCTTACCGCCGCAAGCTGGCCGATTATTATGCCAAGCTCGGCATGGCGGTCGGCGCCGATGACATCATCATTACCACCGGTGCTTCCGAAGGCATCCTGCTGACTTTCCTGGCTTGCCTGGACAAGGGCCAGGAAATCATCATCCCCGAGCCTTTCTACGCCAATTACAACGGCTTTGCCCAGATGGCCGATGTGCGCATCCGCCCCATCGCCAGCTATATCGAGACGGGCTTTGCCCTGCCTGATGCCGCTGCTTTCGAGCAGGTCATCAGCCCGCAGACCAAAGCCATTTTCATCACCAACCCCAGCAACCCCACTGGCGCGTTCTACTCGCGCCAAGCGTTGGAAGAGCTGGCGGCCCTGGCCCGGCGCTACGGCCTGTTCCTCTTTGTGGACGAGGTGTACCGCGACTTCTGCTACGATGGCAACGTCTTTTGCTCCATCCTGGAAATCCCCGGCATGGACGAGCATGCGGTGGTCATTGATTCCCTGTCGAAGCGCTACAGCGCCTGTGGGGCGCGGGTGGGCGCCATCGTCAGCCGCAATGCCGAGGTGCTCGCCGCTATCTCGCGCTACGCCAAGCTACGGCTGAGCCCTCCGGCTTACGGGCAGCTGCTGGCTGAGGCGATCCTGGATGCTGCAGCGCTGGAAGAGGGCTACATCGCGCAGGTGCGCGAGGAATACCGCCGCCGCCGCGATGTGGTATATGCGCGCCTAGGCCGCATGGAGGGTGTGGTCAGCTACCTGCCGGGCGGCGCTTTCTACTGCTTCGCCAAATTCCCGGTGGATAGCGCCGAGCGCTTCTGCCAATGGCTGCTGGAGGATTTCGACTACCAGGGCGCTACGGTGATGGTCTCGCCCGGCGAGGGCTTCTACGCCACTCCCGGCCGCGGCATCGACGAGGTGCGCATCGCCTTTGTGCTCAACTGCGCGCATCTCGAGGCAGCCATGGATTGCCTGGAGCAGGGCTTGCTACAGTACCCCGGCAGGGTGGAGCCCCAGCACGCGGTGGAATTGGCAAGTTGGTGAAAGGGTGCTTGCTTATCCGTACTCGAGCATCGAGCCGATGGCCGTGCCGAAGGCTAAGCCCGTGCCGATGCCGATGGCAAGCCACAAAGCGATGTTGCCTGTGCTGTGCCCGATAATGAGCCCGACGAACCGCCCAAGGCAAAGCCGATGGCCGTGTCCAAAGCCATTCTATTCTTCTTCTTGTCGTTCATGACAGGCTTGTGTTGATGAAGATTGTTGCCTTCATCCAGCCATCTCAAGCCGGATGCTCCGGCGCGCCAAGCGCCAGTGTGTCACAAAGAGGATGACGCAAATGGCGATCAGCAAACTGCTGGTCAACAGGCTTCGATAGGACTGGTGCTTGACGGATTGAATCCTATCCGTCTTAGCTGCTTCATACATGGCGCGCATAGTTTTGTCATCCGGTATATAAGAAGCGACCTTGGCTTCTTCGCCCGGCCTTTGCGGCGATTTAAGCATGTCCATCTTGTAGTTTTCGTAAGACGCCAGGCTGACGGAAGCATACCCTCCCCATCTGCTGCTATGTAAAGGGTCGCTGAGGTCCATCGCTGCGTTCACCAGCTGTACGGCCGCAATCAGAAAAGTGATGACTGCTACTAGACAAATCGTATAGCCATAAACTTGGGAGCTGTTTCGGTGGGGCTTTTCCATGGTAGGTTTGTTTGATGATTTTAAAGTTACCATGCTTTTTGGCAGCTGCGCAATGACTTTGATCAATGAGGGAATGGGGCTGCCAGGTAGTCTCAAATGGAGCAAAGCGGAACAAACTGGGGGTAGGCATAGGCTATTCCATAGAGCCTGTACCGCATAACAGCCCGCGCCACAACCTTAGCCTGGCCTCGGAGGCCCAACGTTCGCTGGAACGGGCATGGTTTGCACAAGAAGTCATTGCCGGCAGCATCATGCTGGACAGAGGGAGCAAAGAGATGCATGGCAATGGCTTGGCTGCCTGGGCAACATTAGGCCTCTACGAGGCCCAAACCTATGGGAAAGCGCAGGCTACAAACGTTGGGCCGAGGCCGGCTCCAGCAGAGCCCGAGCCTGGTGTAAATGGGAGCTATTGGCAGGAGAGGGCGCAGCTGCCTCCGAGGCCGGCTCCGGCAGAGCCCGAGCCTGGTGTAAATGGGAGCTATTGGCAGGAGAGGGCGCAGCGGCCTGGCCCCCTTGAATTTTTTATACCACTCCTTGCATGCTTGCAGATCACGCTCCCGGCACAGACGCTCCCCTTCTCGGCAGGGGCGATTGGCTCTAATAAAGCCGGTTATTGCACCGATTTTTAAACCGCAAAACACAAAACCGCGAAATTTAAAATGCAAAATTGGCCCCGTGATGCAGCCCGCTGTGTGCCGCTTTTACATTTTACATTTGGTATTTTGCATTTTGCGGTTTATACCACTAGGGCCCGCCCTGTGGAATACGCTATGCCTAACCCTGGTTTATTCCACAGGGCCAGCCCTGTGGAATAGGCTACGCTTAACCCTGGTTTATTCCACAGGGCCAGCGGGGGAGAGGCGCATCCCGCCTGAACGGAGTGAAGCGAGATCGTAGTTATATGCCATTATGGTGAGTTACCGCAAAAATACCTTACATTTGCAAACATAACCATTAACCATGAAAGGGCTCACCGGATCGCCCACCAGCGCATCGCCAAGAAGGAAGCCAATCGCGCGTGGGGCAGCGGTGCCTCCAAACTGGGGCTTGGGCACGGTGGGCCGAGCGAGCTGCCCGCAGCTAGCGCATGAGCCGAAAAAGCCGGGCAATGAAAAGAAAATCGTAACTATTTAGCATGGGTGAAAAGTTGCGAGTTGCGAGTTGCGAGCTCTGTGCCATGTCTCCAAGATTAAGTTCTGAATTTTATTGGAGAACGATTTTTTCTATGATTAAAACTCGGCAACCTCCTTTCGCCAGTGCTGAACTCGCGGCTCGAAGCTCGAGACTCGAAGCTAGCTAAATAGTTGCAGAAAATCATGAATTTGTAACCTTTACATCGCCGGCCTCGTCCTAGAACAAAGCCGGTAAAAGTGTGTGTTTTTGATGGATGACGACATGAAATTGGTGGAGCAAACCCTGCGGGGCGATCAGCTTGCTTTCGAGCAGTTGGTGCTGCGCTACCAAAACTATGTATTCACCATCGCCCAGCGGGTGTTGCGCTCCAGAGAAGAGGCCGAAGAGGCCGCACAGGATACTTTTATCAAGGTTTACACCACCTTGAAGAGCTTTGAGCGGAAGGCGAAGTTCAGTACTTGGCTTTATACGATCGCTTACCGCACCGCCATCGATAAAGCCCGGCTCAAACACCTACCCATTGACTCTCTGGATGCAGACGATACTTTTCTGCAGCTTGCCGATGCAGCAGGGGATAGCCCTGCCGAGCAGGTTTATCAGCAGAGCCTGGCCGAGCAGCTCGATCAGGCCATCAAGCGGCTGAAGCCCACCGATGCAGCGGTGGTTACCTTATTCTACTTGAACGAAAAGCCAGTTAAGGAAATCGCCGAGATTATGGGCTTATCTTTGAGCAACGTCAAGACGAAATTGCACCGGGTAAGAGAAAGCCTGAAAGAGGAATTGTCTCAACAATTGAAAGCAGAAATACAGGATTTACTATGAACCGCAGCGAATTGCTTTGGAAATACATCGAAGGCCAATGTAGCCCGGAAGAGCAGCAGGAGGTTGAACGCTTGCTGGCCGAAGATGCAGCCTTTAAGCTCGAATGGGCACAGGCTCATCAACTTCACCATGCCCTGCAGCAACAAGCAGCCGAGCAGCCATCGATGCGTTTTGCTAAAAACATCATGGAGCGCTTGCCGGCGCTCTACCGCAAACTCAGCATCCAGCCCTTGCTCAGCCCTCGGGCCAAGCGGGCCTTCGCCGGCTTGCTGGGCTTGTTCCTCGCCGCCTATTTTTACTTTGCTTACCAATACCTTCAAGCGAACCCCGGCAGTGCCGCCGATTCGCCTCTGGATAAACTGGCTGACACCCTGCTCAGCCTCCCGATGACGGTGATGAGCCTACTGGCCGCGCTGTCTTGCGCTTTCTTGCTTTTGGCCTGGCTAGACCGGCGCTTGAAAAAAAGGCAGTTGTCTTAGCGTCAAACGGCCTTTTGCTACGTAGCTTGGCGTCAGTGTCTCGCCACGGCGCAACGAACGCAAAGTTTCCGCTCTAACAGTTACCCACTCTCGCAGTAAGGCCCGGGGAATCATTTTCAGCATCGCAGCGCCGCAGATCTCCGTCGAGCGGTTACGAGTGGATTATAGCAGCTGGATCCTGCCAACTTAAAATGCCTGCCTTGAATACCATCAAAGCTGGGCAGGTTTGTCAAATCCCCTACCGCCAAGCTCACTCCTCCGACATCGAATACGGCGCTGCCCCCGCTGCGCTGGCCCACTGCCGGTTGGGCTGTGGCCCCATGCGGAACTGCAGCTTGCCGCCCGCCAGGATTTCCCGATGATCGATCCAGGTTTTCTCATGGGCTTTGCCATTGAGGGCAGCCGATTGGATGAAGACGTTTTCCCAGTTGTTGCCCTCGGCTTCGACGACGAAAGTATTGCCATTTTCCAGCTTTAAGGCCGCCTTTTTGAATAGTGGGCTGCCAAAGACGTACTCCGTCGTGCCCGGGCAGACGGGGTAGAAGCCCAGGGCGCTGAAGACATACCAGGCCGAAGTCTGGCCATTATCCTCATCGCCGCAGTAGCCGTCGGGGGCGGGGGTGTAGAGCTTGGCCATCACCTCCCGGGCGCGGGCCTGGGCCTTCCAGGGCTGGCCGGCATAGTTGTACAAATAGATGGCGTGTTGGATGGGCTGGTTGCCGTGGGCGTACTGGCCCATGCCCATAATCTGCATCTCCCGTATTTCATGGATGACAAAGCCATAATAAGATTCGTCGAAAACAGGCGGCAGCGTGAAGGCCGAGTCCAGTTTGGCCGCAAAAGCATCCCGCCCGCCCATCAGTTTGATGAGCCCTGCTACATCCTGGAAGACCGACCAGGAATAATGCCAGCTATTGCCTTCGGTGAAGGCATCGCCCCACTTGAAGGGGCTAAAGGGCGACTGGAAGCTGCCATCTTCGTTTTTGCCCCGCATGAGCTTGGCCTGCGGGTCGAAGAGGTTGTGGTAGTTTTGGGCGCGTTTTTTAAACAGCGCTATTTCGCGCTCCGGTTTGCCCAGGGCCTGGGCTAGTTTCCAGATGGTGAAATCGGCATAGGCATACTCCAGGGTGCGGGCGGCATTTTCGTTGATACCCACATCATAGGGCACATACCCCAAGCGGTTGTAATATTCTGCGCCAAAGCGGCCTACCGAATTGACCGGGCCTTTGCCTGCGGTGTTTTTAAGCATCGCTTCGTACAGCGTCTCGATGTCATAGCCGCGGATACCCTTGAGGTAAGAATCGGCAATAATGGAAGCGGAGTTAGAGCCGATCATGCAATCGCGGTGGCCAGGGCTGGCCCATTCCGGCAGCCAGCCGCTTTCCAGATAGGTATTGGCCAGCCCTTCCATAATCTGGCTGTTCAGCTCGGGGTACATGAGGGTGAAGAAGGGGAAGACCGCGCGGAAGGTATCCCAAAAGCCATTATCGGTGAACATGTAACCAGGCAGCACCTTCCCGTTGTAAGGGCTATAGTGCAGGATACTGCCATCAGGGCCGATTTCGTAAAACTTGCGGGGGAAGAGCAGCAGGCGGTACAGGCAGGAGTAAAAAGTGCGGATGTTCTCGAAGTCCTCATCTTCCACCTGAATGCGGCTAAACTCGGCCTGCCAGGCTTGCCAGGCTTTTTCCTTGGTTTGTTCAAAGCGGTCGGCCCCGATTTCTCTTTCCAGGTTCAAAGCAGCTTGCTCGGGGCTGATGAAGGAGGAAGCTACCTTGACGTGTACCGTTTCCCCCTGTTTTGTGGCAAAGCCGACGATAGCGCCGACGTGTTCGCCCTCATTGGCCAGTTGACCGGGGGCCAGGGTGCTATCTTGCCAGGTGTGTACCCATTGAAAGTCCTTGTCGAATTCCAGCACGAAGTAGTTATGGAAATTCTCTGGCACCCCGCCATGATTGTTGCGGCAGTAGCCGATGATCTTACGCTCCTCGGGCAGCACCCGCACCAGCGAGCCCTGATTGAAAGCATCCAGGATGATGAAGGCAGAGTCGCTTTGCGGGAAGGTAAAGCGGAAATGCGCGGCCCTTTCGGTGGGGCTGATTTCTGTGGTCAAGTCGTAATCCGCCAGGTAAACCTTATAGTAATGAGGTTGGGCAACTTCCGTTTTGTGGGAGAACCAAGCAGCCCGTTCATCTTCCCTGAACTTCAGGCGGCCCGTGGCTGGCATGAGGGAAAAAGCGGCATAATCGTTGATCCAGGGGCTGGGCTGGTGGGTCTGCTTGAAGCCGCGGATGTGGGTAGCATCGTAGGCATAAGCCCAGCCATCGCCCATTTTTGCCGTTTGGGGCGTCCAGAAATTCATGCCCCAGGGCAAGGCAATAGCGGGGTAGGTATTGCCATTGGAGAGCAGGAATTCGGAGTCAGTGCCCATGAGCGGATTGGCCAGGCGCACCAGGTCTCCAGGGCGGTAAGGCGGTTGGGTGAGTTGGGCCTGGGCGAGCTGAGCCAGCAGCAGGCCTAGCACCAGCAAGGCATGTTTTGCCGCCCTGGCTGTACGCCAGGGGGCATGAGGTACCGGGTTGTGGTCGGGCTGCCCGGCAAGCCGGGGCGTCGTGGTGGTGGAGGAGCAGTGATTACGCATCAGATTCAACGGTTGTGTTTTTAAACCGTGAATCTAAGCAAAAAAAATTATTGCGCCTGCTTCCTAAGGGCTTCGATCTTCTGCATCAACTCTTCCGCCTCGGCAATTTTAGCTGCGTACAACTTTAGGTCGCCGCTGCGTTGGATGTGCATGGCTGCTTCCATCAGCTTGGCATACTCTGCCTCCAGCTTCTTAATGGGGTCTTTTTTGAATAGTCCGAACATTGGTTTTGATTTTAGTACCATGCTTAAATGCAAAAACGCGCCAATAGTTGCAGATTGGCGCGTTTTCGTTTGTTTTGGAGCGGGCTCCCTTACGCTTCCTTCAGCACCTTGCTCACCAATTCCGCTGCCTCCTTGAGGAGGATAGCCGAATGGACCGCCAGGCCAGATTGATCGATGATCTCCTTTGCCAAATCAGCGTTGGTGCCTTGCAGGCGCACGATAATGGGCACGTGGATGTCGCCGATATTGCGGTAAGCGTCCACGACGCCCTGAGCGACGCGGTCGCAGCGCACGATGCCGCCGAAGATGTTGATCAGGATAGCTTTAACCCGGGGGTCTTTGAGGATGATGCGGAAAGCCTGCTCCACGCGGGCTGCATCAGCCGTGCCGCCCACATCGAGGAAGTTGGCCGGCTCGCCCCCGGAGAGCTTGATGATATCCATAGTAGCCATAGCGAGCCCGGCACCATTGACCATACAGCCTACATTGCCATCGAGGTTGACGTAGTTCAGGCCAAATTCTTTGGCTTCCACTTCGGTGGCATCCTCTTCGCTGATGTCGCGCATGGCTTCCAGGTCAGGATGGCGGTAGAGGGCGTTTTCATCCAGCGACACCTTGCAGTCCACGGCAACGATGCGGCCGTTGCCATCCCTCATGCAGGGGTTGATTTCGAAGAGAGTCGCGTCGGAGCCGACAAAGGCTTTATATAGGGCAGCGATAAAGCGCACCATCTCTTTGAAGGCGGTGCCGCTAAGGCCCAGGTTGAAGGCGATTTTACGGGTTTGGAAAGCTTGGAGGCCCAGGGTCGGGTCCACGTATTCTTTGTGGACGAGGTGGGGCGTCTCCTCGGCTACCGTTTCGATATCCATGCCGCCTTCAGTAGAGTAGATGATGACGTTGCACTTGTTCTCCCGGTCGGTGAGGATGGAGACGTAAAATTCTTTGCAGGCGTCGGGGTTGGGCAGGTAGGCATCTTCGGCGATGAGGACCTTGCTGACCAGTTTGCCCGGGCCTTCCATACCGCCCGGCGTCTGTGGCGTCTTGAGCATCATGCCCAGGATATTGCCAGCATGTTCTTTGAGGCTATCGAGGTCTTTAGCAAATTTGACGCCCCCGCCTTTGCCCCGCCCTCCGGCATGGATTTGTGCCTTGACGATGGCAAATTTAGCGCCGGTACGCTCGCTGATTTGTCGATATGCTGCTACGGCTTCTTCCACCGTGTGGGCTACGATGCCGTCTTGTATAGTTACGCCGTAGCTTTTTAAGAGTTCTTTCCCTTGGTATTCGTGAAGGTTCATCGTTTAAGAGAGATTTGGTGAAACGTTGGGCCAAAAGTAATGGTTTTTCCGCGACAGCGGTAATTTTTTCGCGACGGCTTTGCTTTTGCCGCCAAAGTGGGTGGCGACACCCGCCGCCGCCAGCCCACAACGAGCCGATGCTAGCGGTGTTCCAGCCCCAGCACCTCTAGCCCCTGCTCAAAAACCACATCTACTGGTATGGCGGCCTGGCTAAGGCGGTCGAGGTCGGCTTGCAGCTGCTCGCCGATGCGGCCTTGATTGGCCACCAGGCGGGCGGTGCCCTCATAGTCGCCATCGCCCTGGAGGGTGAGGATTTTTTCCGATAGGGCGGCAACAGCAGCTTCCAGTTTGTCGTAATTGACGCGGTAGGTGCCAGTGGCCTCATCGCGCTGGAAAGCCCCCATTTCCTGGAAGAAATTGAAGCGGATCATATTGGCCTTGCCGTGAGCGCTGGAGGCGCCAAAGCGCACCGAGCGGAAGATGCCGGCCATGAAAGTCGTGTAGTAGTCTTTAATATCCCCCTCCACTTCGCCTTTGTCGTGCAGCTGTTTGATCATATACAAGCCCAGGATGTCGGCCTTGCCTTCTTCCAGGGCAGAGGCATGCTCTTTAAGCGCCTCGCGTACCGAGCCCTTGCCGTTGATGGTGTTTTTGATACCCAGGCCGTGAGCCACCTCATGAAACATGGTATTTGCGAAGAAGGCATCAAAAGTGATATGCTGGCGCTGGCTTTCATCGATGAGCAGCCCGGCGATGGGGAGCATGATTTTATCAAATTTGGCGCGCATCGCATTTTTGAGCTGTAGCCGGCGGGTGCCTTTCTTGAGCTGTACCTCCTCGTCATTGGGCAGGTTGATGGCGATGGTCTTGCTGCCGGCATTGCAATCGCCGGCGTAATAAACCACATCGTAGGCATTGAGTTGGGCGTCGCTGCCGGGTTGTTCTTGTTTATAGGCAGGCGGCGCGGGTAATCCAGCCTGTAGCTCGGGCATGAATGCGGCGTATTTGTCGAGCCGCTGGCTCCAGGCCATATCTTTGATCAGGATGTAGCATTCGTGGGCTGCTTTATAGCCAAAGAGTTGGTCCTCGTAGGTTTCAATGGGCCCGATGACCACATCGATGGGGTTATCTTTCATGTCCATCCAAGCCAGGTCGCTGGCTTGGTAGTCGTCAGCGAGCAAGGCTTCGGCGCGCATTTGGAGATAATTTTTCAGGCCGGGCTCGTCGGCCAGGGCGGCGGCTTGACGCAGCAAGCCAGCAGCTTTGGTTATTTGCGCGGCAAACATTTCCCGATAAGGGATGGTGATGAGCTGCCCGGCCTCGTTGCGGCGCAGGAAAGTGTAGAGGCTGGCTTTGTCGGGCAGCTCGGCCGCATCAAATTCCTCCTTAGTTATATCAGGCGGATAGAAATTGGCGCCAGCTGGCTTGGGGCCAGCCCCTTCGAGGAAAGGCTCGTTGCCTCCCAGGCGGTCCCAGGGGCCATAGTTGATGCGGACAAATTGCTTTAGCTTCTCGTTGCTCAGGCTGTTGAGCAGCTCATCCTGGTCGCCATAAGCTTCGTACCAGAACAGCTCGTCCATGATTTTAGCTGCTTCGATCAGGATGGGGATCATCTGCTGGTATTTGTCGCCAAGCTGGCTCAGGTCGGCATCCAGGCGCACGCTGACGTATTTAGCCAGGCGGGCATCGATTTCGGCATCAGCCCCGGCTTCTTCAGCCATGGGGGCTTCATTGCCACAGGCGCTCAGGCTCAGGGCCAGCACCAGGATCAATGGGAAAGCTTTCATTTTCTTCATTTTAGCTCAATGTTTTTCGTTTTAAATGAAACACTTGGGATGTTTTACCGTACATATCGGCATACAATCGCGTATTTATTGTTGAGCACAGCCCGGCAGGTACATCCTGTTCGGGCTGTGGTATTAGGTGCTGCATCCCATGATACGGCTCAGGTTAAAGGCTATTCATATAGTCGATCACCGTGCGGACTTGTGCTTCGGCAAAGCGCTCGACGATGTCGTCGTCCATCAAGAGTAAGGCGTCCTGGTAGTTGTCGAAAAAGAGATGCTCTACCAGGATAGAGGGCATAGCCGTACGGACGAGCACGTAGAAATTGGCCTCCTTGTCGTGGTCGCCATCGGAGAGGTCGCTGCGATAGTTGATGCGGTTGCCGAGCAAGTCGTTGACGTTTTTCCAGTGGTACTCCGCGATGCGGTCGGAGGTGGTGACACCGGGGGAGGTATAGATTTCAAAGCCGCGGGCCTGGCCGGCGCCAGAGGCATTAGCGTGATTGGAGAGGAAGAAGCCTTTTTTGAAATTGCGGTGGTACCAATTAGCCATGTTGACGCGGTAGTCGAGCGGGAGGTCCAGGTATTCATGGCTGACGAAGAGGTTGGGGATGCCTAGTTTGTCGAGCTTAGCGGCGACCCGGTTGGTCAGGGTGCGGTTCCAGACGCCTTCGTAAAACCACCTTCCGTCGTGGAATCTGCCCTGGCTGTGTTCAAACCTTTTGCCGGGGGTGACGTATTTGCCGGCTGCGTCTAGTGCGCCATGGCCAGCATCGAGGAATACACAAAAATCTGCTTTCATATTTGCTGTTTTTTCGTTCAATCAGAAGTTAAATATAGCACGCTTTGCGCAAAATGCATAGAGTTAAACGGCAAAACCATACACAAAAAGGCCCATTAGCGTATATTTGCAAAAAAAAACTAGCATGAAACAATTGACCTGGCTATTATTGCCCATATTGTTTTTGGGCTTAGGCTGCCGCCCTGAGCCTTTTTTTCAGGCGGACATCGACGAGGAGCTGATCAAAGAACACCTGGTTGCGAACCAGATTACGGCCCAGCGCGACGCATCGGGCGTTTACTACATCATCGAGGAGCCGGGCAGCGGCGGCTCGCCCAATTTCAACTCCGAAGTGCAGGTGCGCTACAAAGGCTACCTGCTGGACGGCTCGGTCTTCGACGAGACGACGGGCAACAATACGGTCGTGTTTTTCCTGTCGCAAGTCATCCGGGGCTGGCAAATTGCTGTACCCCTTTTGCAGAAGGGCGGCAAGGGGACCTTCATCATCCCTTCAGGATTGGGCTACGGCCGGGCCCCACAACCGGGGATACCGGGCAACTCCATCCTGGTTTTTGAGATAGAATTGGTCAACTTTCAATGACGCCTCTAAGGTTGCTGTGGGTGCTGTGCCTTTTGCCCGCTTGGGCTTGGGGGCAGCACCAATTCCAGTTGTCGGATTACCTGGCTAGCCAGCCGGGAGATACGCTGCAATTGCGGTATGGTTTGCCCGGCCGCCTGGCGGGCCAGCCCATGCTGCTGGCTTTTGACACGGCGGGTACCGGCCAGATCCAGCGCATGCTCAACGGCTTGCCGAGCCAGGTTTTTGCTCTGGACTCCCTGCGCGGTTGGGCGCTCTACGCCATCGGCCAGGAGGAAGGCAGCTTGTTGAAGTTGGACGAGCCGCTGAAAATGGCGCCGGCCTTGGTGAGCAAAGGGCAGTCCTATACCGCCCAGGGCACGTTTGTGCTGTACAATAACGGCCGCCGTGCCGGCGCCGGGCAAATTGCCGTGCGCGTTCAGGTGCAAGGGCATGATTCTTCCGCTACTCACCTGCACAATTTTGGGGATTGCCTGGTGCTCACCACTACGGTTGAGTGGCAATTGCCCAGCGGTATGCTTGCTGGCTATGAGTTTAAAGAGTGGTACGCCCGCGATACCGGCTTGGTAAAGGTGGCGGGGCAAGAATTCCGCAAAGACAAAGCTGGCAGGGTCAGCTCGGCGGAGCGCCTGGCAGCGATGCTGGAAAAGGCATTTGTGGGCGGCGCCTGGCTGGAGTAAGCCCCAAAATGACTACCTTTGCCCCTTCAATAAACAAGCCCTCCAGGAGGAGCTTACTCTTTGAAGCAGATTTCGACCCCTTCAACAGCGCAACCCCTGAACTTTTCCGCTGTTTAAAGTGTGTCCATAAAGTAAAATTACCAAGCAACCAAAAGCAGCTATGCAGTTTCTGTTCCCGGCTTTTTTATTCGCTTTGGCCGCGCTGGCCATCCCGATTATCATCCACCTGTTCCACTTCCGGCGCTTCAAGAAAGTTTATTTTACGAATGTACGCTTCCTCAAAGAAGTCAAAGAGGAAGCCAGTGCCCGCTCTCGCTTGCGCAACCTGCTAGTGCTGCTGATGCGCCTGCTGGCGGTGGCTTTCCTGGTTTTCGCCTTTGCCCAGCCTTTCATCCCCGCCAAGGATGCCGAAGTGAAACAAGGCAATAAAGCCGTGAGCATCTTCATCGACAACTCTTTTAGCATGGAAGCCCTCAGCCAGGACGTACCGCTGATCGACAAGGCCAAGCAGCGCGCCCGGGAAATCGTAGAGGCTTTCGCCATCGAGGATGAGTTCCAGATCATCACCAACGACTTTGAGGGCCGCCATCAGCGCCTGGTCGGCCGCGACGATGCCCTCGCGTTGATCGAAGAAGTGGGCATCTCCCCATCGGTGCGGGAGTTGTCGCGGGTTTTGGCCCGGCAGAAACAGGCTCTGAACTCGAGCACGACGCCCAACCACTACGCCTACCTCATCTCCGACTTCCAGCGCAATATCACCGACATCGGCAACTATGCCGATACGACTTTGGCGCTCAGCCTCATCCCTTTACAATCTGTAGAAGAGCGCAATATCAGCATTGATTCTGCCTGGTTCATCGCGCCGGTGCCCATGCCTGGCCAAGCCAACCCCATTGTCGTCAAAGTGCGCAACCTCAGCGGGGAAGCCGCCGACAATATCCGCCTCTCCATCCGCTATGAGGGCGAGACTAAACCGGTAGGCACCCTCTCTATCCCGGCTGGCGCTTCGACCCTGGATACCGTCAACCTTTCCATTCAGCGCACCGGCTGGCAAGAAGCAGAACTGGCGATTACCGACTACCCCATCCAATTTGACGATAAATACTATATCGCCTTCAATGTGAAGGAGGAAATCAATGTGCTTTCCATCAACGAATCCCAACCCGACCGCTATGTCAATTCGGCCATTGGCGGCATGACAAACTTCAAGCTGGAGAACCTGCAGAGCCAGGGGTTGGATTATTCGCGGCTGCCTAATTACGAGCTGATCATCATCAATGAATTGTTGAGTATCTCTTCTGGCCTGGCTTTCGAGCTGAAGCAATATGTGGAAAACGGCGGCAACCTATTGGCTTTCCCCAGCCGCAATGCCGATCTGGCCAGCTACCGCAGCTTCCTGGCGGCTTTCCCGGCCAACGAGCTGGAGCGTTTTGAAGAAACGGCGCGCAGCGTGGGCCAGGTCAATACCGAAGAATTTATTTTTAGCGATGTGTTTGAAAATAAAAATGCCAACTTAAAGCTGCCGGCGACCAGCGGCAATTTCCGCCTGACTTCCTACGGCAACCGCCGCGAGGAGCGCTTGCTTACTTACCGCGACGGCAACCCCTACCTGGTCAAGTATCAAGTGGGCCAGGGCAACTTCTACCTTAGCGCGGCGCCCCTGAGCGAAGCGTATAACGACCTGGTGCGCAACGGCGAGATATTTATCCCGCTCTTGTACAAAACCGCCATATCTGCCGGCCAGGCTCAGCGCATCGCCTTCACTATCGGCGGCGATGAGGCGATTGTCGCACGGCACGAAGCGGGCAGCTCCGAGATCGTTTACAAGCTTAGCGGCCCGGGTGGGGAGTTTATCCCTGAGCAGCGCATCATTGGTGCCAAGGCTTTCCTCAATGCCCAAAACCAGGTGCCGCAGGCTGGCTTTTATGCGCTACTACTGGGGCAAGGCGATCCGCTTGGGGTTTACGCCTTCAATTACGACCGCCGGGAATCGGTGCTGGACTACTACCCGCCTACCGAGCTGGCTGCCTTTGTGGGGCAGCTCGCCGAGGTGATCAATATCACTGATAATGCCTTGCTCACAGCTAAAATCGAAGAGCGCAGCCAGGGCATCTCCCTCTGGCGCTGGTGCCTCATCCTGGCCTTAGCTTTTCTAGCCGCGGAGGTTTTATTGCTCCGGCTTTGGAGAACTTGAGCCGTAGATGGGCGATTGCCGCGATTGAGGAGGCTGGACGTTGAAAAACGGCATCTTCTCCATGGCGTGGCAGGCGTTGCAGCTCGTAGTGAGGGCTTGGAACTTCTGGTCGAATAGCATGCGGTCCTGAGCGCGCACGGCCTGCTCTAGCTCAGGCAGCGCGACCTGGAGGAAGTGCTCAGCAGAAGCTGCGCGTTTGGGGCGGCGCTCCAAACCCTGTTGGATCGCCAAGCGGATTTTCTCTGCTTGATAAGCGGCATAGCCCCAATTTTCATCTTGCCCGGCCCAGTATAGCTCGACGTAGCGGTAGCCGGTTTCGACCATCGCCAGATCAAAGCCTCGCAACTGCCGGGCGATGGTTTCCATTTTTTCAGTGGTATCGCCTTTTAGCCAGCCATCCAGGCCAGCCGGGGTATTTTCTGTTTGGCACGAAAGCACCATAAGCAAGAGGGCTAATGCGATGCCGGCGGTAAATGTCTTCATGTTTTTTTGCTGTAAAGATATGATTTAGTGCTTTGTCTGATTATTTTTGTCAGATAGCGGACTGGCATTTGCGCGAAGCTCTTTCGGGTTGAAAGCCCCGAGAGGCGCGGGGCGCTGCAAACGTTGGGGCTCCGAGGGCTGCTTATCCTTGGCTCATCATAATGCTACAAACATTAGGCCTCTACGAGGCCTGAAAACTATTTAAAACTTTGATTTCTACAAACATTAGGCCTCTACGAGGCCGGCGCGCTCAGCCTTTCCGGCTCGTGCGCAATCGGCAGCCTATTTTGAGGTGTGTGCTAACTGTAGCCCTCTAAAGGGGGTGCTGCTGCCCGCGGCTCGAGGGCAAACGAAGCCCGTCATCTGAAACCCTTATTTCCCCCGTTTAACTGGCCTTTTGCCGCGGGTGGGCTTTCCCCCTTTAGGGGGGTTAGGGGGTGTGGGAGGGGGTGCTGCCGCCCGCGGCTCGAGGGCAAACGAAACCCGTCACCTGAAACCCTCATTTCCCCCGCTAAACGGCCTTTTGCCGCGGGTGGATATCCCGCTGGCCCCGTGGAATAAGCCAGGGATAGGCGTGGGCTATTCCACAGGGTTGGCCCCGTGAAATAGAGACTTCGCCTCTAACGCAGTTATTTCACAGGGCTGGCCCTGTGGAATAAGCCAGGGATAGGCGTAGGCTATTCCACAGGGCTGGCGGGGGATTAAGGGCTTTTGCAAGCCTTACTCTTGAACGTTAAAAGCCCAGACACTCGACTACATG
>CAYSPJ010000011.1:48338-67943 GCA_964432875.1 uncultured Phaeodactylibacter sp. | reverse complement strand
CCAGGGTGCTAGCCCTGGCTTCTGAAAGGGTTGAAGCGCCCCCCACCCAGGATGGACGTAGTCAATCCGCTCCCGACCTCAACCCTTTCAGAAGCCCATCCGCGAATTCGCGGATGGGCTTTGTGCTTTAGCGCCGTACGGAATGTTCACATTCCAGGGCGGTGCTAAAGCGCAAAGCCAGGGTGCTAGCCCTGGCTTCTGAAAGGGTTGAAGCGCCCCCCACCCAGGATGGGCGTAGCCAATCCGCTCCCCCTTTGCCCACACGGAATGCCCACATGCCCACATTCCAGGGCGGCGCTACCTAACCTTTAACCTTTAACCTTGATCTTCGGAAAAAGCCCCGGCGTATCCCGGCTATACTCCTCGTATTCGGGCTTGCCCTTATACTTTTCCTCCAGCAATGGCACGCCCGAGACCTTGGCCAGGAGCCAGGTTACTACCAGCGGGCTGGCCAGGCTGAGCCAGAAATAGCTGTGAGGCAGCAAGGCCAGCCATAGCCCCCACCACAACAGGATCTCACCGAAGTAGTTGGGGTGGCGGGACAAGCGCCACAAACCCTGCATCATCAGCTTGCCGCGGTTTTCAGGCTTGGCTTTGAAGCGCAGCAACTGCCAGTCGGCAACCGCTTCCCAATAGAAGCCCACCGCCCAAAGAGCGATGCCGAGCACCTGAGCCCATGGCCAGGAGTGGTGCCCGGGCGCTTGCACCAGAGGCAGCGCAATCACCCACATAAAAAAGCCCTGGAGGAGGAACACCTGCAGGTAGGCACGGGGTACAGCCCAGCGCCCCCATTGCTGCCGCCAGCGCGCATAGCGCCAATCCTCCCCTTTTTGCCGCGCCTTGCGCCAGCCGATATGCAGGGCCAGCCGCAACCCCCATACGCTCACCAGCAGCGTTGGCAGCCAACTGCCAGAGTAGGGGTGGAAATAATGTTGCCACCAAGCTACTAAAATGAACCCCACCCCCCAGCCAACATCCGCGATACTGTTATCGCGCTTCACTAGCGCCAGGATAAAAAGCAGGCTCATGTAGAGCCATATCAAAAAAACATTTTCTAAATATGGCGAAAGCATAAAAAAGTCTTTTTTATATTTGTCAGCAAAATGGAGGCTTTGCCCTGCCATGCCCAAACAATAAACAAGTTCAAGCTATCGAAAGCTCAAATGAGCTTGTCGCAGGTTGAAATTAATGTAAAATATTATGGACCTACCAGTTAAAAAGCCCTACATTTTTATCGTAAGCTTCTGTTTAGCCTTTGCCATCACCCAAAAGATGCCCGTTTCAGGCCAGCCTGCTGCGCAAAGGCCAGAAAGGGTAGAGCTTTACCTCAAAAAATACCGCTACCTCGCGGTGGAGCTATCGCAAAAAACCGCTATACCGATGCCGCTAATCCTGGCAGTAGCCGGGCTGGAAAGCGACTGGGGCAGCAGCGAGCTGGCCATCAATGCCAACAACCACTTTGGACTGAAGGTTAAAAGCCCGGATGAAATATCCACTTATTGCAAGAACACCCAGGAATTTACCTACAACTCTTATGCTGCTTATGCTTATGAAAGCTTGGAATGCTTCCGCAAATACAAGCTTATCCGGGATAGCTACCAGGATTTTGGGGATTTCCTCACCACTCGAGAACGCTACCAGCACCTCTTCCAAATCTCCCCTAAAGAATTGAGCGCATGGACGCAAGGCTTGCAAAACAGCGGCTACGCCACTGACCCTGAATACGCCTTGAAGTTGACCCGCATCATCGAAGAATACAACTTGAAAGACCTTTAACCAGACTTAGTGAATATTTTACACTAAGCGCTATTGCCTGCCCGGCAATTAATCTTATTTTTGCTGACTGAAGCCGCGTTGCCTGGCAGCTTGCCTGGCTTGCTTTTTAGCGTGCGTATTTTATTTAAGACTAAAACAAATCCATATATGAACCTCCAAGCTCCTGTTTCAACCATCATGACTACTGGCTTACACACTGCCGGGCCTAATGATCCCATCGCCGTGCTGGATGAACTCTTCAAGAAATACCGCATCCACCATGTGCCCGTAGTTGATGCGGAAGGGGAGGTAGTCGGCATTATCAGTAAATCCGACTACTTGTACCTGATGCGCGGCTTCACGGTGCAGGATATAGACCGCTTCCGGGAAGAAGCCAAGCTGCGGGCCTTCAAAATCCATGAAATCATGAGCAAAGAAGTAAAAACCCTCCACGAAGACGAGACCATTAAAACAGCGGTGGCCTTGCTAGCGGAAAACCGCTTCCGCAGCCTGCCCATAGTCAATGCCGACCAGAAAATCGTCGGGATTGTCACTACCCACGACATCGTGGACCTGGTCAATTCGGCCGATTAACTTTGCAGAGGAACCTGGCTTTGCCTCGTTTAAACTTTCCTACTAAAAGCTGGATACCTTGCTTAAAAAAGTGTAATTTTGCGCCCCTTAAAGAACCTTTTCCGCGGGCATTCCGTAGTAATTCATTGAGCGAAAACGCAAACAGACATGATCAATATCACTTTCCCCGATGGCCAGGTGCGCCAGTATGAAGCAGGCACGACGGCGCTCGATATTGCCCAGTCCATTAGCCATGGGCTGGCCAAAAAAGTGCTTTCCGCAAAAGTCGATGGTGAAGTGTGGGACGCGACGCGCCCCCTCGAACGCGACGCCCGGCTGCAGCTCCTCACCTGGGACGACAAAGACGGGAAGGCCACCTTCTGGCACTCCTCGGCTCACCTGATGGCCGAGGCGCTGGAAGCTATCTACCCCGGCGTCAAATTTGGCACTGGCCCGGCCACGGAAAATGGGTTCTACTACGATGTCGATCCGGGCAGCCATACGATCTCCTCCGATGATTTCGAACGCATCGAGGCGAAGATGCTGGAGCTGGCCCGCCAAAAGAATGCCTACGTGCGCAAACCGATCTCCCAGGGAGAGGCTATCGCCTTTTTCCAGGAAAAGGGCGACGAATACAAGCTAGAACTCATTGAAAAGCGCGGGCAAGAGGATATCACCTTATACCAGCAAGGGCAGTTCATCGACTTGTGCAAAGGCCCTCATGTGCCCGATACCAGCTATATCAAAGCGGTCAAACTGACCAATGTGGCTGGCGCCTACTGGCAAGGCGACGAGACGCGGCAGCAGATGACCCGGGTATATGGCATCACCTTCCCCAAGCAAAAAGAGCTGGAGGATTACCTCCAGATGATCGAAGAAGCCAAGCAGCGCGACCACCGCAAACTGGGTGCCGAATTGGAGCTGTTTATGTTCTCCGAACGCGTGGGCGCTGGCTTGCCCATCTGGCTGCCCAAGGGCAACCAACTGCGCGACCGCCTGATGAACTTCCTGCGGGTTGAACAGGAAAAACGGGGCTACAAACTGGTTACGACCCCCCATATCGGCAAGAAAGAGCTCTATGTCACTTCTGGCCACTGGGAAAAATATGGAGAGGACAGCTTCCGCCCCATCGGCACGCCCCGCGAGGGCGAGGAGTTCATGCTCAAGCCGATGAACTGCCCGCACCACTGCGAAATTTACGCTCACCGCCCTCACTCCTATCGCGAGCTGCCGCTGCGCATCGCTGAGTTTGGCACGGTTTATCGCTACGAACAAAGCGGCGAGCTCCACGGCTTGTCGCGCGTGCGCGGCTTCACCCAAGATGACGCCCATATCTTCTGCACGCCCGAGCAGCTCAAGGAAGAGTTCCTCAACGTACTCGACCTCACCCGCGTGGTGCTCTCTAAAATGGGCTTTGCCGATTTTACCGCTCAGATCTCTCTGCGCGACCCCGACAAGCGCGCCAAGTATATCGGATCCGACGAAAATTGGGAAAAAGCAGAGCGCGCCATCATCGAGGCCGCAGCAGAAGCGGGGCTCAATACCACCACCGCCCTGGGCGAAGCAGCCTTCTACGGCCCCAAGCTCGACTTCATGGTCAAAGATGCCCTGGGCCGCTCCTGGCAATTGGGTACCATCCAAGTAGACTACAACCTCCCCGAGCGCTTCGAACTGGAGTATACCGGGGCTGACAACCAGCCGCACCGCCCGGTAATGATACACCGCGCGCCTTTTGGCTCGATGGAGCGCTTCATCAGCATCCTCATTGAGCATACCGGCGGGAAGTTCCCCCTCTGGCTGACCCCCGAGCAGTTTGCCGTATTGCCCATCAGCGACAAATTCAACGATTACGCGCTTCAGGTCGAAAAACAACTCGGCATTCATGACATCCGGGGCTATGTGGATAGCCGCAGCGAAAAAATCGGGCGCAAAATCCGCGATACGGAACTGAGGAAAGTGCCCTTTATGCTCATTGTCGGTGAAAAAGAGGCTGAAGCTGGCTTGGTTTCGGTACGCCGTCAGGGCGAAGGTGACTTGGGGAGTATGGCTGCCGACGAGTTTGCCGCTTATTTTAAAGGCTTGCTGGAGTAAACTCAAAAATGGCCTGAAAGAAAAAACCGCCCCCCTGCAACCTCTTAGTCTCAAGCACCGTCTTTAGATGGTGAACATTAAGCCGTTTTTTGAGTTTATTATGCGGTGTCCGTTAAAATTTCATTAAAGCCAAGGCATAGGCCTTGTATTGTTAAAATTATATACATATCTTGCACCGATTGCGGAAAAAATTAAAATTCCGGTTATATGAAGCAAACCTTACTCTCATTATTTTTCTTGTTAAGCTGCCTCCTTGCCTATTCACAGACGAGCTTCAGCAGCCGTTTATCTCCCAAAAAGCCCGGCGAAACGGAAAAGATAGACATCAAGATATACCCCAACCCGGCTACGGATTACATTGGTCTTACCAATCCTGAATCGGTCGCCAAACTCATGGTCTTCAGCATCGTCGGCCGTCAAGTAGCGGCTTTTGAAACTGCAGAAGGCGACAAGTTTTTCGTCGGCGAGCTTCCCCGCGGCATGTACTTGGTGCAGATGCTGGGAGCAAAGGGCGATATATTAGCTACTCAAAGGCTAAATAAACGCTAAGCCCTTTATTTTTCGCCATAATAATCCGCCAGGAATTCCGGTAGGTGCCTTAGCGCCGCCAGCTCTTTGTATGCCGTGCGCGCCTCATTGGCCGGATAACCGAAATAAGCCTTCCCCCCCTCCAGGCTTTTCGATACCCCTGATTTTGCCGATACGATTGCCCGGTCGCCGATTGTCAGGTTCTGTGCTATGCCAGCCTGGCCATAGAGGATGACTTCATCGCCGATGGTCGTATTGCCGCCAATGCCGACCTGAGCGGCGAAAAGGCAATTTTTCCCCACCACCACGTCGTGCCCGATGTGTATCTGTGAATCCAGCTTGCTCCCTTCTCCGATTACCGTATCGCCACTGACTCCCTTATTGATGGTGCAGCCCGCGCCAATTTGCACCCGGTCTTCAATAATGACCCGACCCCCAGAACGCCAGGGCTGATAGCCCGCCTCGGTCCGCTTGAAGTAAAACGCATCAGTGCCGATGAGCGCCCCTGCCTGGATAATGACGTCATTACCTATAATAGTATGCTCGGCAATAACCACATTGGCTTGGATGTAGGTGCCCCGCCCTATTTTTACATCGTGCCCAATAACCACGCCCGGCTCGATGATGGCCGTGGGGTCAATCTCGGCACTGGGGCTAATAGTGGCGGTCAGGGGGCGAAAGGGGCGGTGCTCCTGCACGATGCGGTTGTAGGCAGCGAAGGGGTCAGCGCATAGCAGTAAGGCCTTGCCTTTCGGGCAGGGCGCCTTCTCGTTGAGGATAATGATCGATGCGGCTGATTTGAGCGACTTCTCGAAGTACTTGCGCACATCCACAAACGTGATATCGCCAGGCTGCACTTGATGGATTTCGTTGATGCCAGCAGCTTCCAGGTTGGCATCGCCAATGATGGTGGCGCCGATCTTCTCGGCAATCTCCCGGATTGGGATGGGTTGGGCAAATTTCATGAGCGGTTCATTGTTGTAGCTTGATGCAAAGATAATTAACTTTGAACGAGTAGCTGGGATTTTCAGTAGGGGTGGCTATAAACCCATTCGTGTCCCATTGCCCAGCTATGGGCCACAAAAAGCGAGGCCATTCAAGCGGCAAAGTATGCCTCCAGCTCTCGCAGCGTATCCGCACTGGCCGCGATATCGCGGATGATGTGCCCTTTTTCGAGTACCACGATGCGCTGGCAGACTTCAGTGACGTGCGCCAGGTCGTGGCTGGAGATAAGCACCGTTTTTTCAGGCGGCAGCGCCTTGATAAGCTTTTTCAGGCGGATCTGCGAGCTGGGGTCCAGGTTGGCGAAAGGCTCGTCTAGCACCACCACCTCAGGCTCGCCTATCAGGGCGGCAGCCAGGCCGATTTTTTTCTGGTTGCCCTTCGACATATCGCGCAGGTATTTGCCCTTACCCAGGATTTCGCCATTGAAAAACTCCTCAAACTGCTGCAGGAAGCCCGCCACATCTTCAGCATTCATCCCGTACAACTGGCCGACAAACTCGAAGTACTCCTCCGGCTGGAGGAAGCCGATGAGGAAGCTCTCGTCCAAGAAGGAACCCGTGTAGTCCTTCCAGGCTTCGTTTTTGGCCACGTCTTCCCCCTTCGACCGCACCAGTCCGCTGGTAGCTTGGATGAGGTCGAGCAGCAGGCTGAAAAGGGTGGTCTTACCCGCCCCGTTATTGCCCACCAGACCGAAACGCTCGCCGGCCGGGATATGCAGGTCCGGGATATTCAGTACTTCGGCCTGCCCGTATCGCTTAGTGAGGTTTTCTGCTTGTATCATATTTATTTCTGATGATTAGGCTAGGTTGAAAGCTGTGATCGAAACTCCTTATCTAGCATTCTGCCGTCCTCCCCCCCCTACTTCTGCCGGTACCCCCTGGCCAAGATATGCCGCTGCCGCTCATACTGGCGCTGCACCAGCCCCAGCAACGGCTTTTTCAACAAGATGCCGACTGCTCCGACGATGGTCAGCCCAATCAAAGCCCCCCAGTTATCCAATACCAGGCGGAACAAGCCATAGAAGATCATTGGCAATATAAAAGTGGGCAAAACCAGTATAAACTGGGATGCGCCAATACCTTCCCAGTTCATCATCGCGCCCTTGGTGGCATCAACTGGCCGGGTGTTGTAGGTAGCCAGGAACAAGACCAGATAAATAGTAACCCCCAAGCTGAATGAGGCGCTAGCCAACACAAAGAGCAGGGCCCGATAATCGATGAGCCCATACAAGAGGATAATCATCGTTGCGGCCAGGGTGAGCAACATAAATAAGTAGTACTTAGCCTCCAGGTATTCTTTCGTCGTGACACGCCGCGCCATAATCAGGTTGAAGTAACTACTCTCCCAAGCAAACAAATACTGCCCGTAGGTCGCCATCGGGAACACGATGCCGATGAGGAACATCAACAAGACGTTCCACATCTCGCCCTCTTCCAACCTGGCCATGCCCAGAAAAGGGTAAAATAAAAAAAACGCCCCCATCAGGACGGTCGCCCGGGGCCTTTTGTTCCGCCAGATTTGCTTCAACTCCAACTGCAGGAAGCTGCCCACTTGCCCAAATCGCCCCAGGAAAGCGAAGCCCTGCATGCCTTTCGCCCCGCTGCTACTGCTCAGGGCATCGAGGTAAGTATAGCGGCGCAATAGCCCATAAGTGATTTGGTAGGCGCCGATGACGGCCAGCAGCGGCAACAGCAGCCAGGCCGGCTGCTGCAAGCATTGCGCCACCGCCCCGCCCAGATAGGCAGATAGAGGCAACACGGCCATCCAATCCAGCACCCCTAAAAAAGCCAGGGCAGCCAGCAATGATATAGCTACCAAAGGCTGAGCGGTGAAGCGGCGCTTCAGGTAAAAAGCCAGGAAATTATTGAAGAGCACCAGCAATGACAATAAGACGGCCCAGCTCCAGCCAGCTACCGCCCCCTCTTCCGGAAATACGACCTTGGCGGCGAAGGGGATGATGAAGAAAAAGGGTAGCAAATTGAGCACATTGAATATGGATTTGACTAGCAAGTAGCGGTACAGCTTGCTCTTGCGTAGCGGCAGCAGCAGGTAGCCCTGAATATCCAATACGGGAAACGACTGCATGAAGAAGCGTAAAACCAAACCACCTAATACCGTGTATAGCAATATGCTATTGAGCTTCTCCAAAGGCGATTCATCGGGGAACAATTCCAGGAGCAGTACATCCAGGAAGTAGCCCAGGAGCAGGAAGTTTAGCATAAAATACAGCACCACCAAACCCAATATAATATTAATGGCCAAACTGCGCTGCCAGAGCGGAGCGCGCACCTGCGATTTCAACCCGTGTGAGAGTAGTGCTTTGACCATGAAGTTGTTTTTTGTTCAAAAACAATGCTGTTGGGTGATTGTTCGGCCCCTTGCTCGCATTTATAGCCGGGCCGATGCCTCTCCCGTCGTCCAAACTTTTTCCCCCCTTCCAAGCTTATAAGTGTTAAACGCAAGAATTTCGTAATTTTGCGTATCTGCTTAACCAATAGAACCGCCTTATGCAAACGACCGCCATATACCAACCCCAGCATAAAATCCGCATCGTCACCGCCGCTTCACTCTTTGACGGCCATGATGCCGCCATCAACATCATGCGCCGCATCATGCAAAGCTCGGGGGCCGAAATCATCCACCTCGGGCACAACCGCTCGGTGAAAGAAATCGTCGAAACCGCCATCATGGAAGATGCTCAGGGTATCGCTATCACCTCTTACCAGGGCGGCCACAACGAGTTCTTCAAATACATGTACGACCTGCTGCGCGAGAAAGGCGGCAGCCACATCAAAATCTTTGGCGGCGGCGGCGGCACCATCCTGCCTTCCGAAATAGAGGAGCTACACGCCTATGGCATCACCCGCATCTATTCACCCGACGACGGCCGGCGCCTGGGCCTCCAAGGCATGATCAACGAGTTGTTGCAGCAGTGTGACTTCCCGGTCGGCACCTCGCTCAATGGAGAATTGCACGACTTCAAAGGCCGCGACCCCCACGCTATCGCCCGCCTGATCTCCGCCGCAGAAAATTTCCCGGACGAGAACCGCGAATGGCTGGAACGGCTGCGCAAAGAAATCCAGGGCAAGACTATACCGGTGCTAGGTATCACCGGCACTGGCGGCGCAGGCAAATCCAGCCTGGTCGATGAACTGGTGCGCCGTTTTTTGTTAGATTTTGAAGACAAAAGCCTGGCCATCATTTCCGTCGACCCTTCCAAGCGCAAAACCGGCGGCGCTCTCCTGGGCGACCGAATCCGCATGAACGCCGTCACCTCCGAAATTGCCGAAGGCCGCGTCTTCATGCGCTCGCTGGCCACCCGCCAGTCCAACCTCGCTTTGTCCAAACACGTGCAGGCTGCCGTAGATATCCTCAAGGCCGCCCAGTTTGATCTCATCATCCTGGAAACTTCTGGCATCGGCCAATCGGATACCGAAATCGTCGATCATTCGGACGTCTCTCTCTACGTGATGACGCCGGAATACGGTGCCGCGACCCAGCTAGAAAAAATTGACATGCTGGACTTCGCCGACCTCATCGCTATCAATAAATTTGACAAGCGCGGCGCTCAGGATGCCCTGCGCGATGTAAAAAAGCAGTTCCAACGCAACCACCAGCTTTGGGATAAAAACCCCGATGAGATGCCTGTGTTTGGCACCATCGCCTCCCAATTTAATGACCCCGGCATGAACACCCTCTACCGGGCGCTGATGGACGTCATCGCATCGCGCACCGGGGCAGAGCTAAATACCCGCCTTGCTCCTGCCGAGGAGATGAGCGAAAAGATCTACATCATCCCGCCCAAGCGGGTGCGATACTTGTCGGAAATCGCCGACAACAACCGCCAGTACGACGCCTGGGCAGAACGGCAAATAGCCCTTGCCCGCAAACTCTTCGGGCTAAAGCAATCCATGCAAGCCATTGAACAGCAGCCTAAGCTAGAGCGCCGAGAGGAAACCCTGGAAGCCTTGCGCCAGGCCTATGCCCATCTGGAGATGGACCTCGATGGCGAATGCAAACGCATCCTGGATGGCTGGGAAGAAAAAAAAGCCGCCTACGCTGCCGACGAATACGTTTATTCCGTTCGAGGCCGGGAAATCCGCGTGCCCACATTCACCAAATCGCTGGCGCATTCACGCATCCCGCGCGTCGTGCTGCCGCGTTTTCAAGATTGGGGCGAAATCCTGCGCTGGGCTTTACAGGAAAACGTGCCCGGCGAATTCCCCTATACCGCCGGGGTTTTCCCCTTCAAGCGGCAGGGGGAAGACCCCACCCGCATGTTTGCTGGCGAGGGCGGCCCGGAGCGTACCAACCGCCGCTTCCACTACCTGTCGTCCGATATGCCCGCCGCCCGCCTGTCCACTGCCTTTGACTCGGTGACCCTCTATGGCGAAGACCCCGACTACCGGCCCGATATCTATGGCAAGGTCGGCAATTCGGGGGTGAGCGTCTGCTGCCTGGACGATGCCAAGAAGCTCTATTCTGGCTTTGACCTCTGCGACCCCAAGACCTCCGTATCCATGACCATCAATGGGCCCGCGGCGACGATCTGCGCTTTCTTTATGAACGCCGCCATCGATCAGCAGTGCGAGAAGTACCTGCGTGAAAATGGCCTGGAGCACCTGGCTGAAGCCAAGCTAAAAGCACTGTACGACGATCGAGGGCTGCCGCGCCCCCAGTACAAGGCCAGCGCGCTGCCCCAGGGCAACAATGGCTTGGGATTGATGCTGCTGGGTATCACCGGCGATCAGGTGCTGGAGCCGGCTATCTATCGTGAACTCAAGGCCAAAGCCCTGGCTTCGGTGCGCGGTACCGTGCAAGCCGACATCCTCAAGGAAGACCAGGCGCAAAACACCTGCATCTTCTCCACCGAGTTCAGCCTCAAGCTCATGGGCGACGTGCAGGAGTACTTCAGCTGGAACAAGGTGAAGAATTTCTACTCCGTCTCCATCTCTGGCTATCATATCGCCGAAGCGGGTGCCAACCCGATCACCCAGTTGGCTTTTACCCTGGCCAATGGCTTCACTTTCGTAGAATACTACCTCAGCCGGGGGATGGATATCGATGAATTTGCCCCCAACCTCTCCTTCTTCTTTTCCAATGGGGTAGACCCCGAATACGCCGTCATCGGCCGGGTGGCGCGCCGCATCTGGGCCAAGGCCATGAAGTACAAATACCAGGCCAACAAACGCTCGCAGATGCTCAAATACCACATCCAGACTTCTGGCCGCTCGCTACATGCCCAGGAGATCAGCTTCAACGACATCCGCACCACCCTCCAGGCGCTATATGCTATTTATGACAATTGCAATAGCCTGCATACCAATGCCTACGACGAGGCCATCACCACTCCCACGGAGGAAAGCGTACGCCGGGCGGTGGCCATCCAGATGATCATCAACCATGAGCTGGGGATGGCCAAAAATGAAAACCCGCTTCAGGGCGCTTTCATCATCGATGAGCTCACCGAGCTGGTGGAAGAAGCCGTGCTCTCAGAATTCGACCGCATCACGGAGCGCGGCGGCGTGTTGGGCGCGATGGAAACCATGTACCAGCGCGGTAAGATACAAGACGAGAGCATCTACTACGAAACACTCAAGCATACTGGCGAGCTGCCCATCATCGGAGTGAATACTTTCCTCAGCAAGGAAGGCTCCCCTACCGTCTTGCCCAATGAGGTTATCCGCGCCGAAGAGGAGGAAAAAGAGGCACAAATCCAAACGGTGCGCAACCTCCATCTGGCTCATCCCGAAAAGGGCCCGCTGATGCTGAAACGCTTGCAGGAAACAGCCCTCCACAACGGCAATATCTTTGAGGCGCTGATTGAAACAGCCAAATACTGCTCCCTGGGGCAAATCACCAGTGCCCTCTACGAGGTGGGCGGGCAATACCGGAGGAATATGTGATGACATAAGGCCTATGACATTCCCACAAAAACCCTTACCTTTGCACCCTGAAAATCAAGTGCAATGAAAGTATCTCTAAACTGGCTGAAACAGTACATCGATATAAACCTCAGCCCGGAAGAACTGGCAGACACCCTTACTGGGCTGGGGCTGGAGGTGGAAGGCATGGAAAAGGTGGAGAGCATCAAAGGCGGGCTGGAAGGCATCTTCGTCGGCCAAGTGGTGGAATGTGGCCGGCACCCCAATGCTGACCGGCTCTCGCTCACGAAAGTGGATGTCGGCAATGGAGGCGAGCTGCTGAGTATCGTCTGCGGCGCGCCCAATGTGGCTGCCGGGCAGAAGGTACTGGTCGCCCTGGTCGGCACGACCCTCTACCCCCTGGGCAGCGAAGCGCCCCTGACCCTGGAGCGCCGCAAAGTGCGCGGCGAACTCTCAGAAGGCATGATCTGCGCCGAAGATGAACTCGGCCTGGGACAAGACCATAGCGGCATCATCGTGCTGCCCGAGGAGACCCCCATAGGCATGACCGCCAGAGACTACTACCAAATCGAAACCGACTACGTGTATGAAATCGGCCTGACACCTAACCGCTCGGATGCCACCAACCACCTGGGCGTGGCCCGAGACCTGGCCGCTTTCCTGAAAATCAATCACGACCATGCGGGTCAACTCAAGCTGCCCTCGGTAGAAGGCTTCCAACCCGACAACCACAGCCTACCGGTGGAAGTCGTCGTAGAAGACCACGAGGCATGCCCCCGCTATGCCGGACTGACGATCAAAGGCCTGACCGTGGGCGAATCGCCAGATTGGCTGAAAAATCGCCTGCGCGCTATCGGCCTGCGGCCAATCAACAATATGGTGGATATCACCAACTTTGTGCTGCACGAGCTGGGCCAGCCGCTGCACGCCTTCGACTTGCGGCAAATCAAAGGCCATAAAGTCATCGTCAAAGCCCTGCCCAAAGGCACTAAATTTACTACGCTCGACGAGGCAGAGCGCGAGCTGTCTGGCCAGGATTTGATGATCTGCAATGGCCAGGAGGAAGGCATGTGCATCGGCGGCGTCTTTGGCGGGATCAACTCTGGCGTCCGGGAATCCACTACGGATATTTTCCTGGAGTCGGCCCATTTCAACCCCGGCTGGATACGCCGCACCAGTATGCAGCACAACCTGCGCACCGACGCCGCCAAAGTCTTCGAGAAAGGCAGCGACCCCAATATTGTCGTTTATGCCCTCAAGCGGGCCGCCCTGCTGATGAAGGAATTGGGCGGCGGCCAGATCGCCAGCGCTATCGTCGATGTTTATCCTCAGCCGATACCGGCGGCCGAAGTGCTCGTCAAGTATCAGCACATCAGCCGCCTGATCGGTATAGAGATACCTAAGCCAGAACTGCACCGCATCCTGGCAGCCCTCGATATGAAGGTGTTGTCCGATAGCGAAACGGCTTTCACCGTCGCGGTGCCGACCAACAAATCGGATGTGACGCGCGAGGCTGATGTCATCGAGGAAATCCTGCGCATCTATGGCTACGACAAGGTGCCCATCCCCGCCCAGGTTAAAACCGGCTTGAACATCGCCCCCAAACCCGATCCTGCGCAATTGCGCAACACGATTGGCGACTACCTGGCTGCCAATGGCTTCAACGAAATGATGGCCCTATCCCTCTCGCAATCGCGTTATTACCAAACCATCTTTTCCGGTATCGCCGAAAAGGAATTGGTGTATATCAATAACACCTCCAACGTGCAGCTCGATATCATGCGGCCGACGATGCTGGCCAGCAGCCTGGAAGCCTTGCTGCACAACCAAAACCGCCAGCAAGCCAACCTCAAACTCTTCGAATTTGGGCGCACCTACCGGCATAGCGATTCCGGCATCCTCGAGGAAGAGCGCCTCTCGCTCCTGCTCGCTGGCGCGCGCGCGCCGGAAAGCTGGCTGCCGGTGCTCAAAGGCGATTCCAGCTTCTACACCATCAAAGCGGTAGTGGATAAGGTACTCCAGCGCCTCGGCATGGGCGCTTATGAGGAAAGCATGCTCCAAAACGAATCCTTCGAGTTTGGCCTGCAATACCACCGGGGCCCCAAGGTTCTAGTCGCTTTTGGCAAAGTGGCACCGAAAATCCTCCAGAAAATGGGGATCCGCAATGAGGCTTTTTTTGCTGATTTTAACTGGACTGCCCTGCTCAAAGCCGTTGCCAACCATCGGATTGAACATCAGGATTTAAATAAATTCCCTGCGGTGCGAAGAGATTTGGCCATTGTTGTTGACAATTCCATAAAGTTTAACGATATTGTGGCCATTGCTAGAAAAGTCGGCAAAAAACTCATTCGGGATATCAATTTGTTCGACGTTTATGAAAATGAAGCTCAACTCGGCAAAGACAAAAAATCTTATGCCGTCAGCTTTATGCTCGAAGACCCGGCCAAAACGCTCCAGGACAAGGAAGTGGACAAAGTGATCAACGCCTTGATTCAGGAGTGTGAAACACAACTTGGCGCGTCTATCCGGCGTTAATGCTAAAATGTTTTTCAATATCCCAAAATGAACCTGGTAGAGCAAATCGACCTCATCGAAATCAAAGTCAGACAGCTGGCTACAAAAATGGAGCGCGTACAGCAGGAAAATGCTGCTTTACAGGTAGTAAACCAACAACTAAAAGCGGAATTGGACCGCCAAAAGGGCGGGATGGACGCTTTGAAAGATAAACTTGAAATTGCGCAGCGGGCCCTGGGCTCACAGCGGAATGGAAAGATGGAGCAGTCAGAAAAGCTGAAGGAACAGCTTGATCAATACATCCACGAGATAGATAAATGCATCGAGTGGTTGCACAAGCACTAAAGCCATGGGAGGAGTACAGGACAAGGAGACTAAAAATATTACGATTTTAATTGCCGGCCGGCCATACCCGCTGAAAATCAGCGCCGCGGATGAGCCCGCTATCCGCAAGATCGTCAAGGAAGTCAATGAAAAGGTTAACCGCCTGCAATTGGCTTACACCAATAAGGACAAACAGGATTGCCTCGCTATGGCCATCCTGACTTATGCTGTTGACCTTCAAAAGGCAAAACAATCTCCTGCCCAAGATGCCTCCCTGTCTGCCAGGCTCTCCGTGCTGAACGCTTTGCTCGACAAAGCGCTTTAGCTCAAGCGGGGCCGCCCATCTTACCTGCCTCCCTGTTTATTCCACCCGCAGGCTGCCGCTGCGTTTTCAGGCATGCATGAATTTTTTTGTTTAATGATTAAAACTTCGACATTATGGGAGAAGTAGCAATTGGAATCGCTATCGGACTGCTGGTAGGCGCAGCCATAGGATATATTCTCGTCAATACGGTGCTCAAACGGGCCCATCAGAAAAAACTGGAGGCGATCAACGCCAAAACTGACCAGGAGATTACCGAGGCCCGCCTGGCCGCAAAGCGCATCCTGGAAGATGCCGAGGACAAGGCAGCTAAAATCGTAGACAATGCCGAGGCCAAGAACGACCGCATCAAGCAGAAAAAAATACAGGAAACCAAGGAGAAGTTCAACCGGCTGAAAGCTGAATTCGAAACCCACAAAGCCGAACAGCTCGTCGAGCTCAAAGATCGCGAGGTGGAAATCCGCGCGATGGAAGGCGAGATGAGGCTGAAAACCGAAAAGATCGAAGAACGCGCTCGTGCCCTCGACAGCCAACAGTCAGAAATGGAGCAGCGCGAAGCCGATGCCATCGCCCTGCGGGAAACCCTGGAGAAGCAACAGAAAGTTCTCGCCCGCAAAAAAGAAGAGCTCGATGCTGCCAATGAACGCCACATCAAGGAGCTTGAAAAAGTGGCCAACCTCAGCGAGGGAGAAGCCCGTGAGCAATTGTTGGAAGCGGTGCGCGCCAAAGCAGAGACGGATGCCATGTCCATCGTCCGCAATAGTGTAGAACAGGCGAAAGTGACCGCCGGCAAGGAGGCCAAAAAAATCGTTGTCCAGACCATCCAAAGGATGTGCGCTGAATACACGATTGAAAATACCGTCTCGGTCTTCAACTTGGATTCCGACGACCTCAAGGGTCAAATCATCGGCCGGGAAGGGCGCAATATCCGTGCCCTGGAAGCTGCCACCGGTGCTGAAATCGTGGTGGATGACACCCCGGAAGCTATCGTCATCTCCAGCTTCGACCCCATCCGCCGCGAAGTGGCCCGCCTGGCACTCAAGCGCTTGGTGGCCGATGGCCGTATCCACCCTGCCCGCATCGAAGAAGTGGTGGCTAAGGTACGCAAGCAGCTCGATGAGCAAATCGTCGAAATCGGCGAGCGCACGGTGATCGACCTCGACATCCACGGCTTAGACCCTTACCTGGTCAAAATGGTAGGCCGCATGCGCTACCGTTCTTCCT
The DNA here is from genome assembly GCA_964432875.1 of uncultured Phaeodactylibacter sp. Classification (GTDB taxonomy): domain Bacteria; phylum Bacteroidota; class Bacteroidia; order Chitinophagales; family Saprospiraceae; genus JACJYE01. Next base: position 51,722 of record CAYSPJ010000011.1, on the reverse strand, counting down.
ACGGGCAGAACCTGTTGAAGCACTCCATCGAAACGGCCAACCTCTGCGCTATCATGGCCGCAGAACTGGGCCTGACGCCTAAGCAAGCCAAGATGGCCAAGCGCGCCGGCCTGCTGCACGATATCGGCAAAGTAGCCGAAGAAGAAACGGAACTGTCGCACGCTCTGCTCGGCATGAAGCTCTGCGAAAAATACAAAGAACACGCCGTGGTTTGCAATGCCGTCGGCGCTCACCACGATGAGGTGGAGATGAACAACATCCTCTCGCCCATTATCCAGGCTTGTGACGCCATCTCCGGGGCCCGCCCCGGCGCCCGCCGCGAAATCCTGGAAAGCTACCTCAAGCGCATCGGCGAACTCGAGGAGCTGGCTATGGGCCACGATGGGGTTCAGAAAGCTTACGCCATGCAAGCCGGCCGCGAGTTGCGCGTCATCGTCGAAGCTGAAAAAGTGACTGACCAGCGCGCCGACGAGCTCTCCTTCATGATTTCGCAGAAAATCCAGGATGAGATGCAGTACCCCGGCCAGATTAAAGTGACCGTCATCCGCGAGAAGCGGGCGGTTTCTTATGCTCGCTAGAGGCGGTCAGCGCTTCTAATGAAAGAAAATGCCCTGGGGAGCCTGCTCTCCAGGGCGTTTTTTTGACAATTGGCTGGTGGCCAGTGCTTTGCTTTTAGCAAGCCCTACCTGCCGAGGCGCGCGTTTTTCACGTCTCCGACAACTTTCGGGAAGCTGGAGGAGAGGCTGGGCAAGCTTCCCGAAAGTATTTAGCAAGCATCTTCTCTCACCGCACTATCGTCACATCGCCCTTAAACAGCAAGCTGGCCCCATCCAGGTACTCCACGAGGGCATAATAGGCATAGACGCCAATCTGGGCCGGCTCACCCTTGACGGTGCCATCCCAGCCCAGGGCAGGGTCGTTGGGTGGAAAGTTGCTGTTCTCAAAAACCAGGCCGCCCCAGCGGTTAAATACTTTTAGCTCTTGGATGCGGCGTACGCCGGGGCCGGCGTAAACCGTAAAGCCATCATTGCGCCCGTCGTCGTTGGGCGAAAACGCATCCGGGATATAGACCTGCTGAGCCTGCACGATGAAAACCACCATCTCATCCGTCGCCAGGCAGCCATTTTGGTCCATGACCGTAACGGTATAGGTGGTCGTCAGCACTGGGCGGGCAATGGGGTTGGGGCAGTCTATGCAAGACAAGGAATCAGTCGGCAACCAGGAGAACGTAACCGGCGAGGCATTGGCAAAAGCATTGAGGTTAGCGGTGTATCCCAACCGGATGCGCTGATCTGGGCCGGCATCCACCAGCAATTGCGGGGGTTGAGTCAGGCTCGCCTCCACGGTGGCCGTGCAGCCGTTGGCATCCATGACCGTGATGGTGTAATCACCAGCAAACAAGCCATCAAAGACTGGCGAGGGTTGAAAGGATTGACCGTCAATGCTAAACTCATAAGGCGGCACGCCGCCCTCTCCAGCAAGGCCGATCAGGCCATCGGGCTCACCAAAACAAATCAAGTCAATCAGGCTGGTGATATTGACGAATAAGGCGGGAGGTTGCAAAAGCGAAGTATCGGCCATCACCACACAGCCGTTGGCATCGGTGAGGGTCACCGCATACCCCCCTTCATCCAGATTGCTGATAGAGGCGGTATTCTGGCCGTTGCTCCAGAGGTAGTTATACCCTCCTACCCCGCCACTGGGCAAGGCGGTGAGCATCCCATCCCGCTCTCCAAAGCAACTAATGCCCACTGCGCTTAGGCCTACCTCCAACAGCGGCGGGTCGGCCAGCACGAAGGTGAAGTTGCCCCGGCAGAGATTGGCATCCTGAACCTCTACCATATAAGTGCCCGCCGAAAGGCTCGACAAGCTATTCTGCCCGACAAGCCCGTTGCCGTCATTGAAGTCGTATAGATAGGGCGGCAATCCATTATCGATAATCACATTAATCGCTCCATCCGAGAAACCCGTGCAGGAAGGGTCTATGGCGGCATCAACCGTAGGGTCGAGGATGAGTTCGAGCTCCCGCACCGGGATGATGAAGTCTTCTTCACAGCCGTTAGCATCACGTATCCGCAAGGAGTAATCTCCTACCGGTAGGTTAAACAGGCTATTGCTGGTAGTGAAGGGGCCGCCCTCCCAGCTGAACTCATAGGGGGGCGTACCACCACTGGCATTGAGCGTAATGGAGCCATTTACCCCTCCATTGCAAGTCGGCATCCCAATGATAGGCTCGGGTTGTAAAGGCGGGGGGCCACCCACGGTGAATTCGGCCTCGGTACTACAAGTCGAGGCATCAGTAATGGTGACGCGATACATACCCGCCTCGAGGCTTGAGATGTTCTGTGTATTTTGACCATTGCTCCAGGAAAACTCATAGGGTGCAAAACTGCTGGTGACCTCCAGCTCAATCGCCCCGCTGGCATCGCCGGGACAACCTAGCCCCGTAATCGTCTCCTTGATGTCGAAATGTTCATCGCAACAGCGGACAAAGACGGTGCGTACTTTGGTAACGACGCAACCGTCCTGAGTCCTTACTCTCAAAACGATCGATTTCAAGCCCGGACGATTGTAGACGACCTGATGGGGCCCTCTGGCATTCACCGCTGCCGGGCTGGCACCGAGGCCGAAGTTCCATTCCCATCCGCTCAGCCCACCGGCAAAAGTGCTCGCATCAGTGAAAGTAATGGGATCGCCCACGCAGACCGTATCGATGTTCGTCGTAAAATCTGCGGTAGGGCCCAGGAAAGTACCCGTGCCGCCAAATTCCACGGTAAAGCCGACGCCAGACTGGCTGAAGTTGTTGACGACCAGCGCATAGCTCTTACCGGCTTCCATATCAATAAAGCGCAGGAAGTTGTTGTCACCCGTCTGACAGCCACAAGTTTCGTTCAGGTCGGTATCAGTCAGGCTCAGGCCGGTGGCACCGGTACAAGGAGCCCATTGCGCAAAGGGGGCACCCACGTTTTCACCCGAGGCCATGCAGCGGATGTCAATTTTACCCGTACAGTTGTTGATGCCGGCTGGCAACTCGTATAGCACGAAATCGAGGTCGTCAGCAGGGTTGAGCGGATTCAGCACGAAGGTGAGCGTACCGGGCTGGTCGCAGGTCCATTTATACCAGGTGGAAGAAGACTCAGTGATATTACAGCCTGCGGAGTTGCAGCCTACATTTACGATCTCGTTGGGATTGTTGCCAACACCGCTGACGAAGGGCACCGTAAAAGGCTCCTTATCGCAGAGGATTACCCCGGTAAAGCAATCGCCGGACGGGTCGGGTACGGCATTGAAGTTATTGATACAGATGCGGAAGGACCCCGTGCGCCCACTACGGGCGCTGACCTGGATGTAATAGGTTTCCCCAATCTGCAACAGGCTCTGCTG
>CAYSPJ010000011.1:32676-48238 GCA_964432875.1 uncultured Phaeodactylibacter sp. | reverse complement strand
TTTTTTCATAGCTAAGCTAACAATCATCAGTTAAGGGAAAACCCTTTAACGTAAAACAACAACATCTCCGTAAAAATGTCGCTTTTGACCATCAATAAATTCTACCTCGAAGAGGTAAGCATAAGCCCCGTTGGGGGCTGGCTGGCCCTGTATCAATCCGTCCCAAGCTACAACGGCAGGATCGGGGCCTAAATTTTGCTGTTCGAAGACCAGGCTACCCCACCGATCGAAAACCTTGAGCGAGATAATCTGCCGCAAGCCAGGCCCGCCATGAGCGGTAAATACGTCATTGCGCCCATCATTATTGGGCGAGAAGGCATTGGGGACGAAGAGCGGTCGGTCGGGGCTGACCACCACCACTACCGAATCCAGCGCCAGGCACCCCTTACTGTCCTGCACCAGTACCGTGTAAGTGGTATTGCGCAAAGGTAAGACGTTTGGGGCGGGGCAATCGTTGCAGCTCAGCCCTTCTGTAGGCGACCACTGATATATCACCTCCGGGTCGTTGGGCTGGGCGCGGAGCTGAGCTTCATAGCCCAGGATGACCAACTGCCGGTCGCCTGCATCTACCAGCAGCGGTGGCGGGTCAGCCATCGCTACTTCCAGGCTGGCCATACACCCGGCAGCATCGCTAACCACGATTTGGTGCAGGCCCGCTGCCAGCCCATTGAAAAGTGAATCAGGCTGGAAAGCACTGCTGCCCAGGCTGTAGGTATATGGCCTGAGCCCCCCTTCCATGCTGATCGCAATGCGCCCATTGGCATCTCCGGTGCAAAGGGGCAGCTCAATGGCAGCCAGGCCGGGCAATAGAGGGTCAGGCTGCCCGAGCCGATAAGCAGCTACCAGGCGGCATCCGGCGGCATCCGTAAGCGTGAGCGTATATTCCCCCGCTGCCAGTTGCCCCAATCCAGCGGCCGTGCTACCCGTGCTCCATTGGAAGAGATAGCTGCCCGTGCCTCCGCTTGGCAAGGCAGCCACGCCGCCATCGGCAAGGCCATGGCAGGAAATGGGGCTTTCTGAAAATTCGACCTCCAAGGCAGGCGGGTTTTCTACCCTAAAGCTAAAACTGCCCCGGCAAAGGTTGGCATCCAAAACATCCACGGCATAAACTCCAGCAGCAAGGCCGGAGAGGCTGCTGGCATCTACGTAGCCCAAACCGTCATTGAAGTCATATCGGTAAGGCGGCAAGCCATTGCTGATGCCCAGTTCGATGGAGGCATCAGAAAAGCCAAAACAGGAAGGCGGGTTGACTGCCTGCACCAGCGGATCGAGCTCCAGCTCCAGTTCCCGCAAAGTGATGAGAAAATCTGCTTCGCAATTATTGGCATCCAATAGCCTGATGGCATAATCCCCGATTGATAGGTTGGAGAACTCCCCGCCCGGGGAAAATGCCCCGCCTTGCAGGCTGAATTGGTAAGGTGGCGTACCGCCATTGACATCCAGGCGGATGCTCCCATCCATCCCCCCGTTGCAGGTGGGCATGATGATCGTGGTATCGAAAGCAAAAGGCGGAGGGTCTTCCATCAGGAAAGTATAAATGGTATCGCAGCCTAAAATTTCGCTCACGGTGACGCTATAACTACCCGGCTCCAACCCGCTTGCAGTTGGCCCCGTAGCGCCATTGCTCCAGGTGAAGGCGTAAGGCCCGGCCGGATGGGCCATCTCCAGGCTAAGCATGCCATCGGCATTGCCCAGGCAGGTGATAGGGCTGATAGCCACACTAGCCTGGTACTGCCGCTCGCAGCAGAACACATCAAACTCTTGTACGGCCGAGACGACACAGCCCTGGGCAGAAGTCAGGCTCAAGAGCACTGGCTTGGGGCCGGGCGTGCTGTAAACCACGGTGTGCGGCCCGGCCCCCAAGGCAGTAGCAGGGCTGGCCCCCGGCCCAAAGTCCCATTCCCAGGCAGCGATCGTACCGTCGGGATAAGCCGATAAATCGGAAAAAACAACAGCCTGCTCAATGCAGCCCTCAGCGAGGTTGGCCTCAAAAGCAGCCTGCGGCCCGGCAATCTCCCCACTGCCGCCAAACTCGAACAGGAAGCCCATGCCAGTTGTAGAAAAATTATTGACCATGACGCCGTAAGTCTTACCGGCCTCCATTTGCAAGGCTGCCAGGAAATTATCCTGAATAGCCGGGTTGCAGTTGGGCGGCTCGGAGATATCCGTCGAGCTTTCATCCAGGCCAGTCGGGCCGGGGCAGGAAGAAGCCATGCAGCGCAACGGGATCTGACCAGCACAATTGCCCGGCCCATTGGGGAATTCGTAAACGACGAAATCCAGGTCATCCGGCGGGTTGAGCGGGGTGAGCCTAAAGGTCAGGGAGCCGCTGCTGCCCGCTGTCCAGACAAACCAGGTGGAATTGGACTCCACATTGCCGCCAAAGCCGCTGAGGCAGGCTGCATCATTGGCTTCCGAAGGGTTGTTCCCGGCACCCGACAACTGCTGCACGACAAAGGGCGACTTGTCGCACAACAAGGCCGCTTGTGGGCAATCGGAGGAAGGTGCCGTCGGCAAGTTATAGGTATTAATGCACAATTGAAAGCTACCCACCGTACCGTTCCTACCCTGAACGAGGATGTAGTGGGGCACCCCCAGGTCCAGCCCGCTAAAGGATAGCGAATTGGTGACCCCAAAAGCTGGCGCTGGCTTGCAGGCAACGAGCTGCAAAGCCCCACAGGGGCCGGCGAAAATAGCCAGCTCCGGCAAGAGCAAGCCCGTGCCGCCCAAACTATTGTTGCCGATGATGGTAACCGTGACGCTGCTGGCCAACGGCACAAAGGTAAACCACACGTCGGCAAAAGGCCCGGAAAGACAGCCGGCTTGCGGGCCGCTGGGAGGAGTAGCGCCTACGCTGGTGAACGCCCCGACCGCCGAGCACCAGGAGGCCTCATCGGGCAAGGGGGTAGCGCCAAAACAGTTGTCGTTAACAGGCTGCGCCAATGCAGCGCTCATGCCGAGCAGCAAGGCCAATAAGGAAAGGATCTGTCTGTGCATCATCAGCGCCGGTTTAAGGGATTGTTCCAATGTCATAGGCCGATTAGTGTCGCAAGTAAGGGAAAAACGTTGAAAAAACGAAATTCATGCCGCATACAATCAGCAGATGATGTTTTTATGCCTGGGGCATAGCTGCCATCAGGACGGCATCCCTGGATTGGGATAAAGGCCGTCTTGTCAACGCCCTTCTTTACTGCCTGCCGCTAAACTTCGATTTTTTTAAAAAAAATGCCGAACTTCGCCGCATGAAGCAGCACCTGCCGAATGCGATTACCTTGCTCAACCTGTTTTTGGGGTGCTGCGCTATGTCCAGCCTTTTCTATGGGCAATTTACCGCAGCTTTTTGGTTTATCCTGGCCTGTATCCTGGCAGATTATATCGACGGGCTGGTGGCGCGCGCCCTGGGTGTCCATTCCGAGCTGGGCAAGCAGCTCGATTCGCTGGCCGATGTGGTTTCATTCGGCGTAGTGCCGGGGGCTATTTTCTACCAGCTCCTCCTCATCGGGCTGGGGCTGGAAGATGCCAATAACTTGCAGTATGCCGCATTGCCAGCCTTTATCCTCTCGGCTTTTTCCGGCCTGCGCCTGGCCAAATTCAACCTGGATACCCGGCAGGGCGATGGCTTCATCGGGCTGCCCACGCCCTCAAGCACTTTGTTCACCGCAGGCCTTTTGCTCATCTATCAGCAGGATTCTTTCGGGCTGGCCAGCCTGGTGACTGCGCCGGCCTTCCTCTACCTCTGTATCGGGCTGCTGTCTTTCCTGCTAATAGCTGAAATCCCCATGTTCAGCTTTAAATTCAAATCGTTTAAGTGGCAGGGCAATGAGATAAAATTTACCTTTGTAGCGATAGCCCTGGCCGCCCTCTTGTTGGCCCGGGAAGCGGCCTTTTCTATCGTCATCTTGTTGTATATCCTTTTTTCTTTCTTCCGATATCTGGCCCCAACTGAATAGCGCATGTTGTACCTGGTACCCACCCCGATTGGAAATTTAGAGGACATCACCCTCCGGGCGCTCCGCATCCTGAGCGAAGTGGACTTGATTTTGGCGGAAGATACCCGCACCTCGGGCATACTGCTGGCCCACTACCAAATCAAAGCTCCGCTGCGCTCCTACCACGCCCACAACGAGCACAACATCACCGCAGGGCTGGCTGAGCAGATGCAGGCCGGTACCAAAATCGCTCTCATTTCTGATGCTGGCACCCCGGGGATTTCCGACCCTGGCTTCCTGCTGGTGCGCGAGTGTGTTCAACGTGGCATCCGAGTAGAATGCCTGCCTGGCCCCACCGCTTTTGTACCTGCACTGGCTGCTTCTGGCCTGCCCTGCGACCGCTTCCACTTCGAAGGCTTCCTGCCTCACAAAAAGGGCCGCCAAACCCGGCTAGAACACCTGGCTGGCTTGCCAAACACTTTTGTGCTGTATGAATCTCCCCACCGCCTGGTAAAAGCCTTGACCCAACTGGCAGATTTCTGCGGCCCCGACCGCATGGCTTGCGTGGCCCGCGAACTGACTAAGCTGCACGAGGATATCCGCACCGATACCCTGAAAAACCTGGCGGCTCACTACGGCCAGCAAGAAAAGGTGAGAGGAGAGATCGTATTGGTTGTGGCGGGGAAGGGCTAGACGGAACTTTTTTTGTCACTATTTAGCATCCCTGTAAAGCTGCGAGCTTCGGGTCATGACCTTCAAGATCAAGTCATGAAGCAGGTAGCCTCGCCATCAATTCGCCTCAGCCAGCTCCTGCAGCCGCCGGTCGGGCCAGAGCAGGCTGCCAACCACCATAGCTAACAGGCTGGCCAGGCTGCCGTAGATGAGGCTAGGGATTTTAGTTTCCAGCAGTGTGCAAATAATCCATACCCCCATACCCATGATGATAGAAGCAATAGCGCCTATATTGGAGGCTCGTTTCCAATACAAGCCCGCAGTTAGGGGGATGAAAAGAGAAACCAGGCTTAGGGCCGAAGATTCGCCTACCAGTTCGTAGATGCTTTGCCGCCAGGCCGCCATAATCGCCGAAACGATGGCCACCCCCACTACCGATAGGCGCATGGCAAAAAGCAGCTGCTGATCAGTGAGGTTTTTGAAATAAGGCTTGATCAAGTTTTCACCGATTACCGTAGCCGGCGCCAGTATTGCGCCGGAAGTGGTGCTTAAGATGGCAGACAGCAGAGCCCCAAAGACCATAATCTGCAAAAAGACGGTGCTGTGCTCCAGCACGATCCGAGGCACCACCATTTGGGTGTCGCCCTCTGCCAAATCGGGGTAGAGCATACGCCCGCAGAGGCTGATGAAAAGCGGCAGAAAGCCGATGGTCAGGTACATGAAGCCCGCCAGATAGGAAGCCGTTACCGCCGTCTTGACGGTGCGTGCCGCCATTACCCGTTGGAAGACATCCTGCTGGGGGATGGAACCCAAACCGATGGTAATCCAGGCGGCAAAATAATGTACGATACTATGGAAATCGCCTTTGGGCAGAAAGCGGAAAAAACCGTCGGGAGTAGCTGCCAGCACGGCGCCTACGCCGCCCAGCTTACTGCTGAGGTTGTACGCCAGCAACCCCAAGCCAGCCACGATCATGATCGTCTGTACGAAATCGGTGATAGACACCGCCCACATCCCCCCGATATAGGTGTAGATTACCACCACAATGGTACAAACCGCGATGCCCTCCAGCAGGGATAAACCGGAAATAGTGCCCAGTATGACCGACATGGCCACCAACTGTGCCGCTATCCAGCCGAAGTATGAAGGCACCATAAAGATGGCGGAGATAAACTCCACCGTCCGCCCGTAGCGCAGGCGGAAGTAATCATTGAAGGTGAGGATGTTCAAACGGTAGAGGGGGCGGGCAAAAAAGGCGCCTACCAATACGAGGCAAAGCGCCGCCCCAAAGGGGTCCTCTATCACGCCAATCAGGCCGTGCTCCACAAATTCCGAAGAAGCCCCCATAATGGTCTCAGAGCCAAACCAAGTAGCAAATAGCGCGCAGGCGGCAATGAACATGGGCAGGTTGCGCCCGGCAATGACGAAATCTTTAGTAGAATGTACGCGCCGCGATGCCCACCAGCCGATGAGTAAAGTCATGATCAGATAACAGATGACAAAAATGAGCAGCATCGGAAGCTTGGTTATTTGCCCTGGTTGAATAAACCATTTCTAAAACATCCCGCAAATCTAAATAAAACTTTGGTTTATACCCCTTTGACAGAGGCGATCGCCAGCCGCTCATGCCGCCATAGATGATATTCGTGCGTACAAAAGAGTACTGATGATGAAACTCACCAGCTTTTTTAGCGTATTTAGCAGTAATTTTGTAGTTTGTTAATATGTTTACAAAACATCTTCATCATGAAACGTATCATCATCGCGCTAGCTTTGTTACTCCCAGCTCTGGTGCAGGCCCAATTCTCCGGTAGTGAAAAAGGAGGCCTGACCGTCATCGTCACCGATGGGACCATTGGCGGCAAAAACAGTCCGTTGCGCCCGCCGGGCGACTCCAGGTTTCAAGACCCCATCAATCCCATGGGCATGGTTGATGCTTTCCAAGCCGCAGCATTCACCGAAAAACCGCAATATGGCAAGGCCGGCTTCATCCTGATTTTTTGCGTCAATGATGCTATTGGCGGGAAACAGGGCACACTCAACGTCAATGGCCAAACCTACAAGGGCATCTATCGCCTAATCCGCCAAAAGCATAGCCCTGATGAACAGTTACCCAAAGGGATGACGACCTACCGCTTGAGCGGGACGGTATTTTTCCTGGGGATTTCCTAGTCGGATCCGACAGTAATCGCTCGGCGCCCTTTGAATTCTTGCAAATTGGTCGAAATACTGAAGTGATTCAAGCCTCCGGCGAGGTGGTAGGCGGAATAGCCATAATCCAGCCGGAAGCGGTTAACCTTGATGCCGGCCCCAAGAGAAAAACCTGCCATACTGCCAAAATTGGTGACCAGGAGCTCCTTGCGCATAAAGTGGTTGTAGCCCAGGCGCAGGCGGAAATTATCACGCTTGCCAAAGAGGAACTCACCGCTGAAGACAAAGTGGCGGAAAAAATTGTCCATCCAAATACTGGTTTTGCTGCGCTCGTCCTCCGTTTCACCAAAGAAGAGCAGCGAAGGCTCCGCATTGGGGTCATCATAAAGTATATTCCAGCGGTTGAAGTGACGGTAGATGACTGAAAAGCGGAAGGGCAGGTAGCGCAGGCGCTTGGAGAGGCCCAGCTGCATCTCGAAGGGTAAGGGCTCCGGGTTGCCCTCGCGGTAAGTGGTCAACTGGGTGCCGATATTCCGAAAAGCAAAAGTAAAGACGAGGTTTCTGGACGTATCGAAATAGGTAGCGGCCAGGTCTCCTGCCAACCCCAGAGAATGGTATGATTCGAACTGCGAGCTGATGAATTTCATGTTGGCACCTACTGCCAGACGCTCATAAACTTGCGCGCCAGCCCCCATGGTAATGGCGTATTCCCCGGCATTGAAGGTGCCCTCCAACAGCCCAAACTCATCCGTTTGATCAAAATCACCATAGTTGATATAATGGACCCCAGCATGGCCGGTAATGCCCAATTTATCAAAATGATGGGCGTAGCTGGCATAGCCATGGCTGATGTCGGCCACGTGAAAGCTATGGTTGAAAGCCAGTTGTTGGTGCATCAGGGGATTGAGCGCCGCCGGGTTGGAAAAAGCCAGATTGGCATCGTCATCGCGCACGGTGATGAGGGTGCCGCCCAAAGCCGTGATCCGCGCCGAATTGGGCAGGTTGAGGAATTCGTAAATGGAGATGCCGCCAATTTGTGCCGGCAAAGCCCAGGCTATCCATATCGCTATGCCCAGCGTAAGTAGTCGTTTTGGCATAAGGTATTTTTATACTTTGAATTGGTATGGCATGTTTCGGGTTCCTGAATCTCCCATTAGCCCGTGGCATGCGCCCTGTTTTACAATTCTACGGCCCCGCTACTCTTCTTCCAGCGGATTGGGGTCTACCACTCCTTCAGCTTTCCAAACTGTGCGGCACACCCCTCTCTCGCAGTTCATGGTGCGGGCCAGCTCGCCGTTTTCGTCATACATTTTCAGCAGGCCGTGTTCGTGGTCGCCATTGAGGTAAGTGCCTTCAGCCTTGATATTGCCATTCTGCCAGTATTCCACAAAAGGGCCGTTTTCCTCGTTATCGGCAAAGGTAACCACTTCCATCAATTGCCCGCCAGGGTAGTAGCGCTTCCAAAGGCCGTGCATGACATTGGCCTCGTATTGCCCTTCGATTTCCAGTTCGCCGCCAGTGCGGAAAGCGCGGAAGGGGCCATCAAACCAGCCCATGCGGTAGGTTTCCACCACCAGGGTATCGCCGTTTTCGTCGTACAGGATGCGCAGGCCGTTCAGCGTATCTCTTTGGTACTGCGCTTCTTCTACTTTGTTGCCTTCGGGGCTGAGTTTCTGATACCAACCCTCGCGGGCAAAGTCGTCTTTGCGGCGCTGATATTTTTCCAGGTAGCCATAGCCGTCTTCCGCTTCCACTTCTTCCAACTCCACTTTTGGCTTGCAGGAGGGGGCTGCGGCGGCGATGGCAATTGCCAGTAGGGCAAAATAGATTCTCGACATCATGCGGTACTAATTAATTTTGGCTCTTATGTCCAGCGTTTATGCCAGTATTAACGCAAGATATTCCTTTTGATTATAGTATTAATGAAATCTGGTTTTGCTGCGTTGGCTTGGCGGCGGCCGCTTTAACCAGGGCATCTAAGTTGCGTGAGCGGAAGCTTCTGCTAAGGATTTTCTCGCTTGCCCAGATACTCCTCCACGAAATACATATTGATGTCCTCCCCTTCGGTCTCCGTATATTGGCCGTGAAAAGCGCAGCGGAAGTGGGGTTGCACCAAGCGGTAAGTCGCTTCGGAAATATTGACTCTGCCCACTTCGCCGCAGCTCTCCATGCGGGAGGCCAAATTGACGGTATCGCCCCAAATGTCGTAGGCAAACTTTTTGATGCCGACGATGCCAGCTACCAGCGGGCCAGTGTGGATACCGATGCGCGCCTCGAAGAAAAGTTGATTGTCATGCTGGCGCTGCACGGCCAACTTCTGCATAAACGCCTGGATATCCATGGCAGCCAGGATAACGCGGTCGGCCTCGTGGCCATTATCGTTGCGCATGCCCCCGACGCAGAGGTAGGCATCGCCCACGGTCTTGATTTTTTCCAGGCCATACTTCTCCATGATTTCATCAAAAGCACGGAAGCAGCAGTCAATCTCCGCCACCAAGTCTTCGGGGGCCATCTGCTCGGAGATGCGCGAAAAACCCTTGAAATCGGAAAACATGACCGTGGCCAGCTCGTGACGCTTGGCCCTGGCAGCACCGAAAGCCTTGAGCTCTTCGGCAATCTCGGCCGGCAGGATGTTGAGCAGCAAAGCCTCGGATTTGTGTTTCTCCTGCTCCAACTCACGAGTGCGCTTGCTTACAAGGGCCTCCAGCGCGTGCTCCCGCTTGCGGGCCAGATAGATGCGGTAGCGCATGAAGCCCAGCAAGCCGCCGACGAGCAGCACCACACAAAGCCCCCAAAACCACCAGGTGCGGTAAAAAGCTTCCTGGACGACGATGCGGATGGCCAATTCCTGGCTGTTCCAATGCGGGTTGTTGCCCCCGGCCTTGGCGCGTACGCGGAAGGTGTAAGTCCCGGCAGGGATATTGTTGTAGCGCACCACCTTCCCCTCCGCAGGGGCTGACCAGCCGGCTTCATAATCCTCCAACCAGTAGCTGAAGATATTGTTCTGCGGCTGCCGATAGTCGGCCAGGGCAAATTGAAAGGAAAAGATGCGGTCCCAGGGAGAAAGGGTAATCGTGTTGTTGGGTGAAAGCCCGTACAGGCTTGACACCAGGCTATCGCTGGCACCATCGTATTTCGAGAAACGGGTAAAAAGGATAGGGGCTTCCTGCCGCACTTCCTTCTGAACGAGGAACTGCGGCCCGGGGAAAAAGGCATTGACGCCATTGAGCCCCCCGAAGTACATGCGCCCGGAGCTGGCCCGGAAAAAGGAGATGCGGTTGAATTCGTTGGCCGTGAGGCCGTCTTCCACGAAAAAATTGCTAAAGGTGCCACTGCTCAGGCTAAAGCGGCTCAGCCCATTGTCAGTACTGACCCATAGGCAGGAATCGCCTTCGGAGAGCAAGCCATTGATGAAGTTATTGGGCAGGCCATCCTGCGTAGTATAAATCCGCAGCTCGCCGGTGCCCAGGTCGAGCTGGTGCAAGCCGCTGGCCATGCCCAGCCAAAGCTTCCCGCCGCTGGTTTCGCAAATGGCATTGACCTGATTGTGCTTCAAGCGTACTGGGCTGTCCTCCCCGGTATGGTAATGCAGCTCTCGCCCGTTTTCTTTGGAGATGGCGAAAACGCCATTATCCAGGGTGCCCACCCACATCCAGCCGCGGCGCCTACCTTGATAAAGGCAGCTGATATTGCCGCTTTCACTCCCCCATTTGCCTTGCGCGTCGGTGAATTCGCGCAGCCTTTTGCGCTGGGGGTCGTATTTGTAGAGCCAGCTCAGGTAACCCATCCAGATCAGGCTGTCATCGCTGAGGGCCACCGCGCCCAAATCCTTAGCTGGGTGATTAAAGAGGGTATCTACCCGCAGGCTGCGCAGGTCGATGCGCCGGCCATTGCCCGTCCAAAGAGCCTGATCGTAATAAGCTAAGCCAAAGGGATAATTTGAGAAGGCATTAGTGGGAAAGAGTAGGCGCAAGGCATCGGTCACCGGGTCGAGCACATGGATGGAATTGTAGTAAGAGATGTATACATTGCCTTTCTCATCTTCGGCCATGCCCCGGGTGCTGCAATACAGGTTGATGCAATACTCATTGCCGCCATTGAGGTAGTTGGTAAATAAGCGGCTGGACTGCACCAGCTTGATGGCGCCAAAGTCGGAAGCCACCCAGACTGCCCCAGAGCGATCGCGGAAGATTTGGCGGTAGGAGGTACCGCTTTTTACGGCTTCCCTTATCTGGTTGTTGAAGTTGGCGATGCTGCCGTTTTCGTGGTTATAAAACTGCAGCAGTCCCCGCCCGCCAATCCAGATATCGCCATTGGGCTCCAATAACATGGCTAACGCAGCCTCCGTTTTAGCGCTGGCGGGGTGTTTGGAAAAGGTGCCGGTTTGGGGGTCGAAAGCGAATAAGCTCCCGTCGTTGCACAGGGCATAGATCAAATTGCCCCACTCCTGTAGTTGAGTGATGGAGGCACTGGCAGGCGCTGGCAGTTCATACTTGCTCAGCAACTTGCCCGCCAGATTAAATTTGCAGAGCCTGCCCTGCCCGCCTACGTAAATATTTTTTCCTTGGCGCAAGACCAGTTGGCGGCCATTGGGCTCATCCAGCTTTAGCGCGGCTTCCTCTTTGCCTTCCTGATTAAAGGCATGGAGGATGTTTTTCCCGGTCAGCTCATCGCGGCTGGCCATCCAGGCCCATCCCTGATTGTCAAAAGAAAGGCTGTAGGGGCCAGTCGTTTCACCCAGAGCATCCTGGCCTTTCGATCCAATCTGAAAACTGCGGTGCTGCCCGGAAAAAGGGTTGAAAGCCGTGACCTGCCCCTGGCCGGCCAGCCAGATCGCCCCATCGGGGCTGAGCCGCATATCTGCCGCCAAGTCGTGCGGCAGATAACGCTCCTTTTCGCGTCGGTTATAGGCCAGGAACTCATGGCCGTCAAAGCGGTTCAGCCCATTGATGGCTGCTATCCAAATATAGCCCGCCTCATCCTGCAGGATTTTGAAGACATTGCGATGGCTGAGCCCTTCCTCAAAGGCATAGACCTTAATCTGCACTTGCGAGGGTTGTGCAAGGGCGGTGCCGTAAAGAATGAGCAAACACAATAGCCAAAGCTTCCGCATAAATGGAAAAGTCGTTTTTGCCCCTGCAAGCTAGACATTTTTTGTTTTTTGAACAAAAATGCGCCTCTGGCAGGGGCATTTTTCTCGCGCAGTGGTCGCGCTCGACTAATCCCCTTTGCGATAAACAGC
Source organism: uncultured Phaeodactylibacter sp. (assembly GCA_964432875.1). GTDB lineage: Bacteria > Bacteroidota > Bacteroidia > Chitinophagales > Saprospiraceae > JACJYE01. The sequence continues at coordinate 36,244 of CAYSPJ010000011.1, read as the reverse complement.
CTGCAATAAGCCCGTTGTATAAGCCTGCTGCTTTTCCAGTACCCATTTTGATAATAGCGCTGGCTGCCTGCCAAATAATGGGATACCCTCGCCCAGCACAATGGGCACGTAAGACAGAATGAGCTCGTCGATCAGCCCCGCCTGGAGCAGCAAGGCATTGATCTGCGCGCCGCCGATGAGCCAAATGTCGCCGCCAGGCTGCGCTTTGAGGCCTTGGGTAAAGGCGGCAGGGTCTTCAGTAATGAAAGAGACCGGCAGGCCCTCCGGCTGGCGCTGTTGCCGGGTGAAGACGTAGTTTTTAAACTGCCCGTATGGAAACTCCCCAAACCCCAGCACCTGGGCATAAGTCTGGTAGCCCATCAAAGTAGTGTCTATGGTGGAGATGAATTGGGCGTAGCCATAGTCTTCCCCCTCTTTTTCCACTACGGAAAGCCAGCCCACCGAACCGTCTGGGCGGGCGATGTAGCCATCCAGGCTCAGGGCGATATAGAGTCGTAATCGGCGCATGTCCTTTTTTACCAATAAGACCGTGTATGAACGCCACAGGTTGCGAAGAAATCCATGTTTCTGACGAGCTGCAGCAACTAGCCACGCCCAACACAGCTGAAAAATTAATGAAACTTTAACCCCCTTTCCCCTGTTCCACAGTCAATAACTGAACACTCCAGGCGTTTTCATAGCGTATTGGAAAAAGGGCGGCAGCGCCCTCGTATCGTCTTGAAAATATTAAACGAAACCAAATCCATGAAGAAGTTACTTTTTGCCGCGGTCCTCCTGGCTTTAGCCGCCCCAACCTTTGCCCAGAAGGGCGCACTGACTACCAAAGATGAATCCGACCCCAAGGCCAAGGCAGTGCTGGAAAAAATACGCAAGCGCTTCCAGAGCTACCAGACCCTGGAGGCTAATTTCACCCTGGATATCACCTTCCCCAACCAACCCGTAGAAAGCCAAAAGGGCTCATTGGCGCAGCAGGGCAGCAAATACCGCGTGAACATCGCAGGCCAGGAGGTCATCTCCGATGGCAAAGCTCTTTGGATGGTCATGAAGCAAAATAAGGAAGTCCAGATCATGGACATGCCGGATGAGGAAGAGATGGCCGGCTCCTTCCTATCACCCGAATCCTTGCTCAACTTTTACGATAAGGGCGAATTTATCTATTTCATCACCAACGAATTTGCCAGCAGCGGCATCACCGTACAGCAGATCGAATTCAAGCCGATGGACCGCAACGCCGAATATACCAAGCTGCGCATGAATGTCAACAAAGCAACCAGCGACCTGCTTAGTGTTGAAGCCTTCGGCCGCGATGGTTCCCGCTACAAACTCACCCTCGACAAACTGACGCCCAACAAGCCACTGCCAGCCGGGCACTTCTCTTTTGACAAGGCAAAGTATCCTGGTTTCCACATCGAAGATTTGAGAGGTTAAGCTATTCCCGGGAAGTTTCGCTGCATGTGTCAGCGAAACTTCCCGGATATCTTTGGGCTCTTTTGGCTTTATGCTCATTTTTTTCTTTTTTGCTACAAAGCCAAGCAAAGCACACTACGGCAATTAAATCTTCCCGGAGTGCCATTCAATTTCCAGCTTTTACCTAGCTTTAGGCCTTCAAAACAATCCAAATAAAACATGGAACGCCTACGCTATCAACTCAAGTCGCTGGAAAAAATATCGGTAAAAATTTGGGGCTCCTCTTCGGAAGGCAGCAAGCACGTCGCACAGTCCATTGCCCTGGCTATCCGCCAGCGGCAGCAAGAAGGCGAAAAAATCGTGCTGGGGCTGGCCACCGGCTCTTCCCCGATTGGGGTTTACCAGGAACTGGTACGCCTGCACCGGGAGGAAGGGCTGAGTTTTCACAACGTCATCACGTTCAACCTGGACGAATACTACCCCATGCAGCCCGACGCGCCGCAGAGCTACGTCCGCTTCATGAATGAGTATCTGTTCAACCATATTGACATCAAGCGGGAAAATATCCACATCCCCGATGGCACTTTGCCGATGGACCAAATTGAGCGCTTCTGCTCGGATTACGAAAAGAAGATCGATACGCTGGGCGGCATTGATATTCAATTGCTGGGTATCGGCCGCACCGGCCATATCGGCTTCAACGAGCCGGGCTCCTGGGAGCATTCCCAAACGCGGCTCGTGCGCCTCGATGCCATCACCCGCAAAGATGCGCTCAAGGATTTCCCCCACGAGGAAGACGTGCCTTACCGCGCCATTACCATGGGCATTAAAAGCATCATGAAAGCCCGTATGATTTACCTGATGGGCTGGGGCGAACATAAGGCATCGGTATTGAAAAAGGCGATCGAAGGGCCCATCACGGCTGCCGTACCCTCTACCTATCTGCAAAAGCACCCCAACGTAAAAGCCCATCTCGACATCGGCGCCGCCGGCGAGCTGACGCGCTTCCAGGCCCCCTGGATGGTGGGGATGTGCAACTGGGATGAAGACCTGATCTGCCAGGCGGTCATCTGGCTTTCGCAAAAACTGGATAAGCCGATCCTCAAGCTCACGGATGAAGACTATGCTGAAAACAGCCTCAGCGATCTGATTATCGAACACGCCTCAGCTTACGATATCAACATCCGCATCTTCAACCGCCTGCAGCATACCATCACCGGCTGGCCTGGCGGAAAGCCCAATGCCGATGATACCACCCGCCCCGAGCGCGCCAAGCCGGCTAAAAAACGAGTCATCCTCTTCAGCCCCCACCCCGATGACGACGTCATCTCCATGGGCGGCACCTTCCTGCGCCTGGTGGACCAGGGCCATGACGTACACGTGGCTTATCAAACCTCGGGCAATATCGCCGTACACGACCACGATGCCCGCCGCTTTATCGAATTCCTGCAAGAATTTAGCCAAGGCGGGCAGCCGGAAGTAAGCCCTGAAGTCCGAAAAAGCTATGCCGAAATGGCCAAATTCCTGGACAACAAAGGCCCGGGCGAGGCGGATATTGCCGAAGTGCGCAAAGTGAAAGGGCTAATCCGCCGTGGCGAAGCCCGCGCCGCCGCCCGCTTCTGCGGCCTGCCCGACAGCCACATCCACTTCATGGATTTGCCCTTCTACGAAACTGGCACGCCCCGCAAAAACCCGCTGGGCTCCGAGGATATCCGCATCACTGCCGAACTAATCAAAGCCATCAAGCCGCACCAAATCTATGCGGCCGGCGACCTGGCCGACCCGCATGGCACGCACCGCGTCTGTATCGATGCCATCTTCGGCGCCTGTGAGATGCTCAAAGGTGAATCCTGGATCAAGGATTGCTGGCTCTGGCTCTACCGCGGTGCCTGGCACGAATGGAATATCCACGAAATCGAAATGGCCGTGCCCCTTAGCCCGGCAGAGCTGCGTAAGAAAAGGCAGGCCGTATTTATGCACCAATCCCAAAAGGACCGCCCGCCTTTCCCCGGTACCGACGAACGTGAGTTCTGGCAGCGCGCCGAAGACCGCAACCAAGCTACCGCCAACGCCTACCGCACCCTCGGCTTGGCAGAGTATGAAGCTATGGAGGCTTTCCGGCGCTGGAAGTTTGAATGGCAGTGAGGTGATATAGCACCTT
>CAYSPJ010000011.1:19166-32576 GCA_964432875.1 uncultured Phaeodactylibacter sp. | reverse complement strand
ATGGAGGCTTTCCGGCGCTGGAAGTTTGAATGGCAGTGAGGTGATATAGCACCTTAAGCCCCTGAGCTGGAGATGGGCTGGACCATGCCCCGCTTGGGGTAGTGGATGGTTTGGTGCGGGAGTTTTGCTCCGGCGTCCTTTCAAAAGCGAGGTAGAAGTTTACTTCCAGGCCTGTAAGGGATTGTTCATTTAACTGTGTCTTTTTTTTTCAGCCCAATTTGGAGGGCTGGAAGCCAAGGACAAAGAAGGCACAGCACGGGTCGAGAAGCACCATTTTCAACCGGGATGATCTCCCCATCACAACAAGCCTACTGGGCTTCAGCAAAAAAGTAGGGCGCTTTTTGGCCGACAGCCTGTAAATCATCGAATCTCAATTTACTGCAAAGGGTAACGGGACACAGTGAGATAACCCTATCCCCAATTTACCTGGGCCATGGACCGAGCCTTGTCCCCAGTCCTACCCCAGCCTTGCCAAAGACACTTCCCTGACCTTGTCCAAGACATCAACCTGGCCTTGTCCCCAGCTGTCCCCAGCCATCCGGCCAGCCTGGCCCTACTCCGGCCGCGCCTCACTCCCCGCCAGAATCCCCCCGTCGATGGTCAGTTCGATGCCAGTGACGTACTTCGACTCGTCGCTGGCCAGGTACAAAGCGCCGTAGGCCACGTCGAGCGGCTCGCCGAAGTAGCCTAGCGGGATGCCCGCTTCCACCGATTTGATGATTTGAGCCCGCTGCTCACCTTCGCCCAGCATGGCGTCCCACATCGGCGTCATGATGGCGGCTGGGTGGATGCTGTTGCAGCGGATGCCATAGCCTTTTTCTGCACAGTACAGGGCCACGCTCTTGGTGTGGTTGCGCACTGCAGCTTTACTGGCGGCATAGGCTACTGCTCCCGGGATGCCCACCACCCCGCTGCGCGAGGAGATGTTGACGATGCTGCCGCCCCGGCCCTTCATGAGCTGGATGGCGTATTTGCAGCCCAGCATCACGCCAGTGGAATTGACGCGGTGCACTTCGTCCCAGGAAGCTTCATCCACGTGTTCGGCATCGAAGGGGCCACTGGCCTCTAGGAAACCGGTGATGCCGGCGTTGTTGACCAGGATGTCGAGCCGGCCGTAGCGCTCGGCGATGTAGCCGGCCAGCTGCCGCCATTCGTTTTCGTGCTTCACATCTAGATGCAGGTATTCATTCCTGCCCTCAAGCGCTTGGGCCGCAGCCCGCCCCTCTTCATCCCGGATGTCTGTCAGCAGCACCATGGCGCCTTCCCGGTGGAACAGCTCGGCGGTGGCCCGGCCGATGCCGCGGGCGGCACCGGTGATGAGGGCTATTTTGTTGGTTAGTCTTGGCATGATGGTTTTTGTTTAGCAATTCGTGATTACTGCCTCGTAAAGCTATGAGCTTTAGGTCTATGCCTTTGAAATGAAATGCTGCAGCTCAAATTAGGCGTTTTTGAATCGAGACGCCACCGTTTTCTCCTTGGCTTTACTCAAAAATACAGCTTGCAACACTCCCCAAAAGGGCAGCCGCGCCTTTTGGACGGCCGGGGGTGAAAGGAGGTTGCAAGATAGGCTTATTTTGTGGTTAGGTAAAGGACAACCAATGGTTATAATATTGAGATAAAAATTAGCGCTGAAAGCCCGGGGCAAGCCAATTTTATTCAAAAAAACCAGGGGAGCTGCCAGGCTCAGCTATCTCCTCCACGACCGAGAATCCCCGTGACTCATCGCCTGAAGTCCATTGCCAGCTTTCGTGCAGCCGGATACGGCCGTCGGGCAGGATTTCGGGGGTCGAGCGGCAGGTGCCGGTCATCAGCTCGCCCTGGATGTTCACTTGGTGGTAGCGCATGTCGATATTGCCCTGCTCGTCCACCAGCCCGATGAGGTGGCCAGCGAGGATTTCCCCCCCAGCGTATTCGGCGGTGAGGATGCGGCCCGTTTGGCGGTAATGGAATAGCGTTTCGCCCGAGGTCTCGCCGTTGGCGGTGTTTTGGATGGGGCGAAAGGTTTTCTGATCGTAGTTCATCACAGCATTTATGGGTTGACGATAAACGAATCCTCTGCCTTCAAAAATTGCAAAGGCGAAAGCTGCTCTCCAATTCCCGCAGGCTGAAGAAGACTTTCCCTAGCATTGTGTAAAGCCCATAACAAAGCTCCCGCTCTTACCACTTCGCCCGGGATGTCGCTTCGTTCCACTTGCTTGCTTATGTTGTCCAAGCCATTCCCCAGGCTTGTCTTGGCATCACCCGGCTCTCAAGTCGCCCAGATGGGCGTACCCTCTACATAAGGCATACAGGGCTCGTACTTGCCGGGCACGGGCAAGTAGCCCAACACCTCGGTGCCCACCTTTTCAGAGGTAAAATAGCCGAGCAGGACGAGCTGCTTGAGGGTCAGGAAGAAGGGATACTCCTTCGGCTCCAGCCCTGGATTGGCCTTGGCGAATTCGACCACGACCTTATCCTGGGCATTGAGGAAAGCCAGCCGCTCCTCCGGGCTACATTCGATAAAAGGCTTGCCGTTGGCCTGCTGGCAGTCGGCCAGCAGTTTGGCGAAGCCATCGCGGAAGGGCTGCCGCAGTTCGGCAGTCAGGCAGTCGTTGGCAAAGAGGTCCACAAATTCGTGGACAAAGACATCCTGCGCACCAGGCGTGTCGGTGCGCGGCAGGATGCATTCGGCGATCTCCGCCATGCTCAGGCCATCCTCTTTCGAGAAAAAACTGGGCGACCAGTCGGCCAGCGGGTTTTTAGCCTCGGGCTGGCAGCCTTGCAGTACAGCGCTGATAAAAGAGCCGGAAACGGCGAAGCCCGTGAGCAGGGCAGTTTTTTTGATAGCTTCTCTACGGTCCATATTCATTAGAGATTCATTTTTTTCAATTCCTGCACGGCGTAATCGGCAGCGCGGGCCGTCAGCGCCATGTAGGTGAGGGAAGGATTTTGATTGCCAGCGGAAGTCATGCAGGCGCCGTCGGTGATGAAGACGTTAGGCGCATCCCACATTTGGTTCCAACCGTTGAGCACCGAAGTTTTGGGGTTGCGCCCCATGCGGGCGGTACCCATCTCATGGATGCCCAGGCCGGGCCAGGAGCCTTGGTCAAAAGGCTTGACCTCGGTGAAGCCAGCCGCTTCCAGCATCTCGACCGCTGATTCGATCATGTCCTGGCGCATGGTCATTTCATTTTCCTTAAACTCGCAATCGATGGTCAGAGTTGGCATGCCATGCTTGTCGAGCACCTCGGTATTGAGGGTCACTTTGTTTTCGTAGTAAGGCAAACACTCGCCGAAAGCATTCATGCCCAACTGCCAGGGGCCGGGCACGATGAGCTTGGCCTTATATTCGGCCCCCAGGCCGATAGAGAGCTCCTGGATGCCCTGCGTCCAGTCCATACGGCTGCCGGCGCCCTGGTAGCCGTAGCCGCGCAGATAGTCTTTGCGCTGGCTGGCGCGGTCGAGGTTGCGGAAGCGGGCGATGTAGAAGCCAGTAGGCCGATCCCCGCTGTAGAAGCGGTCGCCAAAACCCGGATGAATGCCGGTAGCGCCGCAGCGGAAGTGGTGGTCCATGAGGTTGTGCCCCAGTTGGCCGCTGCTGTTGCCTAGGCCGTTGGGGAACTCCTCGTTGGCCGAGTTCATCAGGATAAGCGTGGTGGCCAGGGCCGAAGCGCAGCAGAAGATGATGCGAGCGAAGAACTCCATGGACTCTCCGGTTTCGGCATCCATCACGCGCACGCCTGTGGCTTTTTTCTGCTCCTTGTCGTAGATGATGGAGTGGACGATGGAGTGGGGGCGCAAGGTCATATTGCCCGTCTTTTCGGCAGCAGGCAAGGTGGAAGCATTACTGCTGAAGTATGCGCCATAGGGGCAGCCGCGGATGCAGCGGTTGCGGTACTGGCAAGCGCCACGGCCGTGGATTGCCTGCGTCAGGTTGGCCGTGCGCCCGATGGTGAGGGTGCGGCCGAAGTTGGCCTTCATGCTCTCGCGCAGATGCTCCTCCACGCAGTTGAGCGCGATGGGTGGCTGAAATTTGCCGTCGGGCAAATGCGGCAGCCCCTCGGCCTGCCCCTGGATGCCGGCGAACTCCTCCACGTAGTCATACCAGGGGGCGATATCCTGGTAGCGGATGGGCCAATCCACCCCGTAGCCGTCGCGGGCGTTGGCCTCGAAGTCCAGATCGCTGAGGCGGTAGGAGTGCCGCCCCCACATGATGGAGCGCCCGCCCACATGGTGGCCGCGGATCCAATCGAAGCGCTTCACCTCGGTATAGGGATGCTCCGTGTCTTTGACCCACCAGTGCTTACTAGATTCGCGCATGGTGTAGCCCGTGCGGTTTTGCTTCTCGTAATGGGTCAGCTCGGCGACTGGCGGCACGCCGTTGCGGTATTTGAACTCCCAAGGCTCCGTCATCGCCGTGGGGTAATCGCCGTGGCGCACCATGCGGCCGCGCTCTAGCACCAGGGTTTTCAGCCCCTTTTCGCAAAGCTCTTTGGCAGCCCAGCCTCCGCTGATGCCTGAGCCGATGACGATGGCATCGTAGGTTTGTTCGTCTTGTCCTTGTGAATTAAAGTACATCCTTTTGCATCTTTGATAGTTGATTCTTACTTCTTACCAAGCAATCTCCGGTCAGAAATTTGCCCAGCGGCTAAGCTAGGAAAATCATGGCAATACGCACAAGGCTTTGTCAAAATTTCAGCAAAGAATGACGCGAGCTGACATAATGGCGCTCCTTTCGCAGGTGGTACGTTTATTGAATAATGTTTGTGTTAGAGGCAATTCATGAATTGCCTCTAACACAAACACAAACATCACATTAATGCAAAAACGCACAGTAGCCCATATCCTGCCCAGCCAGGAGATTGACATGGGCGGCCTGCACGTCAAGCAGCCGCTGCCTACGGCGCGGGTCGATCAGATCAGCCCGTTCCTCCTGTTGCACCACTTCGGCCCAACGCCCGTTGAGGCTGGTGATGACCCTTTAGACCTGGGGCCGCACCCGCACCGGGGCTTCGAGCCGGTCACTTTCCTGTATCAAGGTGGCATCCGCCACAAGGACAGCCGCGGGAATGAAGGCATCCTGCAAGGCGGCGACGTGCAATGGATGACGGCCGGGCGCGGCATTATCCATAGTGAGCGCGCCTCGGAGGCTTTTTTGGCAAGCGGCGGCATCATGGAAGGCATCCAATTGTGGATCAATCTGCCGAAAAAGGACAAGATGGCCCAGCCGGGCTACCAGGATATTAAGGCAGCACAGATACCCGTATGGGAAGAAAGCGAAGGCTTGGCGAAAATCCGGGTAGTTGCCGGGCAGTACCAGGGCATGAAAGGCCCGGCCCGCACCTTTACCCCCATCCTGGCCCTGCAGGTCGAACTGCAAGCCGGAGGCTTTTCAGCCATTGAAATACCGGAAGGCTTTAACGCCCTGGCCTACATCCTCAGCGGCGAGCTGAACCTCAATGACAACTTCAGCTACGGGGCAGAGCACCTCATCCACTTCCGCAATGATGGCGATGGCTTTACCTTGCGCGCCCAGGCCGACAGCCGGGTGCTCATCCTGGCGGGCCAGCCCATTGATGAGCCGGTGGCCTCCTGGGGGCCTTACGTGATGAACACCCAAACGGAAATCATGGAAGCTATGCGCGATTACCAGATGGGTAAAATGGGCGTATACATCGATTAGATTATGGTGCTGCCGGCAGCTGCACGGGCTCAGCCCTGGCAGTGCCCGGCAGTATATTGACGCGACAAATTCGCCCTATCCAGTTGCTCCTACACAACATATACGAGCATTAAAGCATTTAAATAGGGTCATTAACTCCATTGAAACACCGTGCAAAAACGAAGCTAATGAAGACATTCATGGTAGAATTTGAACTTCCAGACACCTTCAGTGAGGAATTCATGGCGCTCATCCCGCGCCAGCGTTATATCGTGAATACGATGCTGGCTGAAGGGCGCTTGAAGTCCTATTCCTTATCGATGGACCGCAGCAGGCTCTGGGTAGTATTGGTAGCCGATTCTGAATTTGATGCGTTGGAAACCATCTCCCAATTGCCGCTGAGCAATTATATGACGCCCAACCTTTCTGAGCTGATGTTTTACAACTCTCCGGAAGCAGTAATGCATTTTTCGCTGAATTAACCCTATATTTGCCAAAGAACCAGACATTCGTTACTATGAAGACATCCCTCTCCTTTATCGCCCTGTTCGCCTTGGCTTTCAGCAGCCTGCGCGCACAAGACAATATTTTCTACACGGTGCAAGTGGGTACCTTTATCGATGCCAAATCCGAAGACTTCAAAGCGCTGCAGCCCATTGGCTTCCTCTATGCCCAGAACGTGGGCGGCAACCTGCGCGACGTGTTTTTAGGCAGTTACATCAACCGCGCTGATGCCGAAAAAGCGGCCCAGGAAATACGCCAGAAAGGCTATTCCAATGCTTTTATCCAGGAGCGCCGCTCTAGCGATGGGCAAGTTGTGACCATCATCCAGATCGCCACGCGCCGGGCAGACAGCAAGCTGGAATGGGAGAAATTCATGGAAGCGGGCGAAGTATATGCCATCCCGGAAGGTAACCTGACTAAGGTCGCTATCGGGACCTATGCCTCTACGGAAGCCGCCCAGCAAGACCTGCCCCGCATTCGCCGACTGGGCTACAAAGATGCTTTCGTTAAAAACATCAACACGGTCGAACTGATCCGCCTTACCGAGTTCGAAACCGGGCTTAAAAGAGCGCTTATCCCAATTTCGATTGAAGAGCGGGCCCCGGCAGCAGGCCTTACCGCTAAAAGCGGCGCAGCAACTGCAACGCCGGCAACTTATGAGGTATTGATGCCGCGCACTCCTGATGTTGCTCCGCCTCCGGCTGCTACTGCTACCACCACCACAAATACAAGCGCGATACCTTCTTCTTATGAATACATACCGGCATCCTCCACTCCGGCTGCAGCCAGTGTTGCCGCCAAAGGGGTGGCCCTACCAGCTATAAATGCTAAAACCAAACGTACTTCAGTGCTTGAATTGCAAAAGATATTGAAAGAGGAAAAGGTATATCCTGGTTCGCTCGACGGATACTATGGGTCGGGCACTGCCAGCGGCTACGACAAAATGCTGGAGCAGAACCGCACCATCCGGAAATATCAGATGTTAGCTGAAAGCATGCCGCTGCCCGGGCAAGAAAGCGGTGCCGAAAGTGAATTGCAGCGCCTGGTCAATTCGCTGGCCTCCAATCCTGCCGCGGCGGCCCGCCTCAGCAACTTCAATGAACCTATCGCTCAGGCCTATCGCGCCTACCAGCTTTTCGTGGCGCAAGGGCCCAGCACCGAAGCCAACCGCCTGATGAACGCGGCGATACGCGGCGCTTTTGCTGGCCGGGGCGTACCCGGGCTTCCTTTTGACCCCAACGCCACCTACGCCTATCAGAATCTCGAACAGCTTATTATCCATCTGAATTTCATCCACTGCGCTACTGCCGCGAGCATAACGGCCCCTTGCTGGATGTTTGAGCGCCACCCCGAGGAAACCAGCCGCGCCTATCAGTCTTGTGCTACTGCGCCCGGCACCAGCTTGAAAATGCCGAGCTGTGGCCAATTTGACAACTGGCCGGAAATCAAAACCCTGGTCGCCATCGCTGCAGACCTCAATACCGACGCCGTTTTCAACAAGCAGCGCCTTTCTCAGGCCGCCACCGAGCGTAGCCGCCTATATATGGCACCTACCGCACTCAATGCCTCCGAACAGAAAGCGGTAGAAGGCTGGAGCCGCAACCTCCTTGAGGGGCTCAACGCCTGGGCTACCCGCGACCCGTTAAATCAAAAACTATCCACGGCTTTCCAGGCCATGTTCTTCCAGTCCCAAGCCCGCCTGGAGGACTTTTATATGACAAAAGGCTACAACGCGAGCCAAGCTACCGGCCTGGCGCTGGCCACCCTGCATACCCTGGTGGCTTATCATACGCAGCGGTTTGTGTAGGAAAGACGTATCGAGCTTGGCATCAAGTTTGACCTGCTTAATGCTTGTAGAACTTGATGCCAAGCTCGATGTGTTTAGCGCTTCCAGATACTATACTGGTAAGAACAGGCTTGCGTCAGCTTGCAGCCATTGGGCATCTAAAGCCTATGCGGTCAAAAACCAGCCTACCTCAATAATCCAAGAGCCGCTGCAACTGCTGCCGGAAGCGCGCCTTCGGCATAAACTGCTCCTCCAGCACGGTAGAGAAAGGTATCGGGGTATCCAGCCCTGCCGCGCGCAAGACTGGCGCATCGAGGTATTCAAAGAGGTGCTCAGAGATATAAGCGGCGATTTCCCCGCCGATGCCGCCAGTGAGCGTATCCTCATGCAAGACGATTGCCCGGCTGGTCTTCTGCACCGTAGCCACAATAGCATCGTAATCCAGCGGCAGCAGGCTGCGCAAGTCCAGGATTTCTATATCTGCGCCTAGCTCTTCAGCGACCTCCAGGGCCCAGTGTACCCCCATGCCATAAGTAATGACGGAGGCCGCCTGCCCTTCGCGTGCCAGGCGTGCCTTGCCGATTTCCACCGTGTAGTAATCATCGGGCACCGCTTCTGTCAGGCGGCGGTAGAGGGCTTTGTGCTCAAAGTAAATGACGGGGTTGGGGTCGGCAAAGCTAGCCAGCAATAAGCCCTTGGCATCGTAAGGCGTCGAGGGATAAACGACTTTCAGTCCGGGGGTATGGAAAAACCAGGCCTCGTTGCTTTGGGAATGGAAAGGCCCGGCCCCTACCCCGCCGCCCGCCGGCATGCGGATGACGACATCGGCCTTCTCGCCCCAGCGGTAGTGCAACTTAGCCAGATTATTGACGATTTGATTGAAGCCACAGGTGACGAAATCGGCAAATTGCATCTCCACCATAGCTTTGTAGCCTTTCATGCTCAGCCCCAAGGCAATGCCGATGATTGCGCTTTCACACAGGGGCGTATTGCGCACGCGCTCCGGGCCAAATTGCTCGATAAAGCCTTCCGTTATTTTAAATACCCCACCGTACTCGGCGATGTCTTGCCCCATCAGGATAAGCTGCTCATGCTGCTCCATGGCTTGCCGCAGGCCGCGGGAGATCGCATCGATGAAGCGTATCTCGGTACGCTGGCTACTAGCGGGCTCAACAGCTTGGGCATCATAAGGGGCATACACATCAGCCTGCTCCTGTTCTGGGCTAGACTGGAGCGGGCCCTCACCAAAGGCGATTTCCAACCCCAGGTTAATCTGTTTTTTGAAAGCCTGGCGGATGTCTGCAGCCATCTCGGGGGTCAATACGCCTTCATGGAGCAGATAATTTTCATAGTTGGTCACGGGGTCTTTAACCGCCCATTCTTCCATCAGCTTTTTGGGCACATATTTGGTCCCTGAAGCTTCCTCGTGGCCTCTCATGCGGAAGGTTTTGCACTCCAACAATACGGGTTCGGGCTTCTGCCGCATTTCCGCTGCCAGAGCCTGGATAGTTTGATAAACTTCCAGGATGTTGTTGCCATCAATGATAACCGACTTCATGCCGTAGCCCGGGGCGCGATCGGCCAGGTGTTCGCAGCGATACTGCTCGTTGGACGGCGTGGAAAGGCCATAGCCGTTGTTTTCAACCAAAAAGATGACCGGCAATTGCCATACTGCCGCCGTGTTGAGGGCTTCGTGAAACTCCCCCTGGCTAGTGGCCCCGTCGCCAGTGAAGGCCAGCGACACCTTGCCTTCCTCAGAGAGCTTGTGGGCTAAGGCTACCCCGGCCGCCAGCGACAACTGCGGGCCCAGATGGGAGATCATACCCACGATATGGTGCTCCATAGCCCCGAAATGGAATGAGCGGTCGCGCCCTTTGGTGTAACCCAGTGCCGTGCCCTGCCATTGGGCAAAGAGGCGCTCCAGAGGCATCTCCCGCACCGTGAACACCCCGAGGTTGCGGTGCATGGTGAAAAGCATCTCGTCAGGCTGCAGGGCTGCTGCCGCGCCTACCGATATGGCCTCCTGCCCGATGCCGGAAAACCATTTGCTGATCTTGCCCTGCCGCAAGAGCAATAGCATTTTTTCTTCGATCATCCGGGGCAGCAATATCTGGCGATATAAGCTCAGCAGCGTTTCATCTGGCAAGTTGGCACGCTGAAAATCAATGACGTGTAGGGCTGCATTTTCGGTCATGGCTCTATCTTGGTTTGGAATTTTCGGCAAAGGTAAGGCAATTTCAATCCAATTGTTCCTGCCCGGCCGTTAAACAAATCAGCGTGCTTATGCTTTTAGTAAATACCTCAGCGTTTCTAATCGCGGGCGGAGGCCTGTGGGGCTGTTTGTCCATAAATGGCCCGGTTTTTAGGGATGGTAGCGCTCTGGGCGCCTTCCTGCGAGGCGGTTGGCAACTGCCTTTATGAAAATGTCTAATTTATTGAGGCGGTTGGCAAACCGCCTTTGCGAATCATTTAAAATCAATTCATTATGTTCAAACGACTTATCCTTCCGACTTTGGCCTTGGCCCTGATGTTTTCCTCCTGCTCCAACCAGGGGAAGAAAAACGGCGATGCCGCCGATGCCGAAGGCATGGCCCAATTTGCCGACGATGAAAAATTCAAAGCAGCCCATGCATTGCCGGGCGAGCTACAGTTCGAGGGCAAAGGCGAGATGCTCCGCTTCGCCACGCCCGATGGGCAGCAAGGCAGCGCCTACGCCCTGATGCCCGAGGCGGCGTCGAGCAAGTACCTCTTCGTCATCCATGAATGGTGGGGCCTGAACGACCACATCAAAGCCGAAGCCGAGCGCCTATTCGCCGAATTGGGCGACGTGAACGTCCTGGCGCTGGATATGTACGACGGCAAATCCACTGCTGATCGCGATGAGGCGGGCAAGCTCATGCAAGCGGTACAAGAGGAGCGCGCCCGCGCTATCGTGCAAGGCGCAATCAACCAAGCTGGCAAGGATGCCCGCATCGGCACCATCGGTTGGTGCTTCGGCGGCGGCTGGTCGCTCAACGCCTCCATCATGGCAGGCGATCAGGGCGCGGCTTGCGTGATGTACTACGGCATGCCCGTGCAGCAAGCTAAGGAATTGGCCCCGCTTAAAGCTCCCATCCTCGGCGTCTTCGCCTCCCAGGATGGCTGGATTACGCCGGAGGTGGCGCAAAAGTTTGAAAGCCTGGCCAAAGCCAGCGGCAAAAACATCGAAGTCAAAATGTTCGATGCTGACCACGCCTTCGCCAACCCCAGCAACCCGCAATTCGATCAGGAAGCGGCCCGTCAAGCCCACGAGGCAGCGGTAGCGTTTTTGAAGGCGCACTTGTTGTAAAGCATCCCTCTTTCGGGAAGCTCGCGGCGGCTTCGCTGCGGCTTCCCGAAAGTTGTCGAAGAGGTATCACCACTTCTTCATTTCTTCATTCAGCTGCTTATAATCAATCTTGCCCTGGTTGGCCTTCAGGTGTTCGACGATGGCGAGGGCGCGGCGCAGGCGGGTGTCGGACGTTTTGGGCGAGCCGGCGATGTAGAGTAGGGTGCGCTGCTTGCCGGGAGTGAGGGCGTGGAAGAGGGCATCACCTGCTTCATCCTGCCGCAGCAGCTCTTGCAACTCTTCCGGCATGGGCAGTCCGTATTCGCTCTCGTCGGGGCGGAGGCTGGCGTGAACGGGCATGCCGAGCTTTAAGCCCAGCTTGTCGCGCAGCTTCTTATTGATATTGATAAAACAATTGCCATCCCCCTTGGGCATCAGGGCGCATTGGAATTCTATGGTATCATTCAGGCGGCATACCACCCGGCGGCGGCCCTCGTCGAGGAAGCTTTGAGCAATAGCAGCGGGCACCGTGAGGTGATGCCCCCAAAGCTTGGAATTGAAATTATCCAGGATGGCAGTAAACTCGATGGGCATGGCGTTTTTTTGCGGCTAAGTTTTGACATTATCGCTCTACTCTCCCGGCGGCGGCCAGTTTTTGCATTGCCACGACTCCGCGCTCGAGGCGGCCAGGGTTTCTGCGCACAATATCGGATTTTTTCTGCCACTTCCCGCAAAGATGTGTGGCTAAAAGTGATGTGCCGAGGGGTTGAGGTGAAATTGATTTTGCTTTCAAAGCCTCCTTCAAAAAAAAAGATTGCCGTTCGGCGAAAAAAATGTATTTTGCTCGCAAATTCGAGATGCGCGCAGCATCAGAGGCTTTATCCCGAAGTTCTGGGTAGGCATTTACAAACCACCTACAACATGAAACACGCACTCCTGTTTTTCACCTTCGCCTTACTCGCCAATCTACCAGCCCAAGCCCAATACTTCAGCAAAGTCATTGACATTGAAGAACTCTCCAATACAGGATGGCAGCTCTTTTTGGAGGGCGAGACCTTAGTGCTGCTCTCGGCCACCATCTGCGAGCGGGACCCCGATCGGGCTTGCGCAGTTTTGGTGCGCACCGACTTGCAAGGAGAAGTGCTGCATTACAATAAGATAGAACACTATAGAGCACCGACTCAAAACGCTTTGATCAAGGGCGATTCCACCGATTTTTACTTAGCCCTGCAGCCCTCGCCCCTCGGGCAAAGCAACGCGACCATTGCCCGATTAGACAGCACCTTAACCATCCAGGAATCATGGGATATAGGCGAGGACGACGAAATGGCCCGGATATTTTCTATACAACCTTATTTGGACGGCTTCGTGGCGGGTATCTACATTCAAGATGGCTCGCATAATGATGCTATGTGGATAAAGTTTTTGGATAGAGATATGACTACTAAACGAGATATTTATTATTGGAGACTCGATAGCGGATACGGATTGGTCGCAGCACACGATTTACGAGTCACGACAGAAGGGGACTTGGTTGGTTCCACCAACAGCGGCTCTCTGCTGCAAATGGAGGCATATATAACGAAATTTGACAGTTTAGGGCAGGTAAAATGGCAAGCGGTATATCCGCAGCCGCCCAATACGACACTTCCCAATCCATTAGTCAGGATTGCGCTGCTACAGGATGGCAACGTCGCCGCCAATTGGATAACATACCATGTCAGCCCTGATATTTGGATTGGCAGAAGCCCGGTCACGATTTTTGGGCTTTCTGGCGTGGACGGTTCGGAACTATGGAGCTTCCCTTTTTTGTACCATGCGACGAGCTTCCCGATTCTACAAACCTTGCGCACAACTGATAATGGCGACATCATCGGTATGGGCGCCATTGAACGGCCGGCAGGTTGGGAAGCGGGCGGAGTCCCTCAGTATGGCTATGTAGGCTGGGCGTTTCGGCTGTCCCCTCAGGGGCAACTGAAGTGGCAGCGCTTCATCTATGACGACCGTTCGCCTTTCACTTGGCAGTTTTTATACGATTTCCGGGAATTGCCGAACGGCGATATTATTTTCATCGGGAATTACCGAGACACCCTCCCCAACCAAAGCCCCCCAGAAGCCAACCCAAGCATTTGGCTAGTGCGCACCGACAGCACAGGCTGCTTGGTGCCCGAT
>CAYSPJ010000011.1:0-19066 GCA_964432875.1 uncultured Phaeodactylibacter sp. | reverse complement strand
AGCTGCAACTGCTCGACCTTCAGGGCAGGCTGCTGCGGCAACAGCCCATAACGCAAGGGCAGAATCGAGTGGATGCCCAGCGCTTGCCGCCGGGCATGTACCTGCTCCGGCTGAGCAGCGAGGAAGGGGTGAGCAGCCGGAAGGTGGTCAAGGCGGGTGCGAAATAGCAGCTTGCTAGTGCTTGAACCATTGGTGCGTACACACAATATCGAATTTTTTCTGCCACTTCCCGCAAAGATGTGTGGCTAAAAGTGCTGATTATACTTCTGCCTTCACCGCCTTGCCAGCCTTTTCCCGCCAGCGGTAGGTGCGTGCGCCCTCCCGCAGGTTACGCTCCGTACATACTTCCGCCAGGTAGAACTCGCCGGAGGCTGGCAGCACGCTTTGATGGCGCAGGCCTCGGTGCAGTTGCTCATAGGTATCGTAATCGATGGCCTGGCGCTGGGAGAGGGAAGCCATCAGTTGGAAGCGGCTGGCGATATCCTGCCAAGCTTCCTGAACCGTAGCGGTAAATACTTTTGACTTGGAGCCGCTGCCGTAGGCAAAAAAGCCAATTGTAGCGCCCGCCAGTTCTTTGCCTGCTTCCAAATCAGCTTCCAGCGTGCTCATCAAAGCGAGTAGCAGGGAAGAAGTGTAGAGGTTGCCAACGATGGAAGAAGCCCGTTCGCCCTTTTCGATTTTTTCTTTCACGAAGTTGCGGTAGCGCGCCGTTTTGGAAATAGCGCGCAGGTATTCCCCATAAGCTTTGCCGTAGGCCTTTTCCGATTCAAAGGCAGCGGCATGGGGGCGCTCCATGCCCAATTCTTTTTCCAGCTCCGGCCAGTCGCCCCGGCGCTGGCTTTCAATCATGAAGATTTCGGCAAACATGCGCCGGGCCTGATAGGCATAAGGCAAATGGAAGACCAGGCGATGCCAATCGTCCGTTATCGGGCTATTGCTGCTGATGCCCGCTTCTTCCGCATAATGGCGCAAGGCTTCCCAAATGCGGTTTTGGTAGCACAAGTTGGAGTAGGGGCCGTCAAATACTGGCGTCTCCCGGTGTAGGGTAATTTGGGCATCCTGGCTGTCCAAGACCCCTTTCGCATCCAGCGAGCCGCTCAGCTGGCTCAGCAGCGCATCGACGGAGAGTTCCGAGCCGGCCAGGCGCAGTACTTCTTCCACCAATTCCTGTTTGCTCACCCGGCGCAGGGGTTTGAAAAAATCGTGTACACTGCGCGAAGCCACGCCCCAGGTATCGTGGATAGCCAGCAGGCGAGGCGCCTGCTTGACCAGCATAGCCACCGAGCCAGCGCCCTGGGTATATTCACCGCTAGAGCCAAGCTCGTATTTGGCTACGTCGGCCCCCGCGACGATGCCGATGCGGCCATCGCCCCCGCGCACCCAATCAAGGGTGTTTTGCAGCGCGTCTACTGCGCCGATACAGGCAAAGGTCATGTCCACTACATCGCAGTTGAGGAAACAGTCAGGGCCATACTGCCCGCTAAAATATTGGGCCAGCATATCCATCACATAAGAAGCCATCGGCTTGGCGCCGTCCAGCGCGCTTTCAGTGCCGATGTAGATGCGCCCGATGCTTTGAGGAGCGATGCCGTTGCGCAGCATGAGATCCAGGATGGCGTTGGCAGCCATGGTGGCCATATCTTCGTGGGCATCGGGGAAGGCCATCGCGCTCAGGCCCAGCCCTTTATTTAGCTTTACATATTCCAGCTCGCGTTTTTCTGCCAGGGTTTCGATAGGCAGGTAGAGCTTGGGGATGTAAGCAGCCATGTCGTCTATGCCTACGGCTGCTCGATGCGTGTTTGTCAGTCCCATTTTGTGCGTTTTTATGAGGGCTAGCCCTCGCTTGCCATGATTGCAAAATATCTTTCTTTGACCATTGGGGTGGTTAGCAGGAAGCCAGATGGCACAGCCAGCTGGCTTTCCACTGCGATAGAACACCTAAGTCATCAAAGAACTAAAAATTTTTGATGGTCAAAAAACATAGGTGAGCAACAAAAAATAAACGCTTAGGTTTTGTGGGCAATCAAAAAAGATGGCTGCGCCACGCATCCTGCACGATTGCCATGGGGCTTCCCGAAACTACCGCTGCACCCGTTCGGCAAAAATCCGTAGCCCATCCAGGGTGAGATTTGGCTCGATGGCATCAAAGTCATCTTCCAGAGGGTGGAGGATGGCCGATAAGCCTCCGGTGGCGATAGCCAGATAATGCCCGCCCACTTCCGCCCGGATCATTTCCAACATGTGCCTCACCAACCCGACGTAGCCGATGAGGATGCCGCTCTGGATAGCGTGTACCGTGTTTTTGCCCAGCGCCGAAGCAGGCAGCTCCAGCGGGACCTCCGGCAATTGAGCTGTTTTTTGAAACAGGACGGAAATAGCGGTTTTTAGGCCCGGGGCAATCGAGACGCCCTGCAGCTCTCCACTTTGGCTGAGCGCCGAGAAGGTCAGTGCGGTGCCAAAATCAGTGATGATGCAATCTTGATGGAAGCGATAATGGGCCGCCAGGGCGTTGGCGTAGAGGTCGGTGCCCAGCTCGTTGGGGTGCAACACCTTCAGTGGAAGTTGGTGGTAGAATTCGGGGCCGACGAAGAGCGGCGGCTGGCCGAAAAGCTGCTGGCCCAATTCGTCAAAGATTGGCCGCAGCACTGGCACGACGCTGCTGATGACCACCTGCCGGATATTTAAGGGAGAGATGTCGTTTTCCAGCAAGTAATTGACGATTTGCACCTTGTAAAAAAGCATAGCCTCTTCATCAGACAAAGTAGGCAGGCGCCAGACGTGCCGCCAGAGCTCCCCTTCGGCCAGGCCGAGGGTGAGGTTGGAGTTTCCAATATCAATTGCCAGCAACATTTAAAGTGAATTTAATCTCCAGTTAAAGTTCAGTTAAGTTAGGGCGGTGATATTTGCAGCATGATTGTAGTTTTTCTTGCTGTTCTCTATTCTCACTATGCTAATCTTTCCTGCAATCTAAAGTCGCTTTCGTAGCCAGGGTCGTATCGCCCGATACTTCCTTGGCTTATTTTTTTCCTCACTCTTCTTCTTCGGCGGCCAAATGCTTTTCCTCGAGCCAAAAGTTATTTGCGCCCAGCCCCTGGATAATCGTTATTTTCTGGATATTGAGCAGCTCCAGCAGCGCCAGGAAGGTGACGATGGCGTGGATGCGGTTGCGGCATTCGGTAAAGACGTCTTTGAAGTTGGCCCGCTTGCCGCCGGCTATCTTGGAGGCGATGCGTGCCTGCTGCTCCTCTATGGTGTAGCTAAATTGCACGATTTGGTGTACCGACTTGGGGTGGGAATATTCAAAGCGCTGCATGATGCGCTCGAAGGCGCGCAGGAGCTTGAATAGCGTGACCGATTCCAGTTCCGTATCGACCAGAGCTTTGGTAGCGATCTGTTGGAGTTCTTTGGCGGTATTGCCGCGGTAAAACTTTTGGCTGCGCTGCTCCTCCCACTGCCGCAGCTCTTCGAGTACGCTCTTGTAGCGCTTGTATTCCAGCAGGCGCTGCACCAGCTCCTCCCGAGGGTCGATTTCATTCCCTTCTTCATCTACGGGCTTGCGCGGCAATAGCATTTTAGCTTTGATGCGGCAGAGCGTGGCGGCCACCAGGATAAATTCACCCGCCATATCGATATTCATCTGCTCCATCTGACGGATATAAGCGAGGAAATCATCGGTTATTTTGGCGATAGGGATGTCATTGATATCCAGCTCGTCTCGCTCGATAAAGAACAGGAGCAGGTCGAAAGGCCCCTCAAACTGGGACAGCTTTATGGTGTAAGAATTGTTGTTGGCGCTTTCCATCAAAAAACTTTCCACAAAAGTAAGTAAAAGGCATTAACTTCGCTACATGGCAAATACCGGCAAATTATACCTCATCCCTGCTCCGCTGGGTGAAAACGCGGCTCACACCCTCCCCCAGTACGTCATCAACCTGCTGCACGGGCTGGATATTTTTATCGCTGAGCGCGCCAAAACCGCCCGGCGGTTTATCAAAGAGACCAACCCCTCGAAGCCGTTCAGCGAGCTGACCTTTTACGAGCTGGGCAAGCATACGCCGCCGGAGGAGTACGCGCTCTTCCTGCAAGATGCCGAAAATGGCAAGGACATCGGGCTGCTCTCCGAAGCGGGCTGCCCAGGCGTAGCCGACCCTGGCGCGGCCATCGTGCGGGCTGCGCATCAAAAGGGTATCGAGGTGGTGCCATTGGTGGGGCCTTCATCCATCCTCCTGGGGCTGATGGCGTCCGGCCTCAACGGCCAGAATTTCTGCTTCCATGGCTACCTCCCCCCTAAAAAGCCCGACTTGATGCGCGAGCTGAAATTCCTGGAGCAGCGCGTATTCAAACATGCCCAAACTCAGATTTTCATCGAGACGCCCTACCGGAATATGGCGCTCATCGAAACCGCTATCAACACCCTGTCACCTGACATGCTCTTTTGCATCGCCGCCAACCTGACCTTGCCCGAGGAATATGTCCACACCTTGTCTATCAGCGCCTGGCGGCAGCGCAACATCCCCGACCTGGACAAACAGCCGGCCATTTTTTTACTGGGGAAATAAATACCGGCTGGCACAACTTTCTTCCCGAAAGCCATTGCTTTTTACCTGCTAATGGCGTATCTTTGCGCTCGCTTTTGAAGTCAAAAGAGGGCAGCTAAATAAAACAACCACCTTTTTCAAGGCATTTGTAGCCATAGCGTGCCGCTTTGCTGATTTTCGCCGGTCCCATAGCTCAGTTGGTTAGAGCACCTGACTCATAATCAGGGAGTCCTTGGTTCAAGCCCAAGTGGGACCACAAAATAGGCCCTTCCGCGCAAGCAGAAGGGCTTTTTTTGTGGCCCACTTGGGCGCGAAATTTATCCCGCCATAGAAAATCTTGGGAGCATAGCGACCTTAGATTTTCTCAGGCGGGAAGCCCAAGTGGGACCACTTTCGAAAAAACACCTCACTCTCTTTGAACGATGTATCGTCAAATATCATTCCCGGATCTCCCGCCTAATGCGCCAACAGCTATCCGGAGGCTCGATGTAACCCCCGCCGTTCAGCCGGTTGACCAGCCAAGAGCCAGGGCCGGCCTCTCTTACTGTACCGTAATCTGGACGATCCGAGCCAGCAACCACCACGTCAACCCCGTTTGATATCTTGAAGGGCTTCCCGATATTTCCGCCCGGAAACAGTATCCCATCTACACCATCGAAAAAATCGCCCTGAAACCCAGAGCTGTTTTCTTCTTTCATGTCGATGACGTCCTCAGGGCGCTTCTGGAAAGGGAAATACCGCCCTGGGGACAAAGCAAGCCACCCGAGATACGACAAACCGCCGATGGCGATAAAGATGCCGACTAGCTTTGATTTGCCTTCCTGCAGTGCAAAATATAGCACCAGGCCCAAAACCAGTAGAGCCAAGGCTTGTGTGTAACGGTCTCTGATGGCGTACTTCATGCGATTTGTTTTTTTACCTTAAACGATAGTCGTTGCCAGCTATTGCTGGCTTCCGGGCTGTCAAGCGATCTTCCGCCCGATGGCGCCTTGAGGCAGTGTCTAAACTCGAAACGCGTAGCTCGCAACTGGAACGAAGTGACATCTCGCATGAACGAAGCGGGGTCAAAGCTATATGCGATTATGCTGAATAGCTACGGTTTTGCTAATTAGTGTCCGTCCATTTAGTCAAGTGTCTGGGCTTTCGAGTTTGAGAGCAAGGCTTGCGAAGGCCCCAAAACCGGAGTTTACTGGCCGTAAATGAGGATTTTGGGGCCGAGCGTAACGCAGCTATCAGACTATAAAGACAGACACCAATGAGCCATGTGCGCAGCAGTTCAAGCAGCAGGCTCAAGCCGCTTACCTGCCGCGCTGGCGGTAGTGGGGCCCGCCGCCCCAAGGCCTGATTTCGCGGGCAGAAAAAGCCGCTGCTGCCGTTCTTTCCCCGATGATTTTTATTGATTCCCCCTGCTCCAGCCGCACTGCCGGGGTGATAAACGCCTGCTCGATATGAATATCCCATGCCTTGCCATCAAACCCTTCCAGGCGGATGACATCGCCTTCGATCCGTACGATAGACCCTGACAGATACCCCTGCTCGGGCAGCGTCCAGAGTTGTACTTTTTTCTCTTGCAAGCTTTGGTAAGTAGGCACCTGATCGGCAAAAGCTTCCTCCAGGGCATGAGCCCCCCCAGCCATGAAGAAAGCGGTGCCCAGCAGGATGCTCAAGGCGAAATTGTAAGCGGCCAGCTTGCCCCAGGTATATTTATACCCCCGGGCAGATTGCCGGACACTGTACATAGACAGGAGCAGGAAGGCGGCCAAAAAGCCGATCCAGATGAAGGGCAGCAGCCCCAGGAAAAGCTCCAGCCGGGAATGCGAAAAGTGGCGGAGGATGTAGAAATCCGTTTGTTGAATAGCGAACAGGATGACGGCAAAAGCCAAGGCCCCAAACACTACCGTCAAGGCAAAGCCCAGCCAAAGCAGGGTTTCTCTCAGCAGAAAATAGCCCTTAGGCCGGGGCCGGAGCTGTTGCTTTTTGATGGTTTCGACCAAGCGTTCCGAACTTTTCATCGCGATAGGATTGATACGTGTTTGGATGCAATTTTGGCAAAAGCCTTTTTGGCCCGGTTGATCCGGGCCGCCACGGTGCCCTCTGGTATCTTCAGTACATCGGAAATTTCTTCGTAGCTCATGCTCTCCATGTAGCGCAAAGCCAGTACCTCTTGATAAGGGAGCGGCAATTGCTCTAAAGTTTCTCTAATGAGCTTGGCGTAGTTTTCATCAAGCTGTTCCGCCTCGCGGAGCGGCTCGTCAGCCACCTTGGCCAGCGTAGCGTCATCCCAGGCCAAGCGGGCGTCTTTGCCGTAGGAATGCTTCTTGCGCAGCACGGAGATGGCTTCGTTGTGCACGATGCGATAGACCCAACTGGAGAGTTTAAGGCGCTGGTCAAAAGCATGGAGGTTTTTCCAGATTTTGATGAAAGCCTCTTGCAGCACGTCTTCCGCCTCGTCGTCGTCCATGCCAGCGATACTTTTGATGTACTTCAGCAGCCGAGCCTCGTAGCGCTCGTAGAGGCAGGAGAAATAGTCCACCTCCCTCAGCGATCGCTGCACGATCTGCAGGTCGTCCAATTCGTCACATATTTTTTTGGCTACCAGCATGGGCGGCTCCGTTTCGGATTGAAGGAGATGGCACTTACAAAAATACCTGGAATATAGCGAAGCGCCTCTATATCCCAGGTCTTTTTTCAAAAGGCATTACGGTTCAGGCTTCAGTTTCCGCGGTTGCGCCTGCCTCTGCCCGTAGCAGGCGGGTCACATGCTGGGGTGCAGGCAGGGCACTCGGACTTGCGGTTGCGCCAGCGTGGGCGGCTGCCAGCCTGGTTTGCAGGGCCTGCCCCACAAATACATCCACCTGCTTCCCAGGAGCTTTGGGTGATTTCGAGGTAAAGGTCAGAGCTGATAAACTCGGGTTGATAAGGCGATCCGAGGCGTTCGAGCTGCCCGGTAAAAGCCCGCAGGTGATTGCGCGACCCCTTCACCAAGGCATTAAATACCGCTTTAATGTCGGCATTGTCCACCTCCGGGTCAGCCAGGGCGCCCATCAGATCGTTGAGGTCCAAATCTTCGATTTTAGCACCGACGGCATAGGCAGATTCCAGATTTTCCATGCCGCGGGCTGTCAATTCAGCGTACAAGGATTGGAGGGCGCTGTTTTGAAAAAAGCCAGGACCAAGGTCGCCTACCGGGTCGGTGAGTTCGTACTTGGCAATCAGGGCCCCGACGGCATCCATGTGGCGCTGCTCGGCTTGCGCGATGTTCTTGAATACCGGCACATTCCATTTGCCGTATAAGGCCTGATAGACATCGCGCGCCATTTTCTCTTCTTCCCTCATGAAGAGCAGATACTCGTTTTCTTTATCCGAGAGCGCTTCCTGCGGATAATTGTTTTGCAGGATACTGCAATTGGCGGCGGGCCCATTGCCCAGCATGCCCCTTTCTTCCAGGTCAGGGGTAGTTTCAGCGATCAGCCCGGAAGCGGTCGCTGCGCCTGATTCACATTGCGCAAAGAGGAGCGGTATGCTCATCAGCACGATCAGGCTGCTCAACAATTTAATGATTTGCTTTTTCATGGTTTGTTTTTTTTTGTCTCGTTGGTGTTACGCAGCCGCTTGCGTTTTCTTTCACTTTTTTTCCAATTTTTTAAAAAAGCGCTTCGCTGCGTTCAGACGGGATGTCGCCTTTCTCGATTTGAGACAGACGCCGCCCCAAAATTTATAGCGCCCACCATCATGTTCGAAACGCTGTGCCACTCCAAGGAAGCGGGGCCTCATCAGCCCCCCTTGGCCCGTTAATCCAGGGTTTTGCAGCTTTTTGCATAAAATCAAGTTGGTTTATTGTCCAATCGCTAATTCTGCATTATCTTGCAGGGCAGCCTCTCAGGCTGCAGCAAAACCTAAAACAACGACCCAGATGAGCAAGCTCTTTTCCCTCTTAGTCGGTATCAACCACTACCATCCACAGTCGGCAGTGCCGGCATTGTCTGGCTGCGCGAACGATGTGCGCGGCATGTACGATTTTTTGGAAAGCCATTTCCAAGGGCGGCATGCTCCCCATGTACTGCTTGACGAACAAGCCACCTATGCTGAGATTGTCCGGGCTTTTGGGCCTGCCCACCTGGGGCAGGCTGGGGAAGGCGACATCGTGCTTTTTGCCTATAGCGGCCACGGCAGCCGCGAGCCAGCAGCCCCGGAATTTTTGCGCTACTTCCCGGAGGGGCTACAAGAGACCCTGGTCTGCTACGACAGCCGAAGGCCCGGCGGGTTAGATTTGGCTGACAAGGAGCTGGCCTGGCTCATCGAGCCGCTCGCCCGCAAGGGGGCGCAAGTGGTGGTGGTGTTGGATTGCTGCCACTCCGGCTCCGGCACCCGGGCGCTGGAAGACTTTACCCTGGGCAAGGCACGGCAAACCTCTGACAAGACCCAACCCCGCTCCTGGGAAAGCTACCTGGACGGCACCTTTAGCCAAAGGTTCCCTGGCGGCGAAGGGTTTTACTTGCCCAACAGCCGCCACATCCTCCTGGCCGCCTGCGGCCGCCGGGAAAAAGCCTGGGAAACCGCCAACAAGCAAGGCCTTTTTTCCACTCAGCTCGCCCACATCCTGCAAGCTGCCGGGGGGCAGCTCAGTTATGCCGACCTCTTCACCCAGTGCCGCCTGAAGATGGCGCAGGTAACCGACCGGCAGCATCCCCAGTTTGAGGCTTATGGTTATTTCAATGGGTACGATGGCTTTCTGGGCCTGGGCGGCGCCAGCGCCGGCGCTCCAGTGAAAATTTATTTCCTGGACGGCAAATGGCAAGCCAATTGTGGTGCCATGCACGGCCTGCCCGCCAGCGCCGAACGGCCCTCTGGCTTTGAGGTGTTGGATAATGGGGAGGTACTGGGCCATGCCGAGACCACTTCAACCGGGGTCCAAGAAAGCACCGTACGCCTGGATTTTGCCGGAGATCCGGCCAAAACTTACGAGGCCCGGCTCATCAGCTTGCCAGCCGCGCCAATGCTGGTGCGCCTGGAAGGCCCGCCCGCCCAAACCGCTCAGGCGCAACAGGCGCTGGCTGCTTTTAAGCCGCTCTACTTCAGCTTGGCTGAAGAAGCGCCTCACGCCGCCTATTGCCTGCGCATCGGCCAACAGGACATCCAGCTTCTGCGCACGGCCGACGGCCTGCGCCTACGCACGGTGGAAGGCAATGACTGGGACAAAATGCTCCCTGATGCTTTTGAAAAAATGGAGCACATCGCACGCTGGGAAAAAACGCTGGGGCTGGACAACCCCGCCAGCAAGATGCCGCCTTCGGAGGTTGAGTTGTTGCTGGTAGAACTAGACGACCAAGGCCAGGTGCTGCGTAAAACAGCGGATAAAGAAGTGATAATCGACATCCTTTCTACCAATGGAAAGGAGCAAAAGGTAACTTTCCGCCTGGAAGTGCGCAACAACCACCCGAGCCGCCCCCGGCATTGCGCTATCTTCTACGGCGCTTCCAACTACGCCCTCTTCTCGGTAGGCTTCAATGAAGAAGTCCCTCCTGGCAGTACGGTCATCGCCTGGGAAAGGACGCCTAAAGGCAACCCTTTATCTTTTACCCTGAACGGGAAAAACGAAGAGACCGACCTGCTCAAGATGTTTGTCAGCAGCCGGCCGATCAATCTGGAATCGCTGGCACAGCAAGGCATTAAAGTCGGGGAGACCGTCTCGTTTTGGGTCACGCGGGGCATGGAAAAAGGGGCGGGCTTGCTCGCCGATAGAGGTATAGCTGACTTTGATGATGAAATGGCGGAGGAGGAAGATGCCAACGACTGGTACGCCTTCACCATGAAGGTGAAATGCGTGGCGCGGCAGGCCAGCGTAGGAGACCGGGCAGTCCCTCTAGCTGATGGGGCCATCACGGTGCTCCCCCACCCTAGCTTCCGCGCTGGCCTTGGCCTGAGCTCGGCTTATGCAGGCAGCCGCAGCATCGAGCCCATGGCCGTCATTGCTGACCTGGCCAAAGGTGCCAGCGCAGAGTTATTGCGCTTTGGCGACAGCTCCCGCAGCACCAGCCCCGCCGCCAATATGCTCGAGCTGACCGACCTGGCTAATGAAGCTGACCTGGCGGAACACCCCCTGGAAATCGAAATCGACGCCCACCTCCAGCAAAAGGAAGGGGCCGAAGATATGCTGCTGCCGATGACCTTCGACGGTGAACACCTGCTGCCAATCGGCTCCGTACAACGGCTGGATAATGGCAAAGCCCTGGTACAGATTTCTCAATTGCCCGATAAGCTGGAAGATAGCCGCCGCCGCAGCCTGGGCAAAGCCTTAAAGCTTTGTTTCCTGAAGCTGGTGCTGCAAAAGAAAGGCGTGCAGTTCCTCCGCTGGGTGGACTTCAGCAGTGAGCAAAGCGAGCGCCGGGAGGATGGGCTGAAGGAAAAAGTGGCCGCCGCCGATAATATTTTGCTGCTGCTTCACGGCATTATCGGAGACACCAAAGACATGGCAGAGTGTATGCGCCAGGCCTATGACGAAAAGCGCTACGACCTGGTGCTGACTTTCGACTATGAAAACCTCAATACGCCCATCGAGGATACGGCCCTGCGGCTGTCGGAAATGCTAAAGGAAGCTGGCTTTGCGGAAGGCAGCGGCAAAAAGCTCACCATCCTTGCCCACTCGATGGGCGGCTTGATCTCCCGCTACTTTATCGAGCAGCTCGATGGCCGCAAGTTGGTAACGCGGCTAATCTTGGCCGGCACGCCCAATGGCGGCTCTGCTATCGCCAAAATCACCAAGTACCGCGACTATGCCGGCGTGCTGCTGGGCTTCGCCGTCAATTCGCCTTTGGGCCTAGCCGGTGCCGCCACGGCCCTTGCTATCCTCAACCACTCGAAACTGGTGACGGCCACCCTGGCGCAAATGGACGAGAGCAGCCCCTTCCTGCAAAAGCTCAATAGCAGCTCCGCCCCTGGCCTGCCTTACTTCATCGTAGCTGGCAAGCTGAGCGGATACCTGGCTAAAAACGAAAGTGCCGCTAAACTGATGGATAAGCTGCTCCGCCTGGGCGCCAGTGCTTTCTACGGCCAGGAGGAAAACGACATCGCCGTGAGCCTGGCCAGCATCGCCGCCGTGCCCACATCGCGGCAGCCGGTTATCCAAGAGGTAGCCTGCCACCATTTGAATTATTTTGAAGATGAAGAGGGAGTAGAAGCGCTTTATGCCATGATGAAGCAGCAGTAAGGCAGAGGCAAGAGCCCCTAAATAAAAAACTCCTTCATCAGGGGAGGCTGTTCGGATGAAGGAGTACAAACATACTATGAGAAAACTACAGCTTCAAAGGTAGAAACATCTTCTTCTTTTAAAAACAGGAATTACGATGCGGGGCGATATCCAAAGGATGCGGTGCAAATGCGCAGGAAAAAGGTATGGAAGCAAAGGGGCAGAAACGGGATCTGCTTTCGAGGCGCTGTCTTTAACTTGTGCTAAGGGCGATACTTGAGGGCAAAAAAAAACCTGCACCAAAGGACAGTGCAGGAGGTTCAAACAAACATACTATGAGAAAACTTGGCACAAGATACGACACGAAAAAATAACAAACCCGGCACAACCACCGTATGGCCGGATAAAAGAAGGGAATGGCGGCAATAGTTTAGGAAACGGCGCTGGGCATGAAAAAAGCCTACTTCATCTGGATTTCCATAACCGGAATCATGATCTCGACGCGAGTGCCCGATGCTTCGCCAGTCTGCTCATCCTTCAGGTCGATGGTTTTGACGAAAGGCTCTTTCCCCTTGGAGTTGCGCAGGATCTCCAGGCGTTCTTCGGTGATGCTGGTGCCTCGGGAGCGGTGGTTCTGGTACTGTGGGTCTTGGAGGCGGAGCTGGTGGGCTTTTTCGCGCCCGATGCCGTTATCTTCCACCACACACAGGATGGTGTCTTCGTCGTAGAGGAAAAAGAGCACGCGGATCAGCCCGTCTTTTTTCGTGCGCAGGCCATGTTCGATGGCATTCTCAACATAAGGCTGGATAATCATAGTGGGCACGCCCAGGATGTCTTCCTCAATTTCCTCGTCGATGATGATTTCGTAGTTCAGGCGGTTCTCAAAGCGAAGCTTTTCGTTGAGGTGCAGGTATTCTTCCAGGAATTCGATCTCCTTTTCCAGGGAGATGATTTCCAAATCGGAGTACTCCAGGCTACGGCGCATGAGCTGCGCAAATTTAGCCAGGTATTTGGCAGCGGAGGTGACTTCATTGGAGGTAATGTAGTTCTGGATGGAATTCAGGGCGTTGTACATGAAGTGGGGGTTCATTTGAGCCCTCAACGCTTTGAGCTGCAGACGGGTAGCCTGTAGGCGCAGCAGCTCCGTCTCCTGTTTCTTTTTCTCCGCTTCGTACTTGACCTCCAGCTCCATTTGCCGGCGCTTGTCTACTTGCTCGATGTACTGCTCGTTATAGCGGCCGTGTAGGCATTGATACTTATAGGCATGCTCAAAATCGCCAAGGATGGAATAAAACCCGGCGAAATCCTTGCAGATGCCCGCCAGTTGTTTGTAGTCTTTAATCAGTTGAGCGTATTCCAGGGCCTGCGAAAAATGGTGCAGCGCTTTGTCTTTATTTTCCAGCTCGGCATACAAACGGCCGCGCCAGGATTCGATGATAGAGAAATTGTAGTAATCCTCCTCTGATTTCTGTTTGTAAAAATGTTCGGCCCGGTCGAACAGGCGCAGGGCTTCGTCATAGGCGCCCTTTTCATAGTAACAGAAGCCCAGGTTGGCATAAGCGCTGGCGCGCGCAAATTCGCTGGTATCGTCGGTGATGTCGATAGCTTTGCGGAAATAAGCCTCGGCTTTCTCCTGGTCATTGAGGGCGATGTAGCCGATGCCGACGTTGACATAATGCCAGGAAAGGCGCGTACGGATGCCCATGGACTCGCACATGTTGACCACCTTGAGGTAGGCCCGCACGCTTTTCTCCCGGTCGTCATTGCGCTCATAGACTTTCCCCAGGCCGGAATGGATGAGGGTGAGGAAGTAATAGTCTTTCAACTCCAGAGGTTGATCGAGCATGGTAATATCCTTATCGGCCTCCAACAGGAGCTCCACCGCCCGAGAATAATTGCTGTAGTGCAAATTGAGGAAGCCTTCGCGGCAGGTGATACGGGCTTCCAGGCGCTTGTCCGGAAAATTCCTCAGGAGCTTGTAAGCCTTGTTCAGGTAGTCGGTAGCAGTATCCAGCTGCTCGAGGTTCATATAGACCCCGGCGATGTCGATATAGGCTTCGGCTTGCTGTTTGGCCGTACCGCGATCTTCCAGTAGCCCGATGGTCTGCCGGAAGTGGAATTCAGCTTCCGAGAAGTGGTAAAGCTGGTTCTCGACGGTGGCGGCGTAGAAATGATAATTCAGCAGTAAATCGGGATTGTCATACTCATTCAGTATGCCGCGCAATTCTGCCAGTAAGGCGTTTGCCCGCTGTACGTTGGTATAACAATAGTGGCTGGCCAGCTTATCCAGGGTAATGAGGCGCTGCAAGGGGTTTTGCTGCTGCCGGAGCTTATGCTCCAATTCATTGATGCTGCTGGGTGGCAATACGGGCGCAATAGTAGCCATAATAATGATTCAAAATACAACAGGGCTATACCTCCGGTGCATTTGAGATACAGCCCTTATTCAGTTAGGATATCATACTGAGAACCGCTTATTGAGGCACTATGCCGCCACAGCCGTTGTTCCAGTTTTTATTCTTGCCTTTACCCCCGATGAGCTTCTTCTGATCATCCTTCTTGATCGTCTTGATATCCTTCTTGATGTCGTCGAGATTTTTCTTTGATTTTCCCATAGTTTCTAATTTACGTGCACGGACTCAAAAGGTTTCATTTAATCACATCTAATTCCACAAAGTAAAGGTAGCCAAGTTTTTTGTTTTCAAACAGCAATGTAACCGCCTGCTTTACATTTTTTTATTATCCATAAAAGTAAAGATATTCTAATGTTGCCAACATCTACGCTGGCTTACCTGGGTACCCAAAGCGCCTTGGCGTGGACCTGCAACCGCCAGCCATTCGGCAGGTTCGGGAAAGCTTATAAACCTTCCTGCAGGCGTTTCATCTGTTCCATAAAAGCAGGCCGGCGGCGGCGAGATACCTCAATTTTCATATTGTCATCCATGATGAGATGGCCGCCGTCTCCTTTGACGAACTTGCGCATGTAGTTGAGGTTGATTAAATGGCGCTTGTGTACGCGGTAAAAACTGAGGGGGGCGAGCAGATCCTCATAGGCTTTGATCGTTTTGGAAGCCGTAATGCGCTCGCCGCTGTTCATATAGATGTGGGTGTAGTTGTCTTCAGCTTCCAGGCGGACGATATCCCGGATATTGACGAAGTAGATGCCATCCAGGGCTGAAATGCCCATTTTGGTAAAAGCGTTGGGGTTGTTGTAGTAGCTGTTGAAGACATCCAGCTGGCGATCGTTCTGTGAGCCTCGCCGCGGCTGAATGCGGGCCACCGCTTCTTTAAGCGCATCGGGGTCAATGGGCTTGAGGATGTAACCGATAGAGCTATATTCACAAGCTTTGACCGCATAT
The DNA here is from genome assembly GCA_964432875.1 of uncultured Phaeodactylibacter sp. Lineage (GTDB taxonomy): Bacteria > Bacteroidota > Bacteroidia > Chitinophagales > Saprospiraceae > JACJYE01. The sequence goes on along the minus strand of CAYSPJ010000011.1, from coordinate 3,983 downwards.
TCCTGGTAGGCGGTCACGAAAATAATCTCGAAGTTGATCGGCCGGATTTGGTTGAGCAGGTGGAACACCAGCCCGTCTGGCAAGCTGATATCCAGGAAAGCGACATCGGGGCGGATGTCGGGGTCGGTCAAGAGGGCAAGCCCTTCTGCCACGCTCGTCGCTTCACCAATGAGCTCTACTTCCTCGCAATGTTTAGCGAGCAAGTTCTTCAGGTTATTCAACCCTTTTAGCTCATCTTCAATGATTACTGCATTAACCACAGGACTAGAATTTTATAGTATTGTTTCACAAAGCGCTGCTCCAACTGTGTAAAGGGCTGGCATTAGCCATATTGACTATAGATACAATCAGGTTCAAGGTTGGGAAGCAAGTGCAAAAATAAATTAAAATTATCAGGATATTAAGCTTTTGCTAAGCTATTTTTTTGCTTTTCCGCCCTCAACCCCGCCTTATAGGTAAATTAACTGCTCAAAAATCCTTTTCCCTGCTAAAAGCTTTGTACTTTTTCGCACTCAACTATTTTTAAGATGGCAGAACAACACCAAGCAGGCATCAGAAACAGGTTACATGAGATTATCTTTGAAGCCGATACGCCGGCCGGCAAGGCTTTTGATGTAGCCTTGCTCATCGCTATTACGGTCAGTGTACTGGTGGTAATACTGGAGAGCGTGGAATCTATCAATGAAAGCCACCAACAATTGTTTATCACGCTGGAGTGGAGTTTTACAATCCTCTTCACCATTGAGTATCTTTTACGCCTCTATGCTGTGTACAAGCCAATACGCTACATGACCAGTTTCTTTGGCATCGTGGATCTGTTGGCTATCCTGCCCTCCTATCTGAGCCTGATGATTGCCGGCACCCAATACCTCCTGATTATCCGAGCGCTGCGCCTATTGCGCATTTTCCGGATCTTCAAATTAGGGCATTTCCTTTCCGAAGGCAATATCATTATTCGAGCGCTGCGAGCCAGCCGCCCCAAAATCACCGTATTCCTGACGGCCGTATTGCTGATTGTCATTAATATCGGCTCCTTGATGTACCTCATCGAAGGCGGGGTGAACAGTGGGTTTTCCAGCATCCCCCGCAGCATATACTGGGCCGTAGTCACCCTGACGACGGTAGGCTATGGTGACATCTCGCCCATCACCCCGCTTGGGCAGTTCCTTGCGATGGCCTTAATGATAACTGGCTATGCCATCATCGCCGTACCCACCGGCATCGTCTCGGCCGAATTTATGCGGGGGCAGCAAAAGGAGGTCAGCGGCCAGGCCTGCCGCTACTGCGGGCAGGAAGGGCACGAGACCGATGCCATATATTGCCGGTTCTGTGGTGAAAAGCTGAATGAGTGAGGCTAATCCTCCGTTTTGCTCCCCTTATTTCAACTGCACCTTCACCAGCTGCGCGCTATCGAGGCCACTGAGCACTTCCACTTGGATACCATCCGAAAGCCCGAGCTTGACGAGCCGCTTTTCAAATTGCCGGTCTCCGGTTTTTACTTCCACATAGGTGGTATCCTTCTCAAAAAGCACATCCCTTTCCTTGACCGATAACACCGCTTTGCGCCGGTCGAGGATGATGTCGGCATTCGCGCTATAGCCGGCGCGCAAAAAGATATCTTTGCTAGGTTTAATATCGGCACGAACTTCAAACTTGACGATCCCCTCTTCGGTTTGGCCTTTGGGGGCAATAAATTCCAGGGTGGCATCAAATTTCAGGTTTTCGATAGCGCCCACGGTCAATTCCAACGGCATACCTTCCTTGAGTTTACCCACATCCGATTCATCCACCTTGCCCTCGAAGATGAGGGCGTTCATATCAGCAATCGTAGCGATAGTCGTACCTTCGTTGAAATTATTGCGCTCAATGACCGAGCTGCCTTCCTTCACCGGGATGTCCAATACCATGCCATCAAGGGTAGAAGTGACGATATTCGCCACCTGCTGAGAATTGCGGCTGGCACCCTCGCGCAAAAGGGCCAGGTTGTTGATGGCTGCTTCCAATTCCTGCTTGCGGATATCTACCTCGGTTTCAAAAGAGCGCAGGCTATTGGCCGCCAGGATGCCAGCATTATCAAAAGCAGCTTTGCGCAGCTCCAGGTCCAGCTTGAAGCGGTTGTAATCCTGTTCGGAAATGACGCCATCCTCAAAGAGCTGGCGCTGCCGCGCCTCTTCCCGGCGGGCATTCTCATAATTAGCCCGGGCTTCTTCGACGTCGAGTTTGCGGGTATTCACTTCCCGCTGCCGCTGCAACTCGCGCTGGGCCTCCTGCAGGCGCAGCTTCGCCAAATCCACACTGGATTGTGCGGAGTTGATATTCAGTTCGCTGGGCACCAGCCTGATGCGCGCCAGCCGCTGCCCTTTGGTGACAATTTGCCCGGGCTCAACGTATAATTCATCTACCACGCCGGAAACTTGAGGCTTGATTTCCACTTCCCGCCGCGGCTTGATTGCCCCGGTGGCCACCGTCTTCTTGACAATATCCATCACGATGGGCTTCTCTGTTTCGAACTCTTCCGGGTCCTTCTTGTTCTGCCGGTAAAAATAGATGCTCAGCGCGATGGTCGCAATCGCAAAAAATACTCCAATGGCAATCAAACAGCCTTTTTTCATTAGGGTCTTATTTTGTTGTTTTTAAATCCTTTGATTTTTGCTCACCGCTTACCTTAGGGACCGCCCGGGCCGGTTACTCATCCCGCAGGGCCTCTACCGGGTTGATGCCGGCGGCCTGCATGGCTGGCACAAAGCCGGCGATCAGGCCAGCTATAACCAATAGCACGATAGCCCCTATGCCTACCGAGAGGTTGACTTGGGGGTTGTGGAAATTATCCACTTCCATGCCATTTGCCATCATGATATAATTGGTCAGCCCGATTAGAAAAGTCGCGGCAATGAGGCCAAGATAGCCGGATACGCTGGTAATCAGCACGGATTCTGCCAGTATCATATTGATGATGGAAGCTGGCGTGGCGCCGATAGCCTTGCGGATGCCAATCTCCTTGGTACGCTCCTTGACGGTAATGAGCATGATATTGCCAATACCGACTACCCCGGCGAGCAGCGCCCCAATGCCGACGAACCACAGGAATGCCTTGATGCCAGCAAAGAGATTGACGACGCTCTGGTAATTCTGTTCCAAGTTGAAGCCGCCGATGCCCCGCGGGTCATCCGGTGCGACCCGGTGCCGCTGCCTGAGCAGCCCTTTCACTTTTGGTTCGATGGTGCTGACCCTCACCTCCGGCGCTGCTGAACAGACGAAGTAGTCCACTCGTTCGCCGGTGCCAAAGGCGCGATACATCGTAGTGAGCGGGATGACTACTGCCTCCTGATCGCTTTCCGTCCAAGGTTTCACCTGCATTGGCCCAAAGATGCCCACCACCCGAAATTCAATGCCCTTGATCTGGATATAGCGCCCAATGGGTGATTCCTGGTCAAAGAGCACTTCGGCGGTGCGCTTGCCCAATACTGCCACCTTGCGATTGTCGCGGATATCCAGCTCATTGATATAGCGGCCAGCGTGCAGGCGCAGCGCTTCAATGCGGATCATATCCTGCAATTCTCCGCGGATTTCGTAGCGGTCGCTTATTTCCTGATAATTGACCGGGATACCCTGCAGCGAAAGCCGGGGAGCAATGTATTCAACCTCCGGGATGTTTTGCTGGATCGCCCGGATGTCGCTAATCCGGAGTTGAGGCAGCCGGCCCGGCTGCAGCCCCTGATAGGGCTGAGTAGTGCGCTCTGGCCATACGTACATGACGTTCTTGGCGCTTTCCCCAAAATTGCGGAACACGCCATTTTCCAACCCCTGCCCCATGCCCAATACAAAGACGAGCATAAACACGCCCCAGAATACGCCCAGGGCCGTGAGCCCTGTACGCAGCTTGTGCTTGCGGATAGAAGCCATTATTTCCTGCCAAGTGTCTCGATTAAACATCCTTGCTATTTACTCGTTTTTTATTCGATTGCCGCCCCCTTTAACCTTTA
>CAYSPJ010000010.1:62283-68092 GCA_964432875.1 uncultured Phaeodactylibacter sp. | reverse complement strand
AAAACATGCTGCAATATTCGCGGTCTTTGCGCTTCGCTGCAACTAAATAGTGCCGAACGGGAAAAAGGAGGCGCTGAACGGGATAGGTTTATTTCCTGAGCGCTTCCAGCAGGCTCTGGTTGGCCGCGAGCTGCCGGAGCCACTCTTGGGCAATCAGCTCATGGCCCTTGGCATTCGGGTGGAAGTCCCATTTGGCAATCTTGAGCTCCTCCGGGTTGTGGCCCTGGTAAGCTTTTTTCAAATTGAGGGTAAAAAAGCCCATCTCTTCGGCCATTTGCTGCAGCTTTTCATCCTCGCCAGCTACGGCGTTATCATCCAGGGTGGGGACGTAGAGCCAGAGGGGGATGGCTTGATTTTCCCGGCAGTACTGCACGATTTGTTGGTAGCCCCAGGCTACGATTTCCTGTTGCCGCGCTTTGAGCTTTTCCATGGCATCGGTTTGTGACACTTCCGTGCTGAAGCCGGCTTGTGTCACCACTTCTTCCAGGAATGGGTAAACCAGGTCGCGCTTCGTCCAGTAAGCTTGTAGAATGCTGGTCAGGATGCGGTGCTCTTCGTTGGGGTGAGTAGTAAAAATGACCACATCGGGCTTGAAGCGGGATGCTTTTTCTTCGAGCAGGATCAAGTCTTGAAATAAATGGAAGCCAGCCACGCCAAAGTTCAGGATTTCCACCTGCTGGCTGCCGAAGAGCGGGTGGGTGGAATTGAGGGCTGCTTCGGCCAGGTTTTCATAGGTTTCCTCGTTGCTGATGCCCGTGCCCATCTCGATGGAGCCGCCCAGCAGGGCGAAGCGCAAGCTGTTGGGCGGTTTTTCCAGGCGGTACTCCTTGTCCCGGAAGCCGTGGCTGTTGGTGATGAACATGCTTCCCTTGAGGGCAGCGCGCTGGTTGGGCAGCAGCTCCTTCATCATGATGTCCTTGCGCTGTTTGCTCACGCCTAGTTCGCTGAAATTTTTCCAGTCTTCAGGCCGGGCTTGTTCCATCTCCCACATCCGGGAGTTGAGGGTATTGCCAGCCAGCAGGGTTTCATAATAACCCTTGTACAATTGCTCGCGGTCATAAGTATTGAGCTTGGAGTATAGTACTGGCTCCAAATCCAGTGCCAGGCGGTTTTCCAGCGATTGGCTCACTGGCGGCAGGGCCAGCGCTACCAGCATTGCCAGGCCCGCATTCGCCAGCCAGAAGCTGCGTTGGGGCGAAGGCGTCAGCCAGAGTTTCTTTTGCGTATAAAGATGCGCAAGGTATTGAATGAGGGCACCCAGCCCTGCCAGCGTTAATACCCCTCCCGCGATGAGCACAACATCAGTTGACCCGGCAGTGCGCGCTTTGCTTGCCATCGCCAGCCAGTTGCCGATCGAATCGCTGGTCCAAAAAGACCACAGCACGATCATGAAGGTGAAAATGCCCAGCACCTTGAAGGCATTGCGCAAGCTATAACCCCAGGAAAAGGTACCCGGGCGGGGTTGGGTGTTCCGGCGTTTGGATTGGACAACCGAATTGGCCGCCACCAGCACGCCAAATACTCCCCAAAATACAGCATCCTGGACCGTGAGCGGGAAAACGCCCCGGATCCAAAACCACTGATAGCCGTGCAAAAACCAGTTGATAAAAAAAACGATGAGCACGGAGAGGGTCAGCCCCAGGGTAGCCCCGTGGCGCTTGAGGCGAAAATAGACGGGGAAATAAAAGACCTTGGTCACGAAGTCGCGCCAGTAGATATTGATGCGCCGCCACAGGTCGCTGAAGCTATTGGCAAAGAAGTAGTGGTCGAATGTCGGGGGCAGGTTGAAGCCAAATAAGCAGATCACCCCGGCAGAAAAGTGGAAAATACCGGCCAGGCGCACAATCAGCGCGTAAGAGGCCACCATAAACTGCAGCAGGCCATAGATATCCTGCACCTCGCCGGGGGCGGGCAGCAGGTAGTAGTAGATCAAGCGGTAGAGCAGGAGGTGGAATACCCCATTGGCCATCATCATCGCGCCTTTGCGATAGGTCTCATAAGCAGGCCGGGCGTAGTGGCCGCGCACGAAGGTGCTATAATCCACTACCGGGAAGATGGCGAAAATCAGGTTGGGCAGCAGGAAGAAATAATTGAGTTTTTTCCAAAAGCTGGCCGGCTGCTTTTCGAACTGCATTTCGTAGAGGTACAATATCAGGCGGAACATGAACATCCCCCCCAGGATGGGCAGGATGGTTTTGCCGTGGAAAAAAGGTAGCCACCCGGCGCGAAAAACAGCCAGGAGGCCTCCGGCTGCTAAGGCCAGCACCATGCGGTACTGGATTTTGACGGGCAGGTTGGCAAGGCCAAACAAGAGCAGGCCCAGGGCGGCCAGTATCGCCCCATCCAACGGCCCCAGCAGGGCAAAGATAGCAGCCAGGTTGAGCAGGAACAGGAAAGGCAGCCGCCAGGGCAGCGCCAGGAAATGATTCAGGATAAAACCAGCGACGATAATGGGCATCAGGCGGAACAAGCGGATATCCATCTCCAGGTGGAAGAAATACACCAAGCCGCTAATCACCAGCAGCGATAGCAGTATCTGCGCGAAGTCTTTTGCTTCGACTGCGAGCTGAGTGGCCTTGTCGGCGGGCTGCTTTTCAGCGATTTTTTCCAGTATCAACGAGCGGCTGGTCATGCTTGCTACTTTTTAGATGCTTTCTCGCGCAATGCGCCGATGAGCCCCGCATCACGCTGCAACTCCTGCAGCATTTTTTCGGCAATCAGCGCATGGCCACGGGCGTTGGGGTGGTAGTCCCATTGGGCGATTTTGAGGGCTTCTGTGTTTTTAGTGCCGTAGCAGCCCTGGAGGTTAAGGGTGAAGAAGCCCTTCTCCCGGGCTATTTTTTCCAGGGCTATTGCTTCGCCCGGGGCTTCGTTATCGTCCAGGGCGGGCACGTAGAGCCAGAGGGGCACGGCCTGACTGCTCCGGGCGCACTCCAATATCTGGTCGTATCCCCAGGCCATGATTTCGCTTTCCAGCGGCTGGAGTTTGGCGAGGAATTCGGCTTCGGAAGCTTCGGGGGTAATGCCAGCTCTGGTGATGATGTCTTTGAGGAAAGGGTAGGTCAATTCCCGTTGTCGGCTGTAGTCTCGGTATAAACTGCTCAAGATGCGGTGCACTTCGTTGGAATGAGCCGGGTAGATGACTACATCAGGCTGGAAATCCGCAGCCTTCCACTGGCACATGGCCACATTTTGGAACAAGTGGTTGCCAGAGATGGCGAAGTTGAGGATTTCCACCGTCAGCCCTTTGGCAATCAGCCCCTCGGTATTTAGGGCGTCTTCAGCCAGGTTTTCGTAGGTTTGGTCCGTATCCACGCCGGTGCCCATCTCGATGGAGCCGCCCAGGAGGGCCATGCGCAGGGTGTTTTGCGGTTTATCCCGGCTGTACTCCCGGTCGCGCAGGCCATGGCTATTGGTGGTAAACAGGCCACCTTTGAACTCCACGCTTTTATTGGGGGCCAGTTCTTTCAGGAGGATGTCATCGCGGCTGATGCGCAGGCCCAGCTCATTGAGGCTTTTCCAATCATCGGGCCGGGCTTGCTCCATTTCCCACATGCGGGAGCTGAGGTTGCTGCCCGCAATCAGGGTTTCGTAATACCCTTTGTACAACTGTTCGCGGTCGAAGGTATTGAGCTTGGCGTTGAGCACCGGCTCGAAGTCCATGCCGAGCTGTACTTCCAGCCGCTGGTTGAGCTGGGGCAGGCCGAATAGCGCCAGCCCGGCCAAGCCGGCATTGGCCAGCCAGAAGGTGCGGCGGGGGGAAGGCAGCAGGGGCCATTTTTTTTGCTGGTAAAGGAAGTTGCCATAGTGGATGAGCACGCCCAGTCCTGCCAGCAGGAGGATGCCGATTAGCGGCAGGCTTGCTTCGGCCAGGGTGCTGGGTTTGCCGCGCGCGGCCATCGCCAGCCAATCTCCGGGAGAGCTACTGGTCCAGAAAGACCACAATACGCACATGAAGCCAAAAATGGCGAGGATGCTAAAAGAATTGCGCCAGGCATAGCGTAGGGAAAAGGTATGGCCTGGCGGTTTGCCCGGCCGCCGCCGGGCCTGGATGGCGGAGTTTGCAGCTACCAGTATGCCGAGCACCCCCCAAAAGACGGTATCCTGGATGGTTAGCGGGAAAGCGCCCCGGATCCAAAACCATTGGTAGCCATGCAGAAACCAGTTGATGAAAAAGACGATGAGCACGGCTAGCACCATGCCTGGCACAGCCCCATAGCGTTTCAGCCGGAAGTAAATGGGGAAGTAAAAGACCTTGGTCACGAAATCGCGCCAGTAGATATTGATACGCCGCCACAGATCGCTGAAACTGTTGGCAAAGAAATAGTGCTCGAAAGCGTGGGGCAGATTGAAACCAAACAAACAAATGACGCCCACCGAAAAGTGGAAAATGCCCGCCAGCCGCACGATTAGGGCGTAAGAGGCCACCATAAACTGCAAAAGGCTAAAGGTATCCTGCACCTCGCCGGGAGCAGGCAGCAGGTAGTAATAAATCAAGCGATAGAGCAGGAGATGAAACACCCCATTGGCCATCATCATCGCGCCTTTGCGATAGGTTTCAAAAGCCGGCCGGCTGTAGTAGTTGCGCAAAAAAGTGCTGTAATCCACTACCGGGAAGATTACAAACACCAAGTTGGGCAGCAGGAAGAAGTAGTTGATTTTCGCCCAAAAACTTGCAGGCTGCTTCTCAAACTGCATCTCGTACAAGTACAGAACCAGGCGGAACATAAACATGGCACCGAGGATGGGCAGGATGGTTTTGCTGCCGATAAAGGGCAGCCATTCCCCCCGAAAGGCCGCCAATAGCACGCCTGCCAGCAGGGCGGCGCCAATCCGGTAGCCTATTTTAACCGGCAGGTTGGCCAGGCCAAACAAGAGTAGCCCCAATGCTGCCAATACCGCGCCATCAAAAGGGCCCAGTAAGGCAAAGATGGCGGCCAGGTTGAGCAGGAATAGAAATGGCAACCGCCAGGGTAAGGCCAATAGGCTATTCAGCACAAAACCGGCCAGGATGAATGGCATCAGTCGGGGCAGGCCGATATCCGACTCCAGATGGAAAAAGTAGATGACCAGGCTGATAATGGCCAGCGACATCAGTATCTGTGCTAGTCCCTTCGCTCCAATCTCCGCGTGGGGATTGAGTGGAAGAGCCTGGCTCGTCGTTTTTCCCAGCGCCATCGTTTGGCTTGCCATTTGTCCTCTTTTTTCCTTGATTGCTTATTCCTGGAATTGGCGCTTGTCCTTCACCGTCTGCTGCTGCTCTGCCGTCAGCACGGTTTTGTAAACCTCTTGCATGTACTTCCGCCGCAGGGCCCGGCGTTCCTCTCCAGCCGCGACCGTATTGAAATCATAAGCAGTGGAAATGCTTTTGAGCTTCTGCTGCTGGCTGTTATCCAGTTTGATGCCCAATTGCTTCAATTGATCCAGCGTCCTGCCCACGATGTCGATCTCCCGGGTTTGGGTTTTGGGCTCCGGTGCGGTATTGGCGCTGACAGCCATTTTGGCACCCGGTGTCGGGGTGGTTTCAAGCGGCGGCAGCGCAGCCGTTTTTGCCGGCCGGGTTTCGGCGGGCTGATCAGCCGGCGCTTCTCCCACAACCGCCGGGGCTGGCTTTGACTGCGGTGAAACCGGTGTCGGCTTTGCTTCAGGCGCTCCTTCCAGCGCCACCAGTGCGTCCTCACCACCTTCTGCTGCCCCAATTGGGCTTGCTGTCGTCCTGCTGGGCGGCGCACTCTCCTCATTGGCAGCGTTGCCAGAACCGGAACACCCGTTCAAACCCAGGCAAAAAGCAGCCAGTAAAATAATGATT
>CAYSPJ010000010.1:52865-62183 GCA_964432875.1 uncultured Phaeodactylibacter sp. | reverse complement strand
ACCCTTTACCCTTTAACCTTTAACCTTTACCCTTTAACCTCTCTTCACCACCCCATAAACCGCCGGTATCTCCACCGCTCGCCCGCTGGGTAAAACCAGGTTAGTCAACAGCGCGCTTTGCCCGCTGTGGATCACCTTAAAGCGAGGTTCGGGGAAAAGAGCCGGTAGCATTGCCAGGTTGAGGCCATGGGGCGGCAAGTTGCTCACAAAGACCTCCTGCACCGCTTTAGGCAATTCGTGAAAACCGCTGGAAGCTCCGGCGAAGTAGGCGCGGATATGATCGGCGACCTCAATGAAATACAACACGCCTGTTTCGCCCATCATCAAGGCGAGGTTATCCACGAATTGGGCTTGGCTTTCAGCTTCCACCTGATGCAATACGCCGCGCATGTAGAGGTTCATATCTCCAAGGCGCTGGTGCAGAGCGGCGCAATCTTGCGCATTAGCCGCATCGGCGGTCATAAACTCCAGTCCAGGCCGCTGGTGTGCGGCCTGAGCCAGGGCAATAGCTGTAGGCGCAGCGTCAATGCCGATAGCTTGGGGGTATTTGCCAGCCAGGTAGTAGGCCTGCGCCCCCGTGCCGCAACCGATGTCGAGCACCGGCAGGGTAGGGGGGAAATGGCTTTGGAATAATTCCAGGTCTTTGCCTACTGACCAATCCGCGGGCACATCCCAAAGCGCTTTGCGCGCGCCCTGGACGTAGGTCTTCTCGTAAAAAGCATCCCAATAGCGTCCGTATTTCAATGTGCTCATGCTTCCATGGCGGGCATCAGGCACACCTGCTGCTCCATTTGGGCATCCAGGTGCCCGGTTAAGCTTTTGTATTTGTCGATCATCTCTTTGCTGCGCAGGGTGCGGATGGCGCGCAGGTAGCGCTCGTGCTCTTTGAAGAAATCGCCGGCCAGCAGCAGGTGCAAAATTGAATAGGCAGACTCGAATTTCTCATAGCTGGTGTTGCCATTATCTTGCAAATGCGACAGGGAGATGGAGTCGGGCTCGTAGAAAGTGCAAATCAGTTCTTCGATGACCTTGTAGCCGCCGTTCATGTCGGCATAAGCCTTTTCCAGTTCGGCGAAGCCTTCGCCTGCCAGCACCTGGTCAATGCCAGCTGCTGCCAATTTTGCTGCCATCATGCCCAGGTAGATGCCGCTGGAAAAGATGGGGTCGAGGAAGGCCGCCGCATCGCCTACGATGGCGTGATTGTGGCCGTGTTTTTCGGCCGCAAAGTAGGAGAAATCTCCGTTGCTAACTGGCTCCCAGTACATTTCCGCGCCCTCGATGATGCGCGAAGCCAGTGGGGAGGAATGGAGCTCTTGGAGGTAAAGCGCCTGTTGCCAGTTGCGGTTGCCATGCTCTTTGGCCAGTATTTTGCGCTGCTCCTGAGCGTAGCTCATATTGAGCGCCAGGCCGATGCTGAGGCGATTGTCCCGCAGCGGTATCATCCAGATCCAGCCCAGCTTCTCTCCGCCGAGGTGGACGATTTTGATATTGCCGTTGGCCATTGATTCATCCAAATTGGCATCTTTCCAGTGCGTGGACAGGGCCAGGCGGATATGTAGCCGCTCGAAAGGCTTTTGCTTGCCGAGCTTGCGCGCCAGGAAACAATCCTGACCGCTGGCGTCCACCACAAAGCGGCTTTCAAAGGTGATCTCTTGCCCATCGGCACCGCTGGCGTGAACGATCGCATGATCTCCCGGCTGACCCAGTTCTACTTTCGTGACTTGGGTTTGCTCCAGCACCTCAGTACCTTCCCGGCGGCTATTATTGAGCAGCATCTCGTCGAATTCTGAGCGGCGGGCGTGGAAAGACAAGCTTTGCGGCCCATCGATTACCCGGCTGAAGCACCAGTGTGAACTGCGGCTGCCGTCGATATTGGCAAAGGTGACGCCCGGCTTGCGGGTGAAGTTGGCCTTCATCTCGTCTAGCACGCCCAATTCTTCGAATAAATCGTAACAAAAAGGCAACATCGACTCCCCGACATGCTCCCGGGGGAACTGCTCTTTTTCCAAAACTAATACCTTGCGCCCTAAACGGGAAAGGAAGGTTGACAAAGTGGAGCCCGTAGGGCCCCCGCCGATGACGATTACGTCGTAGAGTGTACTCATCTCAGGTTCGCTTTTTAGATTAGTTAATGTTTACTATGCATTGAAAATCAATAATATATACCTTGCTTGCTTTACATGCCCATACTCTGTGCAATTATGGTCTTCTGCATCTCAGAAGTGCCGGAGTAGATGGTGCTACTCAGTGCATCCCTTTGCGAGCGCTCCACCTCTGGTGCCTTATACCCGGCAGAGGAGAATAAGGTTTCAATTTTTATGGTCATAGTTTTGTAAAGCTCGCTAACATATAGTTTGGCCATCGCCGCCTCTTTGCCGGCGCTTTTGCCCTGGCTCATTTTCCAGGCTGCGGAGTAGGCTAGTAGGCGTGCAGCTTCGAGTTGGGCCTGCAGCTCAGCCAAGAGGAAGCTGGCCGCTTGCTGTTCGCCGCGCGCCAGGGTCATCCGGCTTTTCACCAGGGCGGCAGCCAGTTCCAGCAACCGTTGCATATTGCCCAGGTGGCAGGCGCCCAGGCAGGCTCGTTCCCACTCCATGGATTGATTGAAGAGCATAGCGCCCCGGCCCTCGCGGCCCACCATAAAAGCTCTACTGACCAGCGTATGGTCAAAGAACAAACTGCTCAGCGGGCTGGAGCGCAGCCCCGCCTTGTTTAGTGGTGTGCCCACCGTATAAGCGTGGATGCGCCGGTCGAGCCAGAAAGCCGTAATGCCCCCCAGGAAGCCGCGTTCCGGGTCAGTTGCTGCATAAAGCAGGACATTATCGGCTACGGGGCCATTGCTGACAAAGCTTTTGGTGCCGCTGATGCGGAAGCCATCCTCCACCGCTTCGGCGATGGTCTGCATATTAAAGGCATCGGAGCCGGAGGCCGGCTCACTCATGGCGTTGGCGGCAATCCAGGTCCCGTCGCAGAGCTTGGGCAGGTATTCGGCTTTCAGGGCTTCGCTGCCATGCAGCCATAGCGGCACGGCGCAAGCTAGCAAGTGGGCGCTGATGGCAAAGTTTAGGCCATTATCTTTACAGGCGTAGCCCAGCGCTTCCAGGGCCAGTAGGGTGGACAAGGCATCCAAGCCCCTGCCGCCGTATTCCTGGGGTATGGCCAGGCCAGGCAGGCCGATGCTGCCACAGCGCGCCCACAGCGCCCGGTCAAATCGTTGCTCCCGGTCGCGCATTTCTTCCCCCCCGCTCAACTGCACAGCAGCAAAAGCCTTGATCTCTTGCTGCAAGGCCTTTTGCTCGTCCGTAGGCGTGAAAGAAAACATATTCAGTGATTTTTTTTATGGCTGTTTAACCATTTTCGCCAGAGCTGGATAATTGATTTTGTACGTCGCGGTCTTAGGCGTTTCTTCCAGGTGTATCAATTTGTCGGGGATCATATACCCGGGCAATTGGCCGGCCAGGAAATCCTTCAAGGCCAGAAAGGGTATGGCGGGATGGCCGTTTTTGGTGGTGTAGAAGGCGGCGATTTGAATGTCATTGTTCGCTAGCTCAACGCTGATTACGCCGGCCTCCGAAATGGCGGGGTGGCGGTGCAGGGCAGCCTCTACTTCGCCCAGCTCGATGCGGTAGCCATGTCGTTTGATCATGCGGTCTAGCCGGCTGACATATTCGAGCTCCAGCTCGTCATTTACTCGTACTATATCGCCTGTGCGATACCACTGGGTGCCATTTTCCGTCAGGAAAGCTTGGGCGTTGCGTTCAGGCAGGTTCAGATAGCCGGGCATGACGGATAAGCCCGCCACAATGAGCTCGCCTTCCAATCCGGTTTGCAGGGCATGGCTTTGCTCTTCCACCAGCACGCGGCACTGGGCAAAAGGACAGGCCCGGCCGATAGGGAAGGGGGTGGTTTGTCCTTCCGGGACGTGCTCCGGGATGGGGTGGAAGGTGCAGACATTCGTCTCGGTAGGCCCATACAGGTTGTAGAACCGAGCCATGGCCCAGCGCTCCTGGATTTCACGCAAGGGGGTGAGGGGGAAAACCTCTCCTGCGAACAGCACGAGGCGGAGGCTTTGGTGGTCATGCCGCTCCATGCGCCCGAAGCGTAGCATCATCTTGAGCGTAGTAGGGGTAGAGTACCACACGCTGATTTGATGCTGGGCAATCAGCTCGGCTAGTTGCATGGGGTTCTTGGCCATCTGAGCGTCAATCAGTAGCACGCTGGCGCCATGCCGCATGGCGGTGAATAGGTCGAAGACCGATAAGTCAAAGTGGAAAGGGGCAATGGAGGAAAAGACATCATTTTCGGTTATGCCGAATTCATCACCAGCCCACTCCACAAAGCAAAGCGCGTTTTGCTGCGTGATCAAAACGCCCTTGGGCAGGCCCGTAGAGCCGGAAGTATAAAGGATGTAAGCGAGTTGTGCCGGTATCGCCAAAGGCTGGGCGGCGGGGTGTTGCAGCCCCAGCCATACCAGGGGCAGGCCGGGGATATCCAGCCGCTCCCTTACGTTTGCGCCCAAGGCATCGGCATACTGTTGCGCCAATCCCGGGCTGGTGATCAGGCCGCAGGCCTGGCAGTCCTCCAGGATATATTGGTTGCGGCTCTCGGGGGCCTCGCTATCCAGAGGGACGTAGGCAGCGCCGTTTTCCATGATGCCGAAAATAGCATAAACAGAAAGCGCCGATTTAGGCAGGCAGAAGCCTACCCGATGCCCGGTACGGACGCCCTGGGCAGCCAGGAAATGAGCGAGCTCCAGGGCGGTTTCATACACCTGAGCATAAGCCACCGGCTCTTGGCCGGGGGCCAGCAGCGCCGGGCGGTGCGGGTATTTTTCCGCGCTCAACCGCAACAGGCTTTTCAAATCAGGCATGTTCCGCATGTTTGCTCTGCACAAAAGCGGCGATGAGGTCCAGCGTGTCGAGGTTGTCGTGGTTGACTTCGTGCGGTTTGAATTCGATCTTGTATTCTTTTTCCAGGAATTCCACCAGCAGCAGGGCGGAAATTGAGTCAATCAAGCGGCTGCTTAACAGCGGTGTGTCGGGTTGTAGTTCTTCCATGCTGATGGGGAGGTTCAACTCAGAGACCAGATAATCGCGTACTCTTGCTTTAATCGATTCCATAATGTCAGTTGTTTTCAAATCTATTTAGCCATCCTTATACGGAGGGGGGCTAAAAATGATGCTAAGAAATACATTTTTTTGATTTTTTTCCGCTTCGGGCTTTAAAACACTACCTCGGTAGCCCCATATCCATAACGGGGGTGGTACTCATTGCGGAAAGAGCGCACTTCCTGCATTTGGAGGAGGCGGCTGGCAATGGCATCGCGCAAGCGGCCCTTGCCTAGGCCGTGGATGACGAAGACCCGCTCCACCCCCAAGCGGATAGCTTTATCGATATAAGCATCAAAATGAGATAGTTGGATGCGCAGGATCTCCGCATTGCTCAGTTTCTGGTGGTTGTTTACCAGCATTTCGATGTGCAGGTCGATTTCGGGGATAAATTCAGCTAATTCGACAACCTCGTGGGGCATGCGCTCGCGCACATCTATGGTGTTATAGGTGTACGCCGGTTTAGTCAGGCGTTTGGTGTAGTCTTTTAAACCTTCATCGCCAGAAGCCGGGGTTTGGTGTTCATCCAGGTTTTCAAAAAGGCGGAAGAGGTGTACCTGGCGGTTGAGCAAAGGGGCGGTGCGCACATTTTTAAAAAACTGCTTGGGTTTGATGCGCAGGCTCTTGTGCAAGCGGCGGCCCGTGCCTTGGGTGGTGATGCGCCAGCAATCCAGCTCGATGGCCGGGCCGTCGTTGAGCTGGTCGAAAAGCAATTCCCCGAGCTCGAGGGTGGACATTTGAGGTAGCTTGCTATTGCGCGATAGGGCCAGGCGTTCTTTCAGATGTAGCTCAAAGGTGATCAACAAATCATAGCGGGTATCATTGAGCAAGAAGATGCGGTACTTTTCCGCTTGGCCATCAGGCCGCAGGACGGGGTCGAAAGCCACTTGGATGCCCAGGCTTTTTAAGATCGTATATTGGCTCTCGATTTCTGGCGGCGGCGGCGTAGGTACTGGCGTAGGAGAAGGCCCTTTGACGATTTTAGCTTTCACCGAGGGGGATCCATCCCGGTAGTCTTCAGCGCGGGCCAGGTCATCGATGAAGGCGGGGATTTCAAAATTGCTGCCGGCCAGCAATACATTGACCATGCCATTGTCGAGCAAGGCGGTGATAACGCCTTCATCCTTGGAATGCAGGAAACGGACTTTGGTCCCGACGGAAAAAAGCATAGTAGTATTTTATGATGGCATTATAATGGCAAACCAGTACTTTTGATTCGGTTTCAAAAGTAGGAAATCTATTCAGCTTTATCAAATATTGTGCTATGAATATGCGCTGGAAAGTAGCTCAGGCGGCAGAAATACGCTGGTGGCGGGCTTATTTGCGCCGGCAAGAGCCCCAGTCTTACCTGGAGCGCAAGGCTGCTTACTGGCAGCGGGTGCTGAAGGCTGCTGCGGTCAGCCTGCGCCCAGGCGAGCAGGTACTGGATGCGGGCTGTGGGCCAGCCGGCATTTTTATCGTGTTGAAGGAACAACAGGTGGATGCCCTGGATCCGCTGCTGCCGCGTTATCAGGCAGCGTTGCCTCACTTTCAACCCAAGGACTACCCCCAGGTGCGCTTCATCGGGCTGCCGCTAGAGGAGTTTAGGCCCGGGCCGGTATACCACACCGTTTTTTGTCTAAATGTTATCAACCATGTAGCCGAATTGGGGCCTGCGCTGGATTCCCTAACCCAATGCCTGCAAGCAGGCGGGCAGCTAGTCCTCTCGGTGGATGCCCACCGGCACGAACTGCTCAAAAGGCTCTTCCAACTGCTGCCGGGCGATATCCTGCACCCGCAGCAGCATAGCCTGGCAGAGTATCAGGCGATGCTGGAGAGCCGCGGGCTGGTGCTTCATAGCACGAGTTGCCTGAAGCGGGGCCGTATCTTTGATTACCACCTTATCGTTGCTCGGAAAGAGGCTTTTTGACTACTTCATTTTAAACAAAACCTCCCTAAACCGCGGCGCATACAGCGAGCAGAGCTGGTGGCGGTCTTCAGGTGCCAAGCGGGTGATGCCGTGGGTATTCAGCTCCGCCTGCGCCGGGGTCTTGATGCCGGGGATGACCGTCGAGACGCCTTCGAAGCTGAGGATGAAGCTCATAGCCAGCTCCGTTTTAGAGATGCCGTATTTTGCGGCCAGCGGCCAGGCTGGCTCCAGGGCATCCAGCGCTTCAGCCAGGATGTCGGGCGGCAGGCGGAAGGAGCGGTGGTCGTCAGGGGCGAAGCGGGTCTCTTTGGTGAACTTGCCAGTCAGCAAGCCGAATTGCAGGGGCATGCGGGCGATGATGCCATAACCCAGGCGCTGCGCTTGCTCCACGATACCCAAGCTTTCCTGGTTGATGACATTGAGCACGAGCTGAAAGCCATCTCCTAATTGGTTCTCCAGCATGTAATCGGCCTCTGGATGCGGGTTGTACGTATTCAGCGATAAGCCCCAGTAGCGGATCTTGCCTTCGCGCTTGAGCTGCTCCATCGCCTCGACGCATCCCCCTTGTTCCAAATCAGCTTTTTTGGCGATGTGCAGTTGATAGAAGTCGATAGTATCGCGTTTCAATCGCTGCAGGCTCTCCTCGCAAGCCTTCAGGATATGTGCTTTGGAACTATCATTATAGACACTGCCGTCAGACGCTAACCGTTGGCCGACTTTGGTGGCTACCAGGACATCCGGTCGGTTGCCAAATACCTTGCCGATCAGGGCTTCGGAATGGCCGAAGCCATAAAAATCGGCCGTATCGTAGAAATTGATGCCGAGCTCGTAGGAGCGCTCCAAGGCTTTTTCAGAAGTGATGTCATCAACATCGCCCCAACCGATTGGCATATCGCCCGCCATAGCTGGCCCGCCGATGGCCCAGGCGCCAAAGCCTACTTCGCTTACGTTGAGTTCGGTATGGCCAAATTTTCTGTAGTTCATATTTGGTGGTATTTGTTTGCTTTCGTAAAGATAGGGAGTTCCTGAGAAAAGAGGCTGATATATTTGTAGGCCCTTGCCGGAGCTATAAAACAAAACAAATCTCTACTTTTACCGCTTCATCAATAATCAACCACCAAGCGCATGAAAAAGAATCATTTACTGTTGAGCGCCTTTATGATGTTGGCTCTTTTTGTCGCTGCCCAGCCGCTGGCGGAAGCACCGCCAGAATCCGTGAAAATGAGCAGCGAACGGCTGCAACGCATCGGCCGCGTGGTGCAGGAATACGTGGATAGCAGCTACATCCCCGGCGCCGTGGCGCTGGTAGCTCGGCACGGCAAGATTGTCTATCACCAGGCTTTTGGTTACGCCGATCTGGAGAGCCGCCAACCGCTGCAGCCGGATGCCATATTCCGCATCGCTTCTCAGACCAAGGCCATTACGAGCGTTGCGGTGATGATGCTGTATGAAGAGGGGCGTTTTTTGCTCGACGACCCATTGTCCAAATATATTCCTTCCTTCGGCAAGCCACAGGTACTCGATCAATATAATGCTGCGGATACTACTTATACGACGGTGCCCGCCAAGCGCGAAGTTACTATCCGGGATTTGCTGTCCCATACTTCCGGCATCGGCTATGCTGGCATCGGTACGCCCCAAGCCAATGCGATCTACGCCAAACATGGCATCCCCTCCGGCCTGGGCACTCCGAATAGCAAGCTGGGCGAAGCTATAGAGCGCCTGGGGGCCCTGCCCCTGATGCACCAACCCGGAGAGCGTTGGACCTATGGGCTCAATACGGATGTGCTGGGCTATCTGGTAGAGGTGGTTTCAGGTATGACGCTTGACGAGTTTTTCCGTCAGCACATTTTCCAGCCCTTGGGGATGGCAGATACCTGGTTTTATCTGCCTGCCGAAAAGCACGGGCGGCTCGTGCGCCTGCATACGGAAAATCAGGGGAAGAAAGCTATTCCTTTCCCCGACGGCGGCAATCTCGACCCGGATTTCCCTAAATTTAACGGCAGCTTCTACTCCGGCGGTGCCGGGCTTTCATCCACCGCTTACGATTATGCTATTTTCTTACAAATGCTGCTCAACGGCGGGGAATACCAAGGCGTGCGCCTCCTCAGCCCTGCTATCGTGCGCATGATGACGAGCAACCAGATCGGCGAGCTCAACCTGGGGATCCGGAAGTTTGGGCTGGGCTTTGGCTTAGCGACGCCAGCCGAGGCAGCACGGCTGCCGCCTTCCGAAGGCACCTTCGAATGGGGCGGCGCTTTTGCTACTTCTTACTGGGTAGATCCGCAAGAGGGCATTATCGGC
>CAYSPJ010000010.1:48391-52765 GCA_964432875.1 uncultured Phaeodactylibacter sp. | reverse complement strand
AAAGGAGCGCTGAGACGGTAAGTCGGGAGGTCTCAGCGCTCCTTTTATCTATACTCCGCGCGGGAGGAGTTGATCTAAAGGTCTGCAGCCATAAATTCTTCCCGGCTGCGGAAGGCTACGGGGGGCAAGCCCTCTGCGGAGAGCGCCTTATTCAGCTCAGACAGTTTATTGCCCATGCCTTGGACTTTGCCTTGGGCATCCTCTAGTTGAGGCAAGAGTAGTTGCATGTTCTGGAGCTGGGCCGGAGAAGGTCGGCCAGCATAGCCCGCCACTTCGGCATATAGGTTGGCGATCTTCTCGCGTAGTTGCGGTTCCGCTTGGCCCACGTAGTTATCGCCCGTCGTCACCACCAAGCTTTGGTAGAGCGCATCGAGCTCTTTGGCAAAGGCGTTCAGTAGTTTCGTCGTTTTAGGGGCGACTTTTTGTTTCTGAGCAGCAGCGATCCCCGCTTGCAGCTGATCGATTTGGTCCACCAGGTAAGCCAGGTCCTCGTTGGCGCGGTATAAAGCCATGGCTGCTTCGTGTTGTGCAGCGCGGTCATCTGCGCTGTGAATCGACTCCGGATCAGGTACCAATACCAGTGGCATTTCATAGACATCCTTGCCCTTGGTCAGGCGTACCATGTAGGTGCCAGGGGGCACCGTCGGGGTGGTGAATCCGCCGAAGGTCAAGGTTTTAGCCTTGGCGACTTTGGGCATGCGGTAACGGTAGTTCCAGGATACCTGGTTGAGGCCTTTGGCTTTGCCGGGGTCCAAATTGGCGAGGAGGTTGCCCTGGGCGTCGAGCACCTCTAGAGACATTTTGCCAAAGGTGTGGCGGCCCTTGAGATAATAAACGATTTGGGCCGCTGAGGAGGGGTTTTCGCCAACAAATTCGCCGAAGGTAGCCGTGCCGCCAAATGAGGGCGATTCTTTGATGACCGAGGGTGGCCGTTCAAAAAAATATACGGGCTGATCAGCAATTTCTGGCCGCAGTTGGCGCAGCGGGGTGATGTCGTCCAGGATGATAATACCCCTGCCGTGGGTCGCCATCACCAGAGCATGATCGCGCGGGTGCAGGGCGAGGTGATGTACGGCAGTGGCAGGCATGTTGTTGGTGAACTTCGACCAGTTTTTCCCGCCATCAATGGTAATATACAGTCCGAATTCCGTGCCCAGGTAGAGCAGGTCGGGGTTTACATAATCCTCTTTGATGCAGCGGGCAAAGCCTTCGATATCGCTGGTGGCGATTGAAGCCCAGGTTTTGCCGCCATCGGTTGTTTTAAAGACATAGGTGTTGCCATCGTTTTGGGTGTGGCCGTCAAAAGCAGCATAAGCCGTCTGGCGGTCGAAGTTGCTTGGTTCGAGGTGGTATGCCCAGGTGTTCTTGGGCAGCTCTGGCAGGCGTGGGGTGACGTCGGCCCAGCTCTTGCCGCCATCAAAAGTGACCTGGATGTTGCCGTCATCGGTGCCGATCCAGATGATGTTTTCATCCAAAGGAGATTCGCCGATGGCAAAGATAGTACAGTGGTTTTCTGCGCCCGAATTGTCAGCGCTAAGGCCGCCGCTTTCCTCTTGCAGCTGCTTAGCCGGATCGTTGGTAGTCAGATCGGGTGAGATGCGAGACCAGCTTTCGCCGCGGTCTTCCGAGCGGTGCAAGAACTGGCTGCCGACGTAGAGGCGGTCGGGCTGGTGGAAGCTGGTCGTGATGGGCGTATTCCAGTTAAAGCGCAGTTTGGGGCTGCCCGCTTCAGGGTAAGGCTTGATGATTTTAGCTTGCCCCTTGGCGATATCGACTCGCCAAATCCGCTCGGCGCCCTGCATTTCAGAATAGCAGATATTGGGGTCTTGGGGATGAGGATAGACCCGGAAGCCGTCGCCATAACCCACTGGTATCCAATCGCGGGCTTCTACGCCGCCGATGGCAGCAGAGGGCCCTACCCAGGAGCCATTGTCTTGCAAGCCGCCATAGACCCAATAAGGCTGGCGGTTGTCGAGGGTGACGTGGTAGTACTGCGAAAAGGGCAGGCCTTTAACCATCTCCCAGACGGTGCCGCCGTCCCAGGAGCGGTAAACGCCACCGTCACAGCCTAGATAAAGGCGGTTGGAGTCGTTGGGGTCAAACCAGAAGTCATGGATATCAGCATGGACGCCACTGGAGATCTGGCGGAAGGTTTTGCCGCCATCTTTGCTGATAGAGCCGTACAAGCCAGCTTTGCAGACGATGTCGGGGTTTTTAGGGTCGATGACGATGCGGGAGAAGTAGAACGGGCGCACCGTGAGTTCAAAATCTTTATTGCGGTGCTCCCAGGAGGCACCCCCGTCTTGGGAGCGATATAATCCGTTAGTTTCGTTCTGCTCCGATTCAATCACGGCGTAAAGGACGCCCGGGGATGAAGGAGCGATGGCCACCGCGATACGGCCGAGCTTGCCGCTAGGGAAGCCCTGGTGTATCTTGTTCCAGGACGCGCCGCCATCGGTGCTTTTATACAAGGCGCTATGTTCGCCCCCGGAATTGAAGGAATAGGCGCTACGGCGGAACTCCCAGAAGGAAGCGTAGAGGATGTTGGGGTTTTGCGGGTCGATGGTCAGGTCAGCACAACCGGTGGAAGGATTGACGTAGAGTATCTTTTCCCAGCTGGCACCGCCATCGGTGGTCTTATAAACGCCGCGCTCCGCACTATCGCCCCACAGGGCACCCAGCACGCCTACGTACACTTCGTCCGAGTTGTTGGGGTTGATCTGTACGCTGCTGATACGCTCGGAGTTTTCCAGCCCCATCAACTTCCAGCTTTTCCCGCCATCGGCTGTTTTGTATAATCCTTTGCCCACTGAGACGCTGTTGCGCACCCAGCATTCGCCGGTGCCTACCCAGATGACGTTGTCCGGATTTTTAGGGCATACGGCGATGGCGCCAATGGATTGGGGGTAATCTTCGAAAATGGGCTTGAAGGTAACGCCCCCATCAGTTGACTGCCAGACCCCTCCGCCGGCTGCCCCGGCATAGACGATGCGGGAGTTGGTGGGGTGCCCTGCCAGATCGCTCACTCGGCCGCTCATGATGGCCGGCCCGATGTGGCGCGCGCGCATGCTGCCGAAGAGGGCATCGCCTTTGAGGCCTTCCAGGCTCTGGCTAAAGGAGGAAAAATATGCTGAACACAGCAGCATAAGCGTAAAAAGACGTGGTATCATCGCAAAAGGATTGTAAGTTAGGGTAGGAGGGTGGTAGGGCCCTGCGCCCGCACCGAGGTACTCGTGCGGGCGTAGGGTGAATGACTTTGGCTTATTTCTTTTCCGGGAAAGCAAACATGGCATCTTCCAGTTCTTCATTGACGGTCAGCTCCTCGACGCTAAAGGCGAAGATGCTCTGGCCATTCATTTTCTGAGACACGGAATAGGGGAAATAGACGCCTGCTACTTCTTGATAATCGCTGAAGTAGGTCTCGCTAGCCTGGCCTTTCATCGGGCCAACTTTAGCAAAATCCCTTTGCATGATGGGCACCAGGGATTCTTTGTCAAAGTAATGGAAGCTGAAGTTCTCTTCGCTTTGGCCATCGATTACGATGGGTTGTTTGACTACTTTGATTTTGTAACATTCGGCCCCTTCGATGGTTTCTTCGCCTTCCAGTGAAAGAGTGTGCCCTTTTTCTTTGTAGTTCAGGAAGGGGTTGGGGAAATCCATCTCGGTTTGCATCACCAGAGATTGCTCGGCATCCCATTTTTCGGCTTCCATGGTCATGAAATTGGTGGACCAGCCTTGCTCGCCATCAAAGCACATTTGGGTGATCTTCTGGCCTTGGAAGATGAGGTCCATGCGCTGCTTGCCGGGGGCTTTCTGGTACATGCTGATCGGCAGCTCCATGCCCTGGGCTTTGACTTTGGCGGTCATCTTTACGGATTTCAGCGCCGCTAGCTTTTCCCTGCCGCCGATGTTCTCCAGGTAGTTTTCAATAATTTCTTCGGCGGTTTGAGCATATAGGCCTTGCAGCCCCGTCAGTGCTAATAATGCGCAGCATAATACAAATGCCTTCTTCATCGTGATTCAGGTTTTAAAGGAGTGAAAGTGAATGTTTCGATGGCGAAAATAGGGCTTTCCAGCTGAACGTAGTGATATTTTCGACGGAGGGTATAAAAAACAACGGCAACATGCGCTGCGCACGCCCAAAGGTATAGCCACGGATTTCACGGATGCGCACGGATTGGCGGGCGGCTAATCCGTGTGCAGGGGAGGGGCAGATTAGCAAGAGTTGGAGGGCGCCGCGGCATTCCCGCTGGGCTTTTTCGCACTAAAATCGCCCAAAACAGACACAAAAAGCTGCACACTTCAAAAAAAAATCCGCGTAAAACGCTGATTTTAAGTGTTTTAAACGGGTATTTTGGCGGAGATGGAGGGATT
>CAYSPJ010000010.1:28479-48291 GCA_964432875.1 uncultured Phaeodactylibacter sp. | reverse complement strand
GCGGAGATGGAGGGATTCGAACCCCCGGTACCCTTGCGGGTACACCGCATTTCGAGTGCGGCCCGATCAACCACTCTGGCACATCTCCATTTTTGTGGCAACAAAGATAAAGAAAAAACATTTCAAGGTGGCCAGAAAAATAAAATTAATGGGATGCTGATGGTGGTGACGATGATGGTGAGCGGGAGCCCCAGTTGCCAGTAATCGCCGAATTTATAGCCGCCGGGGCCCATGACCAGGGTGTTGGACTGGTGGCCGATTGGGGTTAGGAAAGCCGAGGATGCGCCGATGGCGACTGCCATGAGGAAAGGGTCGGAGGAAGTGCCCAGCTCGCGCGCAATGTGGATGCCGATGGGGGCCATCAATACGGCAGTAGCGGCATTATTGATCACCGCCGAGAGCAGCATGGTGGAAAGCATCACAATGCCGAGTACGGCCCATAGGGGGTACTGTTGGCCCCAGGCCAAAACCTGTTTAGCCACTAAATCGGCCCCGCCGCTGGTTTCAAAGGCTATGCCAACGGGTATCATGGCGGCCAGCAGCACGATAACGGGCCAATCGATGCTAGCATACAACTCCTGTAAAGGGATCATCCTGAGGATAACCATCACGGTGGCGGCGAGCGTAAAAGCCAGCTCGACCGGCAGCAAGTTAGACATGACCGCCAGGATGGCGGCAGCGAAGATGAGGAGGGACAAAACCGTGCGCCGGGGCTTGCCAATACTGATGCCTCGTTGCGCCAGTGGTAAGCAGTAGAGGCTGTTGATGGCTTCCTGGACATTGGCTCGCCGCCCTTGGAGCAGCAATACATCTCCTGCTTTGAAGTTCACATGGCCAATACGCTGGATAATCTGCCTGCCACGCCGCGCCAAGGCCAGCAGGTTGACATCGTAGCGCGAGCGGATTTGCATGCTGATGGCATTTTCGCCGACCAGGGGCGAGTTGTCCTGTACAATGGCTTCCATCGTCTGGATGTCGCCTGAACCTTCGGCCTCTTTACGCAGCTTTTGACTGCCCACGAGCTCCACTTTTGCTACTCCAATGAAATGCTTCAAATCGTCAGTATCGGCTTCTAAAATCAAAATATCTCCGGCATTTAACATTTGCTGGGGGGAAGGCGCATGGATGCGCTGGTTGTTGCGCACGATGCCTAACACCATCACCTCGGCTTGAATCATGCCGCGCATCTCGATGATGGTTTTCCCTTTTATTTTGGAGTCCTCCTTAATGATCGCCTCGGTGATGTAATTGTCTATCTCAAACATGTTTTTGGCATCGCTCGGCGCCTGGCGCTGGGGCAAAAGGCGCCAGCCAGCCAGCACGATGAAGATCAAGCCCGCCAGGGCTGTAATAAAACCTACCGGGCTGAAGTCGAACATATTGAAGGGCGCCCCGTTCACGTCAGCTCGGAAAGTAGCGATGATGATATTGGGCGGGGTGCCAATCAAGGTCGTCATGCCGCCCAAGAGCGAAGCGAAGGCGATCGGCATGAGGGCTAGCGAGGGGGAATAGCCGTTCTTGCGGGCCAGATGGATCGCCACGGGCATGAAGATGGCCAGGGCGCCGATGTTGTTCATGAATGCCGAGGAGACGGTGACGAGGGCACAGAGCAGGCCAATTTGTAGGGTACGCCCTCCGCCGACCTGATCCACCCAGCGGGCCAGCACATCTACCAGGCCAGAGTTTTGCAAAGCCCGGCTGACGATGAGGATGGCCGCTACGGTGATGACTGCAGGATGGCCGAAGCCAGCAAAGGCTTTTTCGGCGGGCACGATACCTGAAACGGTAAGGAATGCCAGGGCAAGGATGGCCACGATATCGTAGCGGAGCTTGCCCCAGACGAACAGGATTAGCGTGACGCCGAGCGCGATAAAGACGATGCTCTGCTCCATGCTGTAATCTTGCTGGTGATGCTATTGCTCATGCAGGCTGAGCTTGATCTTCTTTTCCAAGTCCGATACCGTATCCTTAAAGATGGTGTCGGTCTCCATCAAGTCTTGCACCGTCTTACAAGAGTAGATGACGGTACTATGGTCGCGCCCACCGAAGATTTCGCCAATGGCTTTGAGCGATTTGTCGGTCAGGTTTTTAGCCAGGTACATGGACAACTGGCGGGCGATGACCACCTGGCGCTTGCGGGTTTTGCCCTGGAGCTTGTCCACGCCCAAGCCGAAGTGTTCGGCGACCAGTTTCTGGATGTAGTCTACCGTAATCTCTTTATTGATTTGGCGCACGAAGTTGCGGATGACCCGTTTAGCCAGTTCGATGTCTATTTCCTGTTGGTTTAGAGAAGACTGCGCAACCAGCGAGACCAGCACGCCTTCCAGTTCGCGGATGTTGTTTTTGATATTGTAGCAGATAAACTCCGTTACATCCTGGGGTATTTCGATCCCTTCCTGGCTCATCTTTGCCTCGAGGATGGCGATGCGAGTCTCCAGGTCGGGGGCTTGTAAATCAGCAGAAAGCCCCCACTTGAAGCGAGAGATGAGGCGCTCCTCCATGCCATCCAGGTCTTTGGGGGGGCGGTCAGAAGTCAGTACGATTTGTTTGCCGTTTTGGTGCAATTGGTTGAAGATATGGAAGAAAATCTCCTGAGTTTTCTGTTTGTTGGCTAAAAACTGGATGTCATCGACGATGAGCACGTCAATGAGCTGGTAGAAATTCACCAGGTCATTGATGGCGTTATTTTTGATCGATTGGATGATCTGGTTAGTGAATTTTTCGGAAGATACGTAGAGCACGGCCTTGTCGGGCAGGCACTTCAGCACTTCGTTGCCGATGGCATGTGCCAGGTGGGTTTTCCCCAGCCCAACCGCCCCAAAGATGACCAGGGGGTTAAAGGAGGTGCCGCCCGGTTTCTTGGCGATTGCCTGGCCTGCCGAGCGCGCCAGGCGATTGCAATCGCCCTCGATATAGTTCTCAAACAAGTAATTAGCGTTGAGCTGAGGGTCGACTTTGAACTTTTTGATGCCGGGGATGACAAATGGGTTTTTGATCGCCTGGTAATCTACCATGCCTGGAACATAGCCGCTGTCGTCCTGGCTTTCCTGTTTGCCATTGGCCTGGTTATATTTAGGTGCTGCCTGAGCATGGCCATGCCCATTACCATGCCCATTGCCATTGCTGCCCATCAATATATGATACTCCAGGCGCCCCTTGTCACCCAGCTCACGCCGGATGGTCATCTTCAAGAGGTTGACGTAGTGCTCCTCCAACCATTCGTAGAAGAACTTGTTGGGGACTTGAATGGTCAGCGCATTCTGCTCCAGGCGCACCGGCTTGATTGGCTCAAACCAGGTCTTAAAGCTCTGTTGGTTCACGTTCTTGCGAATCGTCTGCAGACAATTATCCCAGACTGTAGCATGATCTCTAGTCATTCCCAGTTGATAGCTGTAGTTAACAAAAAAAATTTAGTCGGCTTTAAAAGCCAAGAGTATCAGCAAGTTGGGTACATAAAGCAGCGCCGCAATAGGGCATTGTCAAATGCCTGTTGCTTTTTTTCGCGCAAATTATTAAGTGTTGTGTCTTGTGCCCACTCATTTACGGAGGACTACAAAGGTGAGGAAATTTATCCAAATATGAAAGGGGTGTTGAAAAGTTTTCGGGATTTTTTCTGCGCTCCTCCATGTAAGTATCTTACTAAGCTAACGGGCACTGCTTTTCTGCGCTGAAGTTGATTTGCATTCTGGGAGGGGGGGCTTGGAATGGCATGTGGATAACAGCTCATTGGATGTTGGTAAAGTTGTATCGCTCTGATAAACAGATAGATATGAAATGTTTTTATCGTGCCCCCCAAATGAAACCCCAGCAATTTTAAGAATACAAACGATTGTTTTGTATCTTCGCTGCCGAAACCAAACCAGGCTGAAGCAATGAGAAATATAGCAGTTATTGGAGCAGGCACCATGGGCAACGGCATCGCCCACGTATTCGCCATGCATGGCTATTACGTCACGATGATCGATGTGGCACATGTAGCCCTGGAGAAAGGCATGGCTCAGATCGAAAAAAACCTGGGCCGTATGTTGGCCAAAGAAAAAATCACTGAAGTTGAGATGAAAGCGGCGCTGGGGCGTATCTCTATTTCAACCAGCCTGGCCGATGGCGTCAAAGAGGCTGATCTGGTGGTGGAAGCCGCCACTGAAAATATGGACCTGAAGCTAAAGCTGTTTCACAATATCGATGAGCATGCGCCCAAAGGCGCTATCCTGGCTTCTAATACTTCCTCCATTTCGATTACCCGGATCGCCTCCGCCACCAAGCGCCCCAGTCAGGTCATCGGGATGCACTTCATGAACCCCGTCCCCCTGATGAAACTGGTAGAGGTGATCCGTGGCTACGCGACTACTGACGAGACGACTGCGATCATCATGAACCTGGCTTCAAAATTGGAAAAGGTGCCAGTGGAAGTCAATGATTATCCAGGCTTCATCTCCAACCGCATCCTCATGCCGATGATCAACGAGGCTATTTTCGCACTGTTTGAGGGCGTGGCAGGGGTGGAGCAAATCGACGAGGTGATGAAGCTGGGCATGGCTCACCCGATGGGGCCTTTGCAATTGGCAGATTTCATAGGGTTGGATGTTTGCCTGTATATATTAAAGGTGCTGCACGATGGTTTTGGCAACCCTAAATACGCGCCCTGCCCGTTGCTGGTCAATATGGTTACTGCCGGCAAGCTCGGCCTGAAGTCTGGCGAAGGCTTCTACGACTATGGGCATGGCACTAAAGAGCTAGTGGTTGCCAGTTCTTTTGTTCGTCATTGAAGGCGAGTGAAAGATAGCGTTATAACGGCTTGCCGCAGTGGGATTGAAACGCGCGGCCGTGTCCCCTTTGAGTCCTGATCGGGAGGCGCTGTACGTACATTGTCTTGTCCGGCAGGATAAAAATTTGCGAGAGGTGCTCACCTGTTGTAACATTTCTTATATTCGTTGCGTATATGACCCTGTAAAAAACCTCCCATCCCTACTTTCTTATGGGAAGTTCTTGCTTTTTGCGAATAAGCACCTGTAAAACAAAAGAATCCTAAAGTCATGAAAAACAATCGCTATTTTGCCCTCATGCTCCTGGCCGCTTTGTTTTTTGCTGGATGCAAAAAAGACAGCCCCGAGCCATTTGTAGACCCTCTTGATGAGGAGCTCACCGCGCTATTGTTGCAACACACTCCTGGTGACCTGGCTTTCTATCGCTTGCCGAAAAGCGATGATCTAGGCCGCATCCCGCAGGATCCGCGCAACCTCTTATCAATCGATAAAATCGCCTTGGGGCAGATGTTGTTTCACGAAACAGGCATTGGGCAGAACCCTAAAGATGAGGCCGGCAAAAACACTTATTCCTGTGCTTCCTGCCATTTTGCCTCTGCCGGTTTCCAGGCTGGCCGCGTACAAGGCCTGGCCGAGGGTGCAGAAGGCTTTGGGCACAATGGAGAAGGCCGCTACAAAAGAGCTGATTACAGCGTCATCAATATGGATGCCCAGCCCATCCGCTCCCCTTCCGCGAT
This sequence comes from uncultured Phaeodactylibacter sp., assembly GCA_964432875.1. GTDB lineage: Bacteria > Bacteroidota > Bacteroidia > Chitinophagales > Saprospiraceae > JACJYE01. Next base: position 42,791 of record CAYSPJ010000010.1, on the reverse strand, counting down.
GAACGGGGCTTATCAGATCGCCACCTTATGGAACGGGCAGTTTGGCGCCAGGGGTGTCAATATCGGGACGGAATATGCCTGGACGCCCGGCACGCCTAAAGCGAACAACCACTTGGGCTATCACGGCCTGGAGACCCAAGCTATTGCCGGCTTGGGGGTGCACGGACAAAAAGTGGATGAAGCTATCCTGGAAGGCTATGGCTATAAGCCGTGGTTCGATCAGGCTTTCCCCGATTGGCCCTTAGACAAACGTTATACCAATGAAACAGCTGGCTTGGCCATCGCTGCTTATGAGCGCACTTTGCTATCCAACCAAGCGCCATTTCAGCGCTGGCTTCAGGGCGATAAGCAAGCTATGAGCGAATTGGAAAAAGCCGGGGCAGTGCTTTTCTTCGGCAAAGCGGGCTGTGTCAGTTGCCATACCGGGCCTGCCTTGAACAGTATGGCGTTTCACGCGCTAGGTATGAAGGATTTATTCGACTGCCCGGAAGATACTTTTAAAACGCCGGTAGATGCCGCCGAAAACCTCGGCCGCGCAGGGTTCACTGGCCGGCCGGAGGACTTGTATAAGTTTAAAGTGCCACAATTATACAATCTCAAAGATTCGCCTTTCTATGGGCATGGGGCCAGCTTCCGTTCTATCCGTGCGGTGGTCGCCTATAAAAATGCGGGGGTTCCGGAGAACCCTGACGTCTCCGCTTCCTATTTGGACCCAGAATTTAAACCGCTGGGTTTGAGCGAGCTGGAAATAGACGCCATCACGGCATTCCTGGAAAAGGGGCTCTACGACCCCAACCTGATGCGCTACCAACCAGCTAGCACCCTCTCTGGGTTGTGTTTCCCCAATAACGACCCCCTCTCCCGGCAGGACTTGGGGTGTGATTGAGGCAGACAGAGGGAAGCGCTCTAAAACTTAGCCCCCAGCCTGATGCCGATGGAGTACAAGTTGCGGTTTACTTCGGCTTCCTGGAGCAGGCTTTTCAGCCAGAACTGGAAGGTGGGCTGAAGCACCAGGGCAAAGCCGTCACTAAATTGGTGCTCCCAGCCCATGCCGGAAAGAAAGTTGTAGTGAAGATTGACAAAATCACCTTTATCGATGCTTTCGCGCCGGGGCTGGCGAGATTCGCCATCATAAAAAATGACACGCTCATAATTAGCTAAGTTGTAGGCTAACGATAAACCAATCGTGAAGAAAAAGTGGTTTTTGTCATCTAATTGATGAAAGAACAAGATTTCAGCCGGAGCTTCCAAAAAGAAATTTTGGTAATCATTGCGCTTCTGTTCTGCACCCAGGGGCGGGTTGTCTTCGGGCGCGATATTGGCGCGGATGGTGCGGTAGCCAGTATTCACAAAGCGCAGGCCGGTCTGAAATCCGGCGCGATCGCCCCGCCATTGGGCAAACAAGCCGGCCGTATAAGAGGGGCGGGCTGTCTCCAGGGCTTCCAGCGCTCTTACATCATCTCTGGAGACGGAGGGCTGCACGATAAGCCGGCGGTTGGAGAAATTGGGGTGAATTTCCAGGCCCCAGCCAAATTCCGCCTGGCTAAACACGGAAGTGCCAAAAGCCAAAGCGCCAATCATTAACAAGAAACGCATCATAGTATTTTTCTACCAAAATGAGCTAAGGCTACATTCTATTGCCCACCGGGGGGTGTTTTATTTCAACTTTGACCCGTTTACTTGTCGTCTTTCAATAAGCCTTGCCTCTTGAAGTCCGTCAAAATGCTCCGGATAGCACTCCGAGTAAACATGGTTGCTAGTTTTGCCGAGCCGATGTACTTCCACATCAATTTGCCGCTATAGCCGAACAGGTCACTGCGTATTTGTTTCCAGGTAGAAATGCGATAGTGTTTCCGCATGATCGATTCGACCTGCCGGTTGATATCCCGGGTTTCGCGCGTGACTTCGGGCTTGTCGTATTTATCAATATTGATGAGTACTTCTTTGAGGCGGTTATAGAGTGGGGGTTCCAATGCAAAGATTTCTTCTGGGGTGATGCCCTTTTTCTCCGGATAAACCAATTGGGTATCCCCCAATCTGACGGGGTCGTAGTCCATATCCGGAATAATCGGGTAGCCATTGGAGTCCTTGCTGTAAAAGCGTCGGTGGCGCGGGTCGTCAGCATCCCAGCCTTCAAAAACGGACATGGTTTCTGCCCTTTCGAGCGGGATGCAGAAATGTTTGCGCAGGAAGCTTTGACAATTGCGGCGGCCCAGCTCGAAGTCATGTTCGCGAAATTCTCGGGAAAAAAAGCCGCCAAATCCACCCAGCGCACCGCAGCAGATCGGGTAAGGGTCATTCTCCTCCCCGTTGCGGCGGGAAGGGAAGACCATGCGCAGGGTGTGGTTTTCGGAAAGGCCCTCGATGAGGTCGCCTTCTTTCATCATCGCCTGGCCGCGGATAGCGCCGAGCACCTTGGGCGCGAGCTCAATTAGCTTGGGGGGCCTATCGCGCGATTTTTCCTCTTCCGGCTCAAAATTCGGGAAAGGATCGATCATCAGGATGGCGTAGTTCTTTTCTTCCAGGTCGATGCCTTTTTCATCCAGCGCCCGGATAACCTCTCCAAAGGGTTCATTGTTGACCGCGCCGCCATCAACCGCAAAGAAGTTGAAATCAGGGCCTTCTACTCCGATATTCAGACTGTTGGAAGCGATCTTTTCCCCTTTGCTTTCATTGCCTTGCACCGACTTGGCAAACATGCGCTGCACCATGGATTTGACGTAGGGGGTAGGGATGCCGCGCAATTGGCGAGGTGCCAGCCCAAAGGGGAAAGAGCCAGTGGCGATTGCGCTATCGAGCAGCGCTTGCTTGTCGGCTTCCGATTCGGGCCGCAAAGGGATGATATGGCTGGGTAGGCCCTGGCCATCCTGCAGTACGCGGAAGTGGGCGATGCCTTTGTGCAAGTTCATCTTATGGGCAGGCTTGGGCTCTTTGCCCATGCTGCGCAGCTTTTTAGCTTCTTCATAAAAACTGATAGACAAAGGGATACCTCGCAGGCTAGTGATGGTCAGGATGACCTCCAGGCTGGGTGAGATATAGTCTGGTAGTTTGTTGATCCGGCTGAGGTTGCCGGCTCTTTGGGCAATGGCATCGATCGGCTTGGAATTGAGGATGGAAACCACCCCGTCTTCGTCGAAGATGTCATCGGTTTGGAACATCTGCAGCAGGGTTGGTTTGCCGTCGCCGTATTCATCGTTGAGCCTGACCCAGGCGTCGTAGAGTTTATTGCCTTCTTTGTCAGGGTTGTCTTTGTTCACCGGGCGTAGGCCTTCAAAGAGTGACAAGGCGGTAATTGCCGCTGTCATGCCCCCGGCGGAAGAACCGCCGATGACTTCAATGATCACGTCATGATCTGGCACCGAGGGGTCATAGCGCGGGTCGTCTTTGCTTAGTTGCTGGTTGCGCTCTTTAGCGTTTTCCCATTTGGAAAGGGTCTCCAGCAAATAATCCATGACCCCCGCCGTATATGCACCAGCAGATACAGCGCCAGCCATGGCAATCCCAATCCGGAATACTTTGCGTTTTTCTGACATGATACGATGCTTTGCTTGGTTATTTAGCGCTAAATTTAAACATTTTTCACGGCTTATGACTTTTTGGGCAGCTTTTTTAGGCTTGATGGCAGATAATAAAAAAATAATCACGAAGCTAGTGGCCCAACGAGGGTGCGTCAGTCATTCTGGTATTAGAAGCCGAGGTGGCGCTCATTTTGAAGAGTCTGACCGACCTGGCTCAATCACAATATTCAAATTTGATACCAATGGCAACACAACCGGAAAAGATGGACCGCCTGGCCTTTTATTTCATGATGGCTATGCTGGTGATTGGCCTGATGATACTGGCAGGATTGGCGCTAACTCCCTTGTTTATGGAGCTTTTTGAGCAATAGGCAACTGCGCCCCGGAGGGGCTACCCCTTGATTAGCAGCGAGCCCTATGGAATTGCTACCGCAAGATTCCATAGGGCTTCTGCTTAAAATAAAGCACTAGACACGAGCTCAATTACAGCTTCTTTCCTACCAGAAATACCCCACGATCACCGCAGTTGCGAGGAGCAGGAAAATCGCCAGGATGCGATAGTTCTGGTACCAGGGCAAACCCTGCAGCTCTTTCGTTTCAGCGGCAAACAGCCTGCGGTTCCAGGTATAAGCCTCAACTTTATGCGCCTCTGGCGGCGCGCTAGCCAAGCTGACCAAGACATGGATAATCAGGCAAACCAGGAACAGGTAGAAGGCCATGTGTAAAAAGTGTACTCCTGAGAGGAATGCTGCCCAATTGGCTGGCTCCAAGCCGGCTTTGGCAGCAGTAGTGGACATGACGGCCGCTGCCACCAGCAGCAGCGCTATGAAAAAGCCCGCAATCAGGCTGAAGAAGGCCCCTTTTGAGTTGGCCCTTTTCCAGAACAAGCCCAAGATGAAAACCGAAACGACTGGCGGGCAGATAAAGGCCAGCACGGTTTGCAGGTACAGCCAGAGCGTGTCGGCGATTTTGTCGATTTGGGTAGCCCAAAGCGAGGCCAGGATGACCAGCACCAGGGTTACGAATTGCCCGACTTTCACCAGTTGCTTGCTGGTCAACCCAGGTTTGAGTTTTTGCACAAAGTCCATCGTGATGAGGGTAGAGGCAGAGTTGAAGGTGGCCGAAACACTTGACATCATGGCAGCCAGCAGGCCCGCCAGCACCAGCCCCAATACCCCCTTGGGCAGCAGGCTGAACAGCAAGATCGGGTAGGTCATATTCGGGCAGTCCTTCAGGCTGGCGCAGACCTCGCCGGCGGGCAGTTTATAGTTGAGGAAAGAAACATCCAGATTGGAATATAGCAGAATAGCAACTGTGCCCGGTAAGACCATGAAGAAGATCACTGGCAGCTTGAGCAAGCCCGCAAAGAGCGCACCCCAACGGCCGTGGTTGATGTCTTTGGCACCTAGCACCCGTTGCACCATAAACTGATTGTTGGCCCAAAAGTAGAAACCGAGGATGGGCGCACCGACCAGCAGGCCCGTCCAGGGCATGAATTCGTCATTGGCTGGCCGTACCAAACTGAGCACTTCTCGGGCGTTCTCCAATTGCACTCCTGGCGTGGCCTCTACCAGCTGGCCAGCTGCTGCCATCTCATCCAGCCCGGCAATGAAGCCGCTCCAGCCGCCTACCTCGCTAAAGGCAAAATAGGTGAGCAGGATGGATCCGAATACCAACAGGATGGCTTGGATGACCTCCGTTTGGATCACTGAGTTCAGGCCGCCGGGTATGGTATATGCTGCTGCCGCAAAAGCCAACAGCACGATGAGCATCCAGCTCGGCAATTCGGGGAAAATGATTTTCAGGATGATGTTCCCCACGTAGAGCCCCGCTGCAGTATCAATCAGGATGTTGCCAACTATGGTGATAAAGGAAAAGTAATAGCGCGAACGTCCGTCGTAGCGCCGCTCCAGGAACTCCGGCATCGTGTAAACCTTGGAGCGTAAGTAGAACGGTAGAAAAAAGATGGCGAAAAAGACCAGGATGACCGCCGCTAGCCATTCATAGTTGTAAACATGGGTGTTGGTCTTGAAGGCATCTCCGGCCAGGCCCACCAGTGTTGAACTCGAAATGTTGGCGGCAAATAGCGCAATGCCCACGATGGGCCAGACCATGTTGCGGCCGGCCAGGAAGTATTCCTCAGACGATTTGCGCTTGGCGTGATACAAGCCGTAGAGGATAATCAGTACGGCATAGGCGATCATAATCCCAATATCCAGGTAGCTTAGCTGGAACATCTCGGTCATGGCAAATTGGTTTTGTTCGTTTTGTGAAAAAACAAAGAGCGAAGTCATTAATCACTTCGCTCTTGTAATAAATCACCCGACTGTTATTAAGAAGGATTTACACCCTTCAAAACAATAAAAACATCTTTATGAAACTGCTCAAAGGCAATCATTTTTCTTGGTTCGGTTAGCTTTATAAGCACTATTGAGTGCAACTGCAGCGGGTAAAGGTATAAAATTGGGCATAAATGTTAAAAGGTTCTTAATTTTTTTTCATTTTATTTCAGCAGGTTTTGACATTTTTTTGACAACAGCGCGAGGTTCGCCGCGCTACATCTTTCTGGAGGGCTAAAGAAGAAGCGCGGCGAACCGCCGCGAGGTGCCGCAACTCAATCTTCCCAGGGCACCAATTTCGACGGATAGTAATTGATCCCCAGCGCTTCAAAGCGCCCTTTCTGTTTGCCCAGCCGCTGCCGGTAATCCTCCCATTGACGGGCGGCAGCAGGCGACCAGCCGATTTCTGCGATGCCGGGGAGGCGGGGGAATGCCATGTATTCTAGCTCTGCTATCGTTGTTAGCGTTTCGGTCCAAAGCGGAGCTTCCACACCCAGGATATTGTCCCCCGAGATACCCTCGACCAGTTTGGCGGGGTCCCAGAGGTAGGCGCTATCCACTTCGATATAGCCTGCCCACTTGAGCCCCAACTGGGTGGTAGAGTCGTACTTCATGTCTAGATAGGCTTTGGCCGCGGGAGAGAAGAGCACTTTTGCGCCTTGCGCAGCACCCATTTGGGCGTTTTCCGCTTTAGCCCAGTACTGCACAATCGTGCCGGGGGTAAGGCGGGCATGCGCGATTTCATCCCAGCCGATAACCAGCTTGCCATGTGCAGCTACAATTTGTTGGGCTCGCTCGATGAAGGGGATGTATTCTTCCAACGGAGTCACATGCGATTCATCACCTCCAATGTGGATGTAAGGGCCAGGGGTCAAGCCAGCCAATTCTCGGAATACGTCATCAATGAATTGGTAGGTAATCTCCTTAGTGGTGCAAAGCGTACTAAAGCCTACCTCCATCCCCGTGTAAAGCTCCCGGGCCTGGCCATCGCAGTTGAGTTCTGCATAAGAAGCCAGGGCTGCATTAGTGTGGCCGGGCATGTCGATTTCAGGGATGACGTTGATGTAGCGCTCGCGGGCGTATTGTACGAGTTCCCGGTATTGTTCTTGGGTGTAGTACCCCCCTTCGCCGCCACCGACCTGTGTACTGCCGCCGATTGTCGTCAGTTTAGGCCAGGATTTGATTTCAATGCGCCAACCCTGGTCATCGGAGAGGTGTAGGTGCAGGGTGTTCAGTTTATATAGCGACATGAGGTCGATGTAGCGCTTCACGTCCTCCAGGCCAAAGAAATGGCGGGATACATCAAGCATAGCCCCCCGGTAGGCGTAGGTGGGGTAGTCGCGGATGGTCCCGCTGGCGATTTCCCAGGGGCCTTCTTGCTGTTCTTGCCGTTCGATAGCCGCAGGCAGCAATTGCCTGAAGGTTTGGATGCCATAAAACAAGCCCGCCGCCCGTGCTGCACGTAGGCTCACCCCTTCATTAGAAATAACCAATTCATAACCTTCTTCCCCAAGCTGTGGTTCATCACCCGTCAGCAACAAGGAAATATGGCCAGCGGCGGGGGCTTGATCGGTTGTTTTCACCGCCATGGCCAGCCCTGTTGCTGGATTCAGCAGGGCGGCCAGGTATTGGCCCAGGCGTTCTAGTTCTGGTTCGCCGGCCGGCACGTAAATGGCCGTTTTATCGGTCAGGCGGAAAGAGCTGCCCGTTGCTTCCAGGGAAACCGGACGGGGGATAAGCGGGGCTTGGGCCAGGTCCATCGGCGTAGGGGGCGGCATCTTGCTGCAAGCGGTTTGCAGCACCAAGCTTATTGATAAGCCAAGCATAGCAATTAGCGACAATCGTTGGTCCATGTTGATTTGTTTTTTGTTGTGAAATGCCATTTTCTGGCCTTGTTTTACTTTGGATTTTGCGGGCGTTAAGATAGTAAAGCTTGGCGGCTTTTGCAAGCTGAAGCAGAAATGTAACGCCCCAATCAGTTTGCTCTTTCCGTCATGCCGTGTGGCCGTGCCTATGCGCAATTGGCGCTCATTTGGAGGAGGGCACAAAAAAAAGCATCAATCATGCTGAAGCATCGCTTTGGCTGCCTACATTTGCGTATGCGCCTCAGAACAAGCTATCGGCAAATCCTTGCTATTTCTGCTCCCATCATGCTCGGCAGTGCCGCTCAGAACGTTATTGCGCTGAGCGACAGCGTCTTTTTATACCACCTCAGCGAAGAAGATTTTGCTACCATCGGTTTCGTCGGCGTATTTTATCTGGTAGTGGCGGCTATCGGCTATGGGTTTTCTCGGGGCGGGCAGATTATGATCGCCCGCCGGATGGGGGAGGGGCAGCTTCAGGAGATTGGACGCACCTTTTATTCCATGGTTTATTTTGAAGCTGGGCTGGCGCTGGTCATGTTCTTGTTCATGCAATATGGCAGCTACTACTTATTCAGCATGCTGGTGGATTCCCCCCTGATTTTTGCCAAAAGCCTGGAATACCTGGATACCCGTTCCTGGGGGGTGTTTTTTAGCTATGTCGGTGTGGCTATCATCGCTCTGTATACGGGCGTCGCACGGACGAATTTCATTATCGCTGACACCATTCTCCTCGGCGTAGTAAATATCGTATTGGATTATGCGCTGATTTTTGGCCATTGGGGTTTTCCGGCCATGGGTATTGCCGGTGCTGGCTTGGCTAGTACTATCGCCGAAGGGGTGGCTTTCCTTGCTTTCGTCATCTACATCCTGTTTGATAAGCAGGCAAGGACCTACCGGCTTTTTAAGTTCCCACGCATCGATATGAAGCTCATTAAGCAACAGTATCGTTTGGCAGTCCCTATTGTTGCACAGGCGTTTGTAGGCATGGGCAGTTGGTTCCTTTTTTTCGGAATAGTAGAAAACCTGGGCGAGCGTGAACTGGCTATCACCAACTTGGTACGCATGGTTTACCTGGTGCTGTCCATCCCATCCTGGGGTTTTGCGGCTGGAGTCAATACTATGGTGAGCACCTTCATCGGGCAGCGCAAGCGGCAAGCAGTCATCCCCATCATCTGGAAAACAGCCTGGATGAGCTGGGCTGCTACGATGTTGATCACGCTCCCGGTGGTGCTCTTCCCCCAACAGATGCTTTATCCCTTGCTGGGGTCTGAAGATATGTCGCTCATTACGGATGCCCAGCCTATTTTCTGGATGCTAACTCTTATCCTAACCCTATTTTCGATTGGCAGCGTGTTTTTCAACGGTATGGCCGGCACCGGGGCAACTTTCTATGGTTTGATTATCCAGACGATTTGCGCTGTCTTCTATCTGGTTTATATTTACATTGAAGTCAATTACACGAATGGCGGGCTGCTCTGGGCGTGGGCGGCAGAGGTTTTCTATTGGGCTTTGATGATCGGGCTGATTATCTGGTATTTGCGCTCGCGAAATTGGCACGGCCTGACTGTTTGAAGCCCATCAAGCTTAGTAAAGTCCTTTTTTAAACTGGTCGATGGTGCGCCGCTCTTTTTTTGTTGGCCGGCCGGCCCCTCTTTCGCGCTGTTCCGCCGCGGCTTTCCCTTTAAACCAGGCATTGTATTTGTTGAGTTCTTCCTCGGTGGTGAGGTCTTCATAGCATTGCTGCGCAATGGGGGCACCCACTCGTTTTTCAATGAGCTCTACTGCTTTATATTGAAAGTTGAAGCCATTTTTCCTTACTTCTATCACTTCCCCGCGCTGCAGCATATAGGAAGCTTTCACTGCTTTGCCTTCTATTTTCACCTTGCCTTCTTTCGCCGCATCAGCAGCGATAGTGCGGGATTTGAAGATGCGCACGCTCCACAGCCATTTATCGATCCGCACTTTGTCCAATTCTGCCATGATTACTGCTTTAATTACAGGAGTAAAGCCATACCCGTCAGGGTATCCCCCTAAAAACACCCGCTATCTTTCTTTGTTTTGGCAAACGAGGATTAACCACTCGGGCCATTGGCGATGATTTTACCAAAAGAAAAAGCCTAATCAATTGGCAAACAATTAATTAGGCTTTTATTTCGTCGGGGTAGCAGGATTCGAACCTGCGGCCCCCTGCTCCCAAAGCAGGTGCGCTAACCGGACTGCGCTACACCCCGAAAAAAAACTATAAAGCGGTGACGGCGAGATTCGAACTCGCGGTACCCTGTTAGAGTACGTCGGTTTAGCAAACCGGTGGTTTCAGCCACTCACCCACGTCACCGGGTAAAACTGAAAAACTATCAACAAGATGACAGTGGGCTTGGACCCCGCGGTACCCTGTTAGAGTACGTCGGTTTAGTCCCGCTTTTTCATCAAAAAGCGGGATGGTTTCAGCCACTCACCCACGTCACCGGGTAAAACTGAAAAACTATCAACAAGATGACAGTGGGCTTGGACCCCGCGGTACCCTGTTAGAGTACGTCGGTTTAGTCCCGCTTTTTCATCAAAAAGCGGGATGGTTTCAGCCACTCACCCACGTCACCGAATCAAGCATCTATAATGCTTTTTTCCAAAGCGAACGCAAAGATAGACATCCTGTGCAAAAAAACAAAGCAGCAGCCATTTTTTTTGGCAGCAATTTGAGTTTAGTTTATACTGCGTTCATTATCAACAGGCATAACCATACCAAGATGACAAGAGTTCCATGAGGTGGGGTAGCATTTTGGGGTGCCCCTTGCATTTTCCCTTGGAGAAGGCAGAAGGATAGCATTTTGAATTAGCGCAGCTCTACCTAATGCTTGAGTTGTTTTTTGCCGAAATTAGGTATTGCGCCTTGCTTTCAGTGCGATTAGCTTTGCGGCTAGATAGAATCTATCTAAATAAGGGCAGCTGGTGGCGGCAATCCAGCCATTATGGCGACCCGTTTTATCCTGTAAATGCTAAAAAAGTATAAAATGAACAAAACAAAGATCTTATTGACTTGGCTGATTAGCTTTGCGCTAGCGAGCTTTTTTATCTACAAAGGGCTTAACAAGCATTGGCTGAACCCTTGCAAAGCCTATCCAGCTGATTCGCCTATCCCGATAGACTATATTAACGTAATCAACGCGTTTTGCCATTCGGGCTTTCTAAAGATGATTGGCGGCTTCCAGATACTGAGCGGTATTTTGCTGCTGATACCCCGTACCCGCCTAGCTGGTGCAGCGCTGCTATTCCCGATTATCTTTAACATCTTCATGATTCACTTTTTCCTGGACAACCGGCCCGAGGAGTTGGTGGAAAGCGGTATCCCTTTGCTGGGCAATGCTTTGTTGTTAATCCTACTGGCAAACCAGTGGAAGGTCATGTTTGCCAAGGGCTGAGCGCTGCTTATCCGCAAGGTTTCTTTTCAGCTTGCGAGCCATAAATGTTCAGAAGGCTTGCCAGCGTCCCTAAAAGTTAAGACCTTTGTCGGCACAACCGAAAAAGCAGAAGCCGCTATATGCAAATACCCATCCTTCAGGACATCGTCGTCATTTTAGGTTTGTCCGTCGCAGTCATTTATTTGTTTCAGCGGCTCAAGCTGCCTTCCGTACTGGGCTTGCTCATCACCGGCGTCATTGCGGGCCCCAATGGGCTGAGCTTGGTCAGAGCGGTTCATGAGGTAGAAACCATGGCGGAGATAGGGGTCATCTTGCTGTTGTTTATCATCGGGTTGGAATTTTCGCTCAAAACGCTGGCTTCCATCAAACGGGAAGTATTATTGGGGGGCTCGATACAGGTAGGCGGCACCATTGGGCTGGTATTCCTCATCGCTATATTGCTGGGCTACGACTGGAATAAGGCGCTCTTTATGGGCTTCCTGGTCTCGCTGAGCAGCACGGCTATCATCTTAAAGCTATTGCAGGAGAAAGGGGAGACGAATGCCCCACATGGGCGCATTTCGCTGGGTATCTTGATTTTTCAGGACATCATCGTGGTGCCCATGATGTTGCTCACGCCCCTGCTTGCGGGGCAAAGCGAAGCGCCCGGCAGTCTGTGGCTCCTCCTGCTGAAAGCCGTCGTCGTGGTAGTGGCGGTGCTCTATGGGGCCAGTTATCTCATTCCCCGCATTTTACATGCTGTAGCCAAGACGAAGAACCGGGAGTTGTTTATCCTCACCGTCATCGTCATCTGCTTGGTGGTGGCTTGGGGGACTAACCAAGCGGGGCTTTCACTAGCTTTGGGAGCTTTCCTGGCCGGCCTGATTATCTCCGAATCAGAATACAGCTATCAGGCGACGGGCATCGTATTGCCGTTGCGCGAGATTTTTACCAGTTTCTTTTTTGTCTCCATCGGCATGTTGCTCGATATGCGCTTTCTAATCGAGCACCTGGGGGTTATACTCCTCCTCGTGTTCATCGTCGCCCTGCTCAAGTTTTTCGTCGTCAGCCTGGCCGTGTTTTTGTTGGGGTACCCGCGCCGGACCACCCTGATCACTGCGCTGACCTTATTCCAAGTAGGGGAGTTTTCCTTTATCCTGGCTGGCGTCGGTATGCAATTTGACATGTTGGATGGGGTGATGCAGCAGTATTTTCTAGCCACTTCTATCCTGACGATGGCCCTTACGCCTTTTGTGGTGGATAAAGCCGGTACCATTGCTGGATGGTGGATGAAGCAAGCCATACCGGAGAAGCTCGCCTTGTCCAACCGGCTGAATGCAGCCCCGGCAGACGAATTACCCGTGGAAAGCCTTAAAGACCACATCATCATTATTGGCTATGGGCTCAATGGGCAAAACGTGGCCAAAGCTGCCCGCAATGCTAATATCCCTTATGTGGTGCTGGATGTTAACCCGGAAAACGTGAAACTGGCCCGCCGGGAAGGCGTGCCAGTTTATTTTGGCGACGCCACCAATGAAGTGGTGCTTGAGCACCTGCGCGTTTATTCTGCCCGCGTAGCTGTAGTCACTATTACGGACCCGGCTGGGGCTAAGCAAATCGTCCAGCACATCCGCAATATCTGCAATACCGTACACATTATCGTGCGGACCCGCTACGTAAGAGATACGGAAGTGCTTTACGAGCTCGGTGCCAGCGAAGTAGTTCCCGAAGAATTCGAAACCTCCATTGAAATTTTTACCCGGGTGCTGCACAAGTATTTGGTGCCCGAAGACGAAATCGAGGATTTTATCCACGAAGTGCGTACCAATAGTTACAAGAGCCTGCGCCCCAATAATGACTTGGCGGTCGTACAGATGCCAGCGCTGAGCTTGCCCGACATCAACGTCACCTGCCTCAAGGTACAGCATGAAGAGAATGACATCGTGGGCAAAACCCTGCGCGAAGCAAATCTGCGCGCCCGCTTTGGCATCACCATCGCTGCAATCGAACGTGGTAATACCTACATTTCCGATATCTTGCCCGATACTCAAATCCTCAAAGGGGACAAAGTCTACGTGCTGGGCACTTCCGATGCACTGTCCGGTTTCGGTGAAAAAGTGCGGTGAAAAACCAAGGCGGAAATACGCCTTTTGGAACAGCAATTAAGGCATTTTTCGCCCACTAAACAGTTCCGAAATCCTTAGCCGGGCAATCTGCTAAATGGGGCCCATCTAAACAAATCGGCAAATCCTTTACGCTGCTCAGCCGGGCTTAGGCGGCTTTACAAGCGCAATATTTTAATTTCCACTCGTTGATTGCGCCTTCGCCCATCCTCTGTAGCATTGGAAAAGAGGGGATTGCGCTTGCCATAGCCCTGGTAGAAGACCCTTTCAGGCTCAATGCCTTTCTCTACCAAGTACTCCGCTACGGCGCGGGCACGGGCGGTGGAGAGCATGTCGCAGTATTCAGCCGGAGGCAGGTTGTTGGTGTGCCCCCCGATTTCCACTGCAATAGAGGGGTTCTCCTTTAGGAAGACGTAAATCTCATCCAGTATCGGCCTGGCATCATCCCGCAGCTTGGTGCTATCGGCATCAAACTGCAATTTTTGCATCTGGATAGTCTGGCCACTGCGCACCGCGCCGCTGGTCAGTTCCTTCATGATGCGCTCTGTGATTTCGAAGCTGACACCGGCTTGACAGCCCCGGCTATCAGTAACGGTGAGCCGGTGGCTGCCAATGGGGAAGCCGTCGGCTTCCGGTCCAGAAGCACCATTGCTCCAATTAAAAACATAAGGGCCAATCCCACCTTGTACGCTGGCGGAGGCTTTGCCATCTCTGGTCGTTTCGCTGAATGCTGGCTGAGTACTCGTTATTTCTGCCACTAGTGGCGCAGGTTCTGAAATAGATATCCGGGCAATCTGCGTTGTACCTAGTATATCCGTAATGGTTACTTGATAATCGCCTGGGCCGAGACCTTCGGCTTGTCTATCGGCTATCCCTTCGGCATTCCATTGGTATTGGAACGGCCCTTTACCCCCTTTAACTTCTATGGCAACAGCGGCATCGGAGGCGGAGGAACAACTGATTTCTTTCAGCAGCTTGATAGCTGCGGTCAATGGCAGGATGTCTTCGGAGATATCAACGCTAGCCACTGCCGTGCAGCCTGCCGCGTCGGTGACGGTGACGCTGCGGGCGC